>CALBWN010000054.1 GCA_937974295.1 uncultured Candidatus Saccharibacteria bacterium
TCGTATTGCCAGCCGTCCATCCAGAATGAGTATATTTGGCGGTAGCTTATAATCTCGTCGCCGTCTTCTGTCTCGCTATATTTCTTGATGAATAGCGCTAGGTGGCTTGGGTGGCGTTTCTTGCCAATGTCAAAGCCGCCTACAACTACAGCGTCGGCTAGTGCTTTATTCCAATCTTTCTTTTTCCAGCACAGCTCAGTGGCTACGCTCTCGAGGGCTTCGCGGTTGATATAGCTGTCTTCGTTGTAGACAGGCTGCGCCATATACTCCTGGTTGAATGTCTTGTCGCCCTGTGCGGCCCTAATCTTCATAAGGTCATCGAATGTATAAAAGTCTGGCCATAACACCTTCTCTGCTTTCCAATCTAGAATGGCCGGCGTAAACCATTGGGCAAAGAGTGTGCTTAACCCTTTATCAAAGAAAAAGTCATCGTTTGTCTGTGGCGTACCAACAACGTAACACTCACCGCCTTTGTTTACCATAGGCAGTAGCTCTGTGGAGACGATACGGTTAATCTTACGAATGACGGTAGGCTTTAGCTTATTCTCGGGGTCTTTTAGCGGGTCATCTACGTAAATAAGATTGGCGTGGATACCACGCTTAAAGGCGAGGAGGCCGGCGGGCTTTACGAGGAACTTGGGCGCTTTGTCGAGTGTTTGGTTTGGGCCTACCTTTGCAAAACCAAGCACAGAGTCTGTTTGGCTCTTGTAGTTGGTCAGCTCTGAATAAAATGGATTAATGGCTACGAGGCTACGCACCTTGGATAAGTGGTAAGCTGCTAGCTCGCTGTTGTAGCTAAAGTACCAACCCTCTACCGGGCTGCGTCGCTTCTCTCTCTTAAAGCGCAATAAGTGCCACATGAGACGAGCGTACAGGCGCGTACTCTTAAAGTGGCCACGGCCTGTGATATACATAGCGTATGGGTGCTTGTCCATGTGAGCACACACGTCAGCAACGTACTGCCCACTCACAAAGTCGCTTTGGAATGAGAGGGCAAATACATGATTCACAAAGTAATTAAAGTCATTGACTGCTCTTCGCTCGATCAGCTCCATCGCTGCTGCTGCTTTCAGTTCCAGCAACTCCCTCGATGATTCTTGTAAGTTCGTCATCGCTCATACCCTTTATCGCACCAGATATTTTAACTGTTGTTTCCGACTTAGTCGGTGCTTCAGCTCCTACAAGCTGTGCGGCTTGCTTTAGTGCTGCTAGTGCGTTTGCCCTTTCTCCGTTCTTCATAGACTCGTAGTACACGTGGTTGATCTTCTCAAGCTGCGTTTGTACAAATTCTGGCATTTGCTCTTCATATGAGGCTATAATGCGCTTTTTGGCTGCTGCAATGTACTTTTGTGCTTGGCGCTCGCCAATACCCCACTGCTGCTTGATTGTCTGCTTGATGATGGATGTGCGCGCACCGTTTAGGATCTGCGTTAGCACCATCTCCAAACGCATATCTGTAATCTCGCCACTGCTAATGTCGTTGTTTGTTATATCTAGACGCTTAACTGGCGGCACTTTCGTCTCAGTGTCGCTTTTTGCATCTAGGCCGCGTTTCTTCGTCTTTGCCATGGTCACATTATACACCAAAAGAAAGAGACGCAACAATTGCTGCGTCTCACCATAAAGGAGGAATCTGGCAGCTGCGCCCACACACAGCTACCAAATATTCTACACCTTGTGCCAGTCTTTGCCAAGTACCCCTTTTGTACAGTCAAATACTTCGTCTGCGATATACCCACCTAGCTTATTATCTTTGCGATACACAATGTAGTTGTAACGTCGTGCAACCGCCTTTTGTTTTAAGCCTTCGAGCGTACCGTAGCTAAATACCTCGCCGTTGCTCAGCCGGCGCGCTACCCACACGCCAGCTGGTACACCGATACCCTTTGTCTCCTCATCTCGGTACTTTATCTCTACTGTCTCGTAGTCCATGTTTGTTTTGCCTATCTACTAAAATGGAATGTCTGCGATGTTAATGTCAGATACTGGCGCTGGCTCATCGTAGTTGGCTTGTGGCGCTGTTTGTGTGCTACTACCATCGCTCTTGCCGCCGATGAAAGCAAACTCATCTACCACCACATCGATCTTGCTACGGTTGTTGCCGTCCTTGTCTTGCCAGCGGCTCTGGTTAAGCCGGCCAGATACAAGCAGTGGGTCGCCCTTGTGGAGATACTGCGCGATCGTCTCGCCGCCATTATTCCAGGCTGTACAATCAATATACGCAACGTCATCGTTTCGACCGTTCACTGCGAGCATAAAGCTGGTTACGCTGTGCCCGCTGTTTGTTTGTTTTGTTTCAGGGTCACGAACTAGGTTGCCCATCACCACTGCTTTGCTAAAGCCTTTTGCCATTTTGTTTATCCTTTCTACTCTACGGCTACTTTTGTTTTCTTAATCGCTGCTATTGGCGGTAGCATGCCTATTATCTTGTCGGCTACTTCCTCGTCGAGTTTGGCAGCGTCTTGGTACTTCGATGAAAGCTCGTAGTCTTCTGCGAATGTATTATACTCAGACACCCAGAAGACACGATTTTTACCAAAGTAACCTTGATACTCAACACTCACGTAGTACTTTATGTTCTGTCGCTTATCGAGTGGTGTAGCGGCAAACTCCATGAGTAGGTTAAATAGGCGTTTGCGTTTATTGGTCTGCAATGCCTTAAACCAATTAGTGTCGGTATCAATGACAAACCTGCCATTCTTATCTATATAAGCATAGCGATGATCATCTAAATCATCAACGTAGTAATAGTGCTCGTCACCGGTATAAAGCTTAAGCTCCATGCTGGCTAGCTGCTGCTCAAGTTCACTGATCGTCATCTTTCTACCTTCTCAAGTTCGAACTTGTTACCAGTGATTTTACTAACACGATCTGCGATTATCTCAGCTGTTGCCTTTGGGTGGCTCAGCGCTTCGATAATATCAACATCGAGCGCTAACTTTTCGCCGTCATCGCCATAGCCCGTAACATACAGCTTGTGCCCGACGCTCCCATTTTCTTCAAACACAGTGTATACACGGTAGTTGTAATCTTCGCGATCTTCGATTGGTGTAGTCGCAAACTCAAACAGCAAAGCCATGAGAGATAGGCTATCTTCGTAGTTATTATTTGACATTGTCGTCGTATACGTATCGACAGAAAACATCACAGATCGCGACACTACAGCGTGTGTGCTACCATCTTTTACAACGTAATATGCGCTACTAGTATGCTCAACACTATAGCCAAGCGCCATTACCTGCTCTTTAAACTCATTAGCCGTCATAGATTACCTGCCTTAATCTTGTAATTAGTTTTGACTGTTTCGAGATGCTGTGCGATCTTCTCGGCAAACTCCATAGCCTGTAGGTCTGTGAGGCCTTCCACCTTAAACTCGATTGCGTCGATAGCGGCCATGATCTTCTCTTTGTCTGGCGCTGCTGCCGCCTTGCGAGCTTCCTCGGCTGCTTTAGCTTCTGCCTCAGCCTTGGCGCGCTCCTCTGCTTCCTTTTCGGCGCGGAGTCGTGCGGCCTCTGCTTCTGCCTCTGCTTGCTTGCGCCTAGCCTCTGCGGCCTCAGCTTCCGCTTTAGCCGCTCGCTCAGCTTCTGCCTTACGTTTGGCCTCTTCAGCTTCTGCTGCTGCCTTGGCATCTTCGTTGGCCTGCTTCAGCTGCGCGAGTAGTTGCTCGAACTTCTCATCGCTCAGACTCGTGAGTGTTGGCTCGTACAAGCTAATGTCATCTGTGTACATCATTAGCTTGGCACGCCGTTCTGCCAGCTTTTCCTCTTTCTGCTTTTTCAGAAGATTCTCGGCGAACTTCTCTTGGTCTTCGAGATACTTCTCAGCTTCACCGATAATCTTTGCCGCTTCACGGTTTACAAAATCGATTGCCTTTGACTGCTTCAATACGTCTGCCTTCAAAAAGTCATGTGTCTTTTTGATCTTGACACGCTGGCCGCGGAGTGCAAGCCGCATCTTACGAGCTTTCTGCATCTCCTCTTTTTGCGATACGTCAGTTACCACAATGTCTTTGTAGGTAGCGAGAATCTCACCAACCTCAGTGAATGGTGCGCCGTAAGCCTTAATAAGCTGCTCGGCATCTGTAATCTCGAGCCCCGATTTTACGAGGCCGTCGCGAATGTCTAGTACTTGGCTATTTGTTGCCATCATTTGCCCCCTTTCTTATTTGTTCAATGTCGCGCCGAACACGGGCTACCGCCTCGCGTCCATGCGCTGCTGTGTACGCCATCAGCTGTTCAAATAGCTCTTCTGCGTTTGTTACTTCTGGCAAGTCGTTTTTGTCTTTGCCAAAGCCTTCAATCACAGTGTCTGCTACGATCAGCATGAGGGCGCGCATCTTTGGGTCTACTTCCATTTTCCCCCTTTTGTTTACTATTGCTGTTCAAGTGCGAGCTTTTGGATTTTCTTGCGCTTTCTCAAGTCTGCCTTAATGTCATCAATGACATGAGAGGCTTCGAGCGCCCAAGTCGCACGGTTTTGCATGATTGCAAGGTCTACAATGTCTTCTGCGGTCAAATCAACCTTGCTGTTTTTGTTGTTTATTTGCTCAAGTAAGATAGTACGAGCAGCTTCGCACGCCATGTACATCATAGCTGCACGCATTACCTTGTTGCGGTCTTCAATACGGTTTTGTAAATTGGCCATATGGTCTTTACTCCTAATTTTTAATGTTCAAGTTTAGTTGTGTTATGTGTAATAGTTGTTTCTCGTCCTGTTTAGTATCCTTTCGTCTTACTTATCTGCTCTTATTATAGCAAATGCACGACGAAAAACAATAGAAAAATAAATGTTTTTTGCTATTTATCTGTGGAAAAGTCGATAACGGCAAAGTCGTCGATCGCTTTGTCTGGATCGCCGTTAGTGTATACCATTACATCTGTATGGATACGGGCCACTTTGCGTACGTTGTTAAAGTTTTTGGCGGCGTACTTGCTCGTGTCTGTGTTCTCTATAAAGATAATGTGGTTGTATAGGTCGACTTGGCCGTTGTAGTCGTCGATATATTTTTTAGTGAGGTATGGCACGTCATTGATTGCGCCGCCGTTCTTTACGTCCACACGCTCGTAGTTGCCAATGGCGATGATAAAACGGTTAGGCTTCATTTTCTTGGCTAAGTCAGACAGTAGCAGGTCGCTGTGCTTATCTTCTGTATTCATGTCATACAGCACCAAGTCTACTGTCTTGTCTGGGTGATCAATAAAGTAACCGGTAATGTCACCGTTCACGTAGGCTAGCCCGCCATCATTTGGCGTGAGTATCTCGCCCGCTTCAGCTTCTAAATCTGCATCGTTCGCTTGTAGGCCAATAAAGTTGTAGCCGTTTTTAGCCGCTACAAGGCCCGGTGCGCCGTTTGTTGGGTTAAGATGCATAATGAGTCCACCTTGCGGACAAAACCACTCATACAGCGTTTGGTACAGCGTGGGGCTACGTTCTCCGGTGTCTACTCCCGACTCTGCCCACAACTCATCGCTTTTTATCCAGTCTAGCTTGCGCCCGTCTATGACGGATTCAGGCATTAGCTTCGTACCACTTGGCGATATGAGCCGTTCGGTATCTAGGTCTTTAATCTCTAGTTTGTCTAGTCGTAGCTCCAGGTAGTCTTGGTCAAATTTTAGTTCATCTAGAATCTCTTCAAGCTTTAGCTCGTCATAGCGGCCGCTAATGGCTTGGCTGTTAAGTAGCACGTTTAGTTTGATCTTGTCGTGCTCATCTAGGTTTAGGCGGATGCAAGGCACTTCAATAAGGCCAGCAGCTTGGGCGGCTCGTGTACGTTGGTGGCCGCCAATGATTGTATTGTCGTGATTGATAATTACAGGGTCGACGAGGCCAAACGTCTTTATAGACGACACAAGCCCCGCAAACTCATCCTTATCGATAATGCGGGGGTTTCTCTCGTCAAACTTTAGCTGGTTTATATTGATGTGCTCGATCTTCATAGTATCCTTTCTAAAATGATAAGGGCCGCGTGGGACAAGCTGCACGGCCCTTATCTGTATATTAGCACAAACCTAGTTCTTTGGCTTTATCTTTAGCGGCTTGGCCTTTTGTGGCTGTCAGCTGCTTGCTCTCGTCCTCAGTAATAGGCTCAACAATGTAATCGCCAGACGCTCCGGCAATCTGATCGATCACACACAGCCCGCCAGAGTGGCCAAGCACGGTGTTGTTATAGACGGTTACGCGTGCCTGTACTGGCTTGCCAGCGAGGAATTTCCAGCCTTTCTTGGTTACAGTCCAAGTGCGTGGGATGTGCTTGCCTTTGGCATCCTTTACCTTTGCTACTAGCCCGTGGAGACGCAACTTGGTCATTTGTGTGCGTACAGAAAATGGCCGGTCAATTTCGCCAGAGTCAACGTGGCGCGGGTTGCTTTGGTGTTCTGCTGCTTGGCGTGCTGTAATGCGCCCCATATCCTTCAGCATGTAAACCATAGCTGGTGTGATCTTGTACTTGTAAAGCTGGATCTTACGGCCACAGTGTTTGCACGTACCGTTGTTATCGCGTGCTTCAAGGATTGCTTTTACTGTAGTTTCAGTTTTGCCCGACATGTTACATCTTCTCCAGGTAAGTGTCTACCAGCGCTTCGTTTAGCATTTGGTCTACGTCGTCCCACTCTTGCTGTTCTTGCTTGCGCCTAGCGATAAAGTTTTTGATTGTGTTGATGATACTCATTTGGCTATTGTCCTTTCGCCTTAAGTTGTTGATAGTTTCAGTATACATGCTCGACGTTAGAAAGTCAACACTTTTTTAAAGAAAAACCCAACTTTATTGTTGGGTGTTCTCCTCAAGCCACTTTTTGATGAAAGCTTCACGCTCTTGCTTATTAGCCATACGCTTGTAGTCATGCCCGCACTCATCGCGCCAAGCCCTGTTAGCCTCAGCCTCTGGGCCTTCGCTGCGGTTATCTTTCTGGTCACCCATTGCTAGGCGCTGTGCTGGTGGTGTTACTGGCCCTTCTGGCTTCGTGTAGTCGATACTCGCAAGGCGGCCTTTACCAAGATAGTGCACCTGACCCTTTGAGTCCTGTATAGCTACAAGCCCCGCGTCTGCTGCCAGCTCGCGGATCTTGTCGGGCGACTGCTCCATTAGTTCGATTTTTTCACCGTCATAGGTGGTAAGTGTATATGGCATTGTGTTTTTTCTTTCCTTTCTAGTATACCTTATACTTACGTTGTTGCTCTTCTCTCATACGACGCATACCGTTCTCGATAGCTTTTGCCTTATGGATCATGTCAAGTTCATTGCCAATCTCCGGTTTGTACTTGTACTCCCATGAACGGTAATTGATACGTAGAAAGTCAAAGTACTTGATACACCAGTCGTCACCTCGTACATCCTCTAGGCGCTTTACGTGCTTTTGTGCTGTTGCATTGTTCTTAATAGAGATGCCAAGCGCCTTGGCCGCGTCGTAGAAAGCTTTCAGTACAGGGTCGTAGCCTTTACGGGTGCTTGTACGCGGTGTTGCTAGTGGGCTTTCGGATACTGGTGCTGGCACATTTTGCTGTACGGTTGCTACTGCGCTGGTTTGTGCCGTGGTATTAGCGGGCAGTTGTTGCGCTTGTATATTTTGCTGCTTCTCTACTTCCTCTTCTGCTTTTCGTGCGTCTGATTCAGCAATTACCTCTAGCTTAAGCTTGTGGTACAAATCCTCGTCAATGACATTGTTGCGGCGGTCGTAGTTGTCTGCCTCGATGTTCTTTGTTTGTAGGGCGCATTGCTCTGCTGTGGTAAGCTCGCGGGTTTTTTCTCGTGGTTTGGCCACAGCAACCTCTTTTGGCTTTTCTACTTCCTCTGGCGTGCTGTCGGGTTCGGCAGCCATACCATCCGTAATCATCTCCTCATACCTTTTAGCCTTTGCAAGGTCACCTTTTTTACGCAAAGTCTCGATGTATGCCCATTGCTGATCTTTGCTAGCCTTCATAAAGGACTTGTCGCGCTCTTCTGTCTTGTGGTTCTCTCGATACTCTTTGATGAAACCACTGGGCTTTTCATTATTATCTGCCTTGTCGCATGTCTCTGCTTTGTCTTCGGTTTCTTCTGTGGTATGTACAGGCATAGTTGCCTCTTCAGCAATAACATCTGAAAGGTCTTCGGCTTCAAACTCTGCCTCTTTATTACGCGGTTTAGATGTTTGTGCTTTAACGATACTCCGCTTTTCTGTGAGGACTTGGCCGTTTGCTGTCATCGCTGTAGCATTTTCAAAATCAATTTCCAGTACTGGGCGTATGGCATCCCGCACAAGTGAATTGCCCTCCATGTGATAGTCTACAGTAATCCATCCGCTCTCTTTCATCAACCAAAGGTACTGTTTGACAGTCGACGTTTTCTTATCTAGTTCAGCGGCTAGTGTGCTGTTTCTAGCAAAACAATACCCGTGCTGTTGTGAGTGTTTCTCAATCAATTTGTACAGCGCCACACAGGTAAGTGTGCTTTTGCGGCCGTGGGCCATCGCTTGTCCACTCAGAAATAGGTCAATATTGATTGATTTAAGCATTATTAGTTACCCTTTTCACCGTAAAGGCTGTTGTAACATGTATTAACTGGAAATGTCATTTTGCCTTTCGCTTTCTAGAAACAAATACCGTCTACCCAATAAAGCTTGCGATAGACGGTAGACGGCATTTGTCCCTGCTTTATTGATTCGTCCATCGCACTTTCAGTATAGCACGTCCAATAATAAGATGCAATAGCTTTTTGTTATTTCGTGCCATTCCGCTGTTCGCCGGCCACGCCGGCAACAAGCGAACGAAGTGAGCGCGTTAGTAAATCCTGTCCTCAATCCAATCATAAAGTCCAGTCCTTAATCCCATCCTATATCCTATCCTTAATACGTTTATTCTCGTAAACCCCCCGTTTATTTTGATAAACCCCCCGTTTATCACAATGTACACCTACCCGTTTATTTTGATAAACCCCCCGTTTATCACAATGTACACCTACCTGAAAAATCTCCAAAAAAGTGTTGACTCTCAACGTCGTGCATGCTACTATAAGACCAGCTAAAGATTAAAAGAAAGGACAAAATCAATGGCTAAAAACACTAACACAACAAACACAAATATTATTAATAAGGTTACAAAACCATTTGCAAAGGGGCTTACCATCCTCGACTTGGTAGCTCGCCTCGCACTTGGTATTGCAGTATGGTTTGTGCCAGTTCCTAAATTCATGGTATACGCCGCTACGTTCTTGGGCGCTGTTGCAGCCTTCCAAACAGCTGCTATGCTATGGAAGGCACAAAAATAATCACCTAGTGCCTTATGAAGAATAATTATAGGTGGGAAAGGATGACGGACGGAGTGAAAGCCGCTACCGGAATCATAGCAATACTATTAGCCTTAATGGCAGTACCTCACATCAACAAATCGGCAGCATCGACAAAGTACGAAGCGACGCCGGAAAGCAAAGAGCAGCAAGGCCAGATAGCCAAGCGGCTAGAGAAGCTTGGAGTGGAGACGCGCCAACAAATCGAGACTAAAGCCAAGATTGACGCAGAAAACCAAGCCAAAGAGCAAGCAGCTTTGCAAGCCAAGCTAGCCGCGGAGGCAGAAGCTAAAGCGTGGACAGTGTCCACCTCTCCGCACGCCAAGGTGTCAGTGGCTCGTATTAATGAGACGCTGGCCATCCTACGTGAGCTAGGACTTACCAAGATGGGTGCGGCCTACCTCGTCGGTAACTTTATCGCTGAAAGCTACGTGACACCGTGTGGTGTGCGAGGCGACGGCGGAGTAGCAGATGGGTTGGCGCAGTGGCATCCTGGTAGGCGTGTAGATATGCCTTGTGGCTTGCGTGAGCAGCTCGTATGGGCTGTAAACGTAGAAATGCCGCGGGACGCCGCGAAGGGCGGGTATCCAAGCCTAGCGGCCCGCTTGCGTGATCCTAATGAGACGCCTCAAGGTATCCTACTTGGATTTAAGCAGTGGGAGCGCTATGGGCTCGAAGGCAACCGTGCAGTGTACGCCAAGCAAGTGTATGAATCGCTTGGTAAGTAGATAGCTCAAACATATAATAATACGGCCACTATGCGAGGGTGGCCGTATTTTGTTCTGTCTTGTATCATAGTAGGAGACGACCGCAATTTTACAAATAAAACTTTAACTATCAAGAGAGAGATAATGAACAACCTACCATTGTATCCCGGGTCACTCGATCCAGAAAAAGAAAGTTACCAGCTTATCTTTAATGATGAATTTGACAGTGCACGCTTTGATCGATCGAAGTGGTTCGAGTCAAACCAGCCAGACGTTGTGGGCCAAAGGCGATCTTTTATGGGCGGCTGGCCTAATATCTCACAAGGCAATGGAGAGTTTAAAATTAAGGCCATATACGAAA
This sequence comes from uncultured Candidatus Saccharibacteria bacterium, assembly GCA_937974295.1. Classification (GTDB taxonomy): domain Bacteria; phylum Patescibacteriota; class Saccharimonadia; order Saccharimonadales; family Saccharimonadaceae; genus Saccharimonas. The sequence goes on from CALBWN010000054.1 coordinate 10,328, forward strand.
AAGACAAAGTAATTGGTGGCCAAAAATATGACTATCACAGTGCGTGGATTCAAACTATAGATAAATTCACCGGCCCTCTATATATTGAAGCCCGTATGAAGCTGCCAAGCAACACAAAGTGGATGCAAACCATGTTTGACATAATCCCGACTATTCCAGAGAGGTACGCAAGCTGGCTTAAAAGCATGACTATACGTGTTATCGCGACATGGCAAGATAATGGCACTTTCCTGAATCATGAAATTATATATGGCGGGGACGGTGATGTATCGCGAACAGTCAAGCGCGAGCAAAATGCTACCGTTTCAGATTATCATATATACGCCTTTGCGGTTAAAGATGATCGAGTGCAAATATTGGTTGACGGCGAAGTTCTCGCCGAAAAGCTTACAACTACCACTCTGGCAGGCCAGGATCTTACCGGAAACCAACCATTTGATATAGAGTTTCAACCGCGCCTTGGCATCGCCTTCCGTGGAATTTACACAGCCGGTTTGGCGGACGCGCTGCCGCAGCAAATGGTTATCGACTACGTTCGTGTCTATACACCTGTCGAACTACAGGAAGAGGAGCGTGGCGGCAATACTATCAGGGGTAGAAAGATGCGCCTCATCCAAGGCTAAAAAGTTTTCCACAGCCTATAGAAAAAATACCGGCAAAAAGTCGGTATTTTCTATTGCATTATGCACGACGTTGCGCTATGATAAGTACATAAGCAAACGGGGCGAGAGCAAGACGAACTTTGCAACTTAACAATCAGGTTTTGAAAACAACTTTTAAAAGAAAGGATAAAGTAATTATGGAAACTAAAGTAATTGCGACTATCGGCAAAATCGCCGCTGTAGTCGGGTGTGCAGCGTCACTTACGCTGGCCTACATGGCAATCATACAATTTAACATTTTGGCTGTGTTTTTCATCGCAGCCGCATCATTTAACGTTTGGCTGTTTTGTCAGTGTGACATTGACGAACGGCTAGCGAGTAAGGTGGTACGATAATATGCCGTTATTAGTTGTTATCTTACTGCTTTTATTTCTGCCAATGATTGCTTGGCCAATACTGATTGCTTTTGTAGTGCTGTTTTGCATCATGTACGCTGGTAGGACACTGTTAGACTACATTGCAAAGCGCAACCCAAAGTACGCAGCATGGCGTGAGAGGCAAAAGGAAAAAAGGGAAAAGGCCCAAATTGAAGTGGACGCCATCAAGGAAGCTATGCGACTAGACAAAGAGGAGTACCAACGCAAGGTACGCGAGCGAGCACTGGAGATTAACCGTGGCATCAAACAAAGCAAAAATTAGGCTGAAGCTCAAGACATACAGCGAGCAGTTATACTACATGACAGACGCGCTGAAGCTTATGGGCAACACACTGGGCGGAGATAGCTCGAGAAGGCCAATTTATATTGCAAACGCAATTAGGCACATTGAAAAAGCGTCTAGTATGCTTTCTCTGGCGTATCATGAAATTGAAAGCAAAAAGCAGAAAGGGGAATAATGAACTATAACACACCAAAACTAGGGCAAGAAACAAACGACAAGTGGGCGCAGTTCGACACATTGAGCGATCACTTGCGCGGACACTGTAAACATCAAACGGAGGAAAGTATGACAGAATACAAGAAACATATCGGCCAAGGCAACGACATGATGATCGACAACCTAGCGTTGCCACGAGAAGCTATGAAGGGCTACAGCCCAGAGCCACACGAGGACTTTGACACCGAACCCGTCCAGCCCGCGATGTTTGAAATGCAAGAGGTTGTAGACGGGTTACCTGAAGAGGAGCTACAGGCCTACAAAGATCAGATGCTTGCAGAGATTAGCGACCGCGAGGCAATCGTGGACGCTATCAACCGCCGGCTCGACAATGTGCAAGCCAAGCAATACACAGGCGGCGTACGCAATGCCATCACCAAGCAAGTAAAAATGTAATGTACAAATACACAATCATGTTTCGCCAGCGCCAACGCGAGAAGCCACGGGAGTTTGTGACTGAAGCGGAAGGCGCTCGCGAGGCGCTCAAAAAGCTTGAACAACAAAAGGGTATGATTTTCTCGTACCGCATAACCAACGTAGAAAGGATTAAAAGTGCTTGAAGATTTAAAAAGCAATGATGGCGAAGACAGTGTAAAGACTGTAGACCAGGCAGTAGCGCTGCTCGGCGAAGTGCAAGACTGGCTTATCAAAGAGCTTGCGCGTCCACAGTACTACCGAAAGCAACTAGCTGAAGCAATCACAGACATTGAAAAAGCTATAGACTTAACAATTGACTATGGCGAGAAGATGGGAGAGTGGGAGTGAAACAGCAAATTTTAGAAGTGCTCGACAAGTCAACTAACAATGGTATGAAGGCAGACGAGATTATGGAGATTACCAGGAAGTGGCTTGTAGAGAATCTAAACGATATTCTTTATGATGGCAAAGACGGCGACATTAATGCGCCAGCTTTTGTTGATGACATAAAAATATTTATGGTTGGTAGATTGCGATGATAGATGATACACACGATGATATTAGTATGGATGATATAAAGGCGTTTTGTATCGGCATGAACATGACAAACATTGAAAACGATTATGGAGGTTTTCCAGATGGAGAATAAATGGCGAGGCAGCGCACTATGCGCACAGACAGACCCGGAAGCTTTCTTTCCGGTCAACAAAGCATACGCTGATGAGTACAACGGATACAACAACTACAATGATGCGCGTAAGATTTGTGCAGAGTGTCCAGTAAAGGGTGAGTGTCTAGCTGATGCGCTGATGACTGGCGACGTAGAATACGGTATGCGAGGTGGGCTAACACCACGTGAGCGTATGGGTATCTTGGCAACAAAGGTGGCTATGTATGAGTAAATATATTGTATCATCGCTGAGTAAATACAGCGAGCACGACAATGAGATACCAATGGTAGACAAGGTAATCACATTTAACAAAAAGCCAACATTTGAAGAGGCGCACGCGGAATTTGAAGAGTTTGCTTTTTTCGACGAGAACGAATGGAAAAAGATTGACAACGAAACATGGGAGACATACATTGATAGTGACTACTACGAGTATGGCGACCCGCTTTGCTACCAAATAAAGATCCAGACGCCAAAACAGCACAAAGAGATGGTAGACAATTGGATCGAATATATCAAACTCAATACGACACCAAAGGAAGTGACAAATGTTGCTAACTAAATACAAAGTACAAGAGCTAGTGGAAGGCATCGAAATTGATATGGACGAGGTAGAGGCCAAGACAGTAGCTTTTATTAAAGAATTTGACGACGACAGCGTCACACTTGTATATGCTGCCGTTGAAATATTCAAAGATAAAATACTAGACGAATTGGGGAGGCTATAAATGATCCAAGACGTAAACAAAGCCACTGGCGAGCTATGCGAACTAGACGCTAGCACACCAGAGGCTGCTGCCATCGCTTATGAATATCTAACACAGATGGAGGCGATGGCACGGCGGATGAAGCAACATATCAAAGAGGATATGATGGTGCGGATGGGCGACGACGAAGAGCTGGACGCCGGCAACGGTTACGTTTTCAAATTCTCTAGCCGGGCTAGTAAGTATATCTATCACAAGCCAACGCTTAAAAAGTACCTGGATGAGGACGCTATGGACTCTATCAGTGTGGTTGATGTTAAGGCGGCAGACAAGCTGGTCAAAGAACTTAAAGAGTCCGGTGTGTTAAGCGATGAGGAGATTAAAGAGCTAAACGACGCCAAGTATGTAGAGAACTACACGAGCGTGTTTAAGTTGGAGGTACAGTAATGCATCTACGACTATTCAAAAAGCGTATCAAACAGTCACTGAACTGGAAAAAATTGCCAAGTAACCTTAAGCCTAGATATATTCTAGAGGAGATGGAGAGCTATGCAGAGAAGGCCAAAAAGCGCAAAAGCAGAGGCGAGCATACACGCACGAGTAGCGGATCACATAAAGATTAAATGGCCGTTTGCGGTATTTCACACAGACTATGCAGCAGGCCTTAAGATGGCTATAGGGCAATCGGCACAGAATAAACGGCTACAGAGTGGGCGTGGTTATCCAGACTTAACGATATTAGAGCCTGTGAATGGGCTACACGGCCTTCTCATCGAGCTAAAGCGTGAGGATGTGCATTTATACGCCCGTAGGACAGGTGGCAAGGTGCGAGAGGGCGACTATAAGGTGCGTAGAGCTGGCGACTGGGCAAATAGACACTACGAAGAGCAGGCGGCTATGCTGCTGGAGCTACTAAAGCGCGGTTACTACGCTACGTTTGCTTGTGGATACGATGAGGCGGCTGGAATCGTTGATAAATATCTATCTGGGGGTATACATACCAAGCACCGGTTTGAACTGGTACGAGAGTATGAGATGGTATTTGAAAACTACAAAATAGACACTAACAATAACGAAGAGGTATTTTAATGACACCAGGGCAGAAGCGAGCCAAAAAGCTGCTAGATAGCGACCCTAACTACTACAAAAAGATAGCAGAAAAATCAAAACAATCACAAAAACGATACAAAATGAACACAAAAAAGGCAACGATTGCGGCATGGAAGCGGTGGCATAAGGATGAGCCGCTGCCGGAATGGATCGAGCAAATGACTGAATAAAACCAGCCATTTTGCTTGACTTATGCACGACGTTGATATACAATAGAAACGTAATATAAAACGAAAGGACAAGATATGGCTGAAACACAACAGTTAAACCTTTACCAAAAGCTTGCCAAGATAACTGGCGAGATTGGGGTTATTGCCAAAGACGGCAACAATCAACAACAAAAGTATAAATATATCGAGTACGAAACCATCGCTGGTAAGTTCCGTGAGCTTTTCAGTAAGTATGGCGTCGTACTCATTCCAAGCATGGTCGAGCAGGAGCGTAGCGCCATCACGACCAGCCGGGGAAGCTCTGGCGTAAGTACTGTATGTCACTTTGAATTTACAGTGGTAAACGCCGACAAGCCAGATGATCGTTTTGTCGTTAAGTGGCAAGGCGAGGCAGCAGACTATGGCGACAAGGCTACCAATAAGGCAGCAACGGCAGCGGTTAAGTACTACTTGATGCGCCAATTCAACATTAGCAGCAAGGGCGACGAAGACCCGGACAGCCAAACACCAGAGGTTGCGGCAAAGCAGCAAAAGCCAGCGATGGCTAGTGTGCGCCAGATTGTAGCGGTGAGCAAGCGACTCGCCGCAAAGGGTGTGACGAGCGATGAAGACCGCAAAGCTATCCTTGGTGCTGCTATTGGTGGCAAGGGTGCTACACTCGACCCAAGCAAAGTAACAGTGGTAAAGCTAAAAGAGGTAGCAAACCGAATCGAAGGTGCTACACTCGAGCAACTATTAGCATCAATTGATAAAAAGCCAGAGCAACCAACGCCAGATGAATTTGATGGGCCAGTTGACTTTGACAACATACCGGAGTTTTAAGAATGGTAGATAATAGACAATGTGCGGATATGGCAAAGCGGGTATTGAGTATGTACACCAACCCACTCTATACCGCTAACGTTAAGCCGCCGCAAAGTAATGTGAATGTCCAAATAAAACAGTTTAAAGATGGCAAATGGGGCTGGGTAGTGTATGATGGCTCGCTGGAGCTTTCACACTCCACACGGCCTTACGAGACGAGCCAGGACGCGTCAGACGGCGCTGTACGGTATTTGCACTACCTCGGCCGACACGTCCTTATGGCGCTTGGTTACACAAACAAAAAAGCATCATATCATGGTAACTACTTGGAGAAAATATAATGACTATCACAATTGATTTTGTAAAGCTGTTTGTATGGTTTTACCTTCTATGTGCAATATGGGCTGGTGTAGCCTATACATTCAAAATTCTAAAAGCAGAAACAAAGGGCGAAGCTATCGGTAGCGCTGTTGGTGTTATTGTTATGGCTATTGCTACATACCTGCTCGTAAAAGCTTATCTGTAGTTTTCCACAGGTAATGAATAAAGCCGGCAATAATGTCGGCTTTTTCTATTGCAATATGCACGACGCTAGCGTACTATAGAAACATAAAGGTAAACAGAAAGGACATATAGCTTTGACTATCAAAGAACAAATACGCTATGGTGTGCTGTATACGTCGCGTTTTATGCACTATGCACACGTAGAAGATAAAGACGGTGTGCTTTATTTCAGGTCGGAGGGCGAGATTGTCGACATGTACGACTATAGCGACGCCGCCAAACAGATAGAGGCCGAAATGGACGAACACCATATAAATAAAGCCACGGTATACGTGGACACAGAAGAACACTTTACTGTTATCAGAGGCTAGAAAATGGGAACCCCCTGCTGTCTTCTACATCAGCAGGGGGTTGAAAAGAGGGTAAAGTGGTTGTGGAAACCAAGGTACTTGGAAGGCCGAAACCCTCCACTAGCTCAATTATAGCACATGATTATTTCGAATCAATAGAAAGCCCCGCCGGAAACACAACAAAACGGCGGGGCATGTTGCCTGGTTAGAGAAAGGACGAGACAACCAGGGCTGCGACGTACCCATAGGGGGGCGAATAACTCGAACGTCGTACCTCTATTTTACCAATGGCAGTGTGATATACACAACTACTTAATATGGAAAATAGAACGGATAGCGTTTACAAGCCATTGCACCATGCTATGGATCGATACAAGCATCTTGTGGTCTTCATCTGCTTTGTCGTCCTCTTTAGCTTCTGGCCCGGTTGGAGTCTCTGGCGTTTCAGGCTCAGGAATAGCGGCACGGTTTTGGCGCTCAGCCTCTGCGGCCTTGGCCTCTTCTGCGGCTTTAGCTTTCGCTTCAGCTTCCGCACGGGCTTCTGCCTCGTGAGCTGCTCGTGTGATAGCCTCTTGGCGCTGTCGGTACTCCTCAGAGGCAAGCAAATCGCGCTCAATTGCGCCGTAGTCCCAACCTTGGGCAATCTGCCCTCGGTAGTGTTTTAGCCCTTCCTCGTCCGCCTCACGGCCTAATACACGCTGGTAGATGCGGTTAATCTCATCGATCTGGCTCTGGATAGCTTTGCGGCCGGCCTCGGCTTCCTCTTCACGGCGTTGGCGCACAATGCGGCCCTCCTGCGAGTTGGCTAAGTCCTCTTCGATTTGCTGCCAGTTCCAGCCAGCATCAATTTGCTTTAGGTAGTGGCTCTTTGCACCTTCGTCTACGTCACGGCCAAGTACCCTATGGTACAAACCGTTAAGGTAGTTTACCTCATCGCTTCGGTCACGGGTGCGTACGATGTTCTCAACATAGCTACGGACGCGGTAAATGTTGTAGCCACCAATACGCCATGGCGCGTCGATTGGCGAGACGTTAGCGCTGTAGACAGTACCAACACCGTAATCAGCAGTACGCTGGCCGCTAGCACTTACATTTTCCTCAAACACAGTGCCATCGCCCATGTAAACGCCAATGTGGCCGTAGCCGCCGCCGTCGTATGGCCAGACGATAATATCGCCACGCTTTAGGTCACCGACACGATCAGCGATACCTTGTGCTACGAGAGTGTTGCCAAAGTCTTTAGCGTCACCACGAGCGGCAAATGGCCGTGGTACATTCTCGCACATTTCAGCCAAAAACCACTTGATGAGGCTAACACACTGCCCAGTTAGCACACCTTCGGTGTTGTCAGACAGCCCAGCAGGGAAAAAGATGCCAATGCGCTTGCTTGCCCAGTCTTGTGCGTTTGCATCTACTGCCATTATTTAGCCTCCGTGCTCTCGTCGTCAGCGTAAAAAGCTTTGTATAGGCCCTCTGCTGCGTTCCAGGCGTAGCTAATAGCACCACTCCAGGTAGCAAACAGGCCCATGCTCGGCAGAAAACCAAGGTCAAAAAGCTGCTTCTCAAGCCCAGGTACAGCCAGTAGGCCAAGCGCTGCGGTCAATACAGCGAGTACGACCTGTAGGCCAGTACGAACTGCGCGCCCAAGTTTAGTGTGTTTGTTAAGTAGTTGTTTTGCAAGTTCCATTGCAAACCTCCATTTAATTAAATTGTTATGCAATTAGGTTGGTGGTCGATTTTGTATAAACGCCTGTACGCGCTGTTCTGCTCGCTTGGATATTTCCAGGCTATCCATGATGTTTGATTGCCAGAGTTATCTTTAACATCCACACAAGCTAACACGGGGCTTTGGCCATCTGCGCCGTTCGCCCCGTTTAGTCCGCTTAAGCCTGCTGCGCCAGTCGCTCCGGTAGCTCCAGTCTCACCTTTGCACTTACCGTTCGCACAGTACCGCGCCACGGCTGCGGCCACCTGCTCGTCAGATGCGTTTTTACCGTCACTCCCTTTACAATTCCCGCTTGCACAATATGATGCTACAGCAGCGGCTACTTGTGCGCTAGTGGGCGACTCTGAACACTGATTGGTAATACAGTAGGCTTTAACCGCCACAGCAATTTCTGTAGCGGTTGGTGCTCTACCGTCTGCTCCATCTTTACCGGACGTTCCGATAACCGAACCGACATTGCGAGCCTCTCCGTCGGAGTAGTAGACGACTAGATTGCCGTTTTTGTCTACTTGGGCGTTGGTGATGCTAGTTACTGGCTTTTCAACCTTCGCACCGCCACTTATAGTGACAGATTGGCCAGGCTGGAGTGTAAGGCTCTTAAAAAGAGTATAACCACTAAAGGCCAGGCTAAATATCATAGCCACTGATAGCGCTTTAAGCAGCTTATCCCTCTTCAACCACTCTACAGCGTGTCGTACCTTGCTCATCGTAATAACCCTCCACTCCCCCTGCTCAATAGCGCAATAGCTATGGGAATAAATGAGGTGATCACAGCACCGACTACGAGACGAAACAACCAGCGGTTGCGGTCTCTTGCGTCTGCCGCGTCAGCCTTCAAGTCTTTAATCTCGCCGTCTAGCTCGCGTATCTGCGCCTCAATGTCCTTTTTGTACAGGTCGAGTGCGTAGATGGGCACAAAGCTGTTCTCTTTACGCGCCTCATGCTTCTGTATGGCGTCGTCGATAGCCTCTTTAACCTCGTACTTATTCATTGGAGTTAGTTCGCTCATCGCTTCGTGTACTCCATAATCACTAGGGCTGTGCCATCCGACCTGGTATTGTAACGGAGTTGTTGCACACCGTTATAGACTGCGAGTTTTGCTTGGAAGTACTGCAAGTTCGGGGCTGCCGGGTTGGTGTAACCGTTCGGATAGCGCTCACCATTAGCCATGTTAAGGACAGCATCAAAATTAATGAGGCTATCCACCATAGCAAATGTACCGTCGGCAAAACCGTTTTCTTGTCCATTGCCAGTTGTGTTAAATCTGAACACTTTACGGTAGATTGGCTTGCCGTCGATAAAGGTTTTGTTGGTGTTAATTTCTGATGTTGAGTACTTATTCTCATTGAACTGTGTCCAGTCTATAGCGTTGCGGCCAATACTGCTATCGCCGTAGCCCTTAAAGTTGATTGATTTATCTTTCATAAAGCGACCGTCAACAAAGCCAGGTGATGCAAAGTCCCTAATATCGACGCACTTGTTAAAGGTAATCTGCGTAACCCCAGCGTCCACACGTACCTTTGATAGCCCAATAAATGGGTTGCCAGCGCCCACGGCAGACTGTATTTGGCCCTCGCTCGCTCCCTGTGGGTTGCTTGATGGCGCGCCCTGCACAACCATAAGTTTGCACATGTTATTACTATTGTTGGTCACACCAGTTGTTGGTGTTACCTTCATGTCAACGTAAAGCACTACGGTATCGATACGCGGGTTGCTCGTGTTAGCGGTTGGTATAGTTAGGGTTTCTGGCGCGTCTAGTCCACAGTAAATACGGTACATCTTGCCACCACTATTACGCGGTAAGGCTGCAATACCACTATCTACCCGCACAGACATGCCCGGAACGCTAGTAGGCGTCACTACGAGACCGCCAATCACATCACCTTGGATATGCCAGCTAAAGCCAATCATGTGGCCGTACTCGTCGGTCTTGCCTCCGTCTCGGTTAAATACAAGTCTTGTCATTATGTGTAATCCTTTCAGTTTATATTGTAGTCAAAATATTAATCTTCAGCGAGCCCCTACCGGCAGCGTATAGGTAGAATTTACCGCGCCATATACCATTATTGCGCCTGTTGCCATCTAACACGATCTGCCAGCGCTGTGTGCCGTCTACGGGGCGCAATCGCTGCACATGATGATCTACCGATCTTTCTGCTTCGTGCGTCTCAGACTTGACGACAAGGTGGTATACGAGGCTGCGTAGCTCCTCACGGTCACCATCTTTGGGCACAAAGGTAACATCAACCACTCGATCATTGAACCCGACATTGTCCAAATCAACATCCCACCTGTTACCGCTCTGCACGATGCTTGTGCGCACACTGTCGCTACCAAAGCCCTGCTGCCCTAGCTTTATCTCGTCGCGGAATCGTCGCAAGGCGTTGATGCGCTGGTAAAGGCGGTTAGCTGTCATCATATCCAACCTAGACATGCTCTACCACTCCTACTTCTGCATTATCGTTTGCTACTATGTACACTTTCATACTCACGGTTTGCCCAGCTGTGCCGGTCACGCCAACTAACCACTCTACCTGGTTTGTACGGTTAGATACAAGCGGTAGCGGTTGTACAATCCTCTTGAAAAACTGGCCAAACGGCTTTGTCTTCTGGTCTGTCTCATACACCAGTGTGCCGTCAGGATACCGTGCCTCAAATATAATATCAGCAAATAGCACCTCGCTGTGTTTTGCGGTGGCTGTAACGCGTAGGAATTTAGCCCCAGCATTGCCGAACTGCCCACCTCGAGGCAGTGGCCCTTGCCAGTCAGCTACGGTGTTAGTGCTGCTCTCAGTAAAGCGCATATTGTCGCCACTGATTATCTGCGATTCTTTAATCTCTGCCATCTCCCGCTCTAACTCGGACAATAAGGCTTCCAGCTTCTCGCCCGGCAGCTCGCTCATTCTCTCAACTGTCATTTTACACTTACCTCTATATAACCGGCGCACGTGCCACGCACTCGCACCTTTAAGCGGAGGCGGCAAATGTTACCAGTGTTTAATATGAGCGTTTTCCATCGTGTCTTCAGAGGATCACCAGCTAGTGACTCGTCAATCTCCATGAGCTTACGTACTGTTACCGCCGCTCTGTCGCTGTCCTCATAATACAAGCCCCCCTGTATCGAGCTGTATTGTGGAAAGCTCCACGCGTCCTGGTTTATCATACCCATGTACATAAACATGTAGCCGTTTACGATGGGTTGCGTTTGCGATCCATTGCCGGTGAATGTTACTGTAATCTCTCGTGAGCCGTTAGGTATCGTGCCGTCGTAGTCCCAGGTACGGCCTGTCTCGCTTTCATATGTGCGCACACCGCTCTTACCAGAGGTAGGTTGTGTGTACTTAAGCTCTCTAAAGTCAACCTGGAGTTGCCTCAGCTCCTCATACAAAGTGTTTTCAGATAAGCGATCAAGTCTAGTCATCGTCTTGATCCTCTTGGATCTGCGGCACTGTAAAGTCGTCTAGGTACACTTCTATCTGCTCTTCAAAACCATTGTCATCCAAGTGTACCTCGATCTTCTGCACCTGGTACACCTTATTCAGCCCCTCAATCATGCTGTGGCCGCTTGTACGCACCGGTATGTAGTCACCAACCTTGATGTAGTTTGCATCAAACTCGCGCCCAGTTACGGTGATCTTGGGAATCTCAAGCATAGTAGAGTACTTGGCTACAGCTGCGGCGGTGTTTTGGTTTAGGGTGCTTTGCTCTTTCACGCTGTTAAACGTCACTACCTTCTCACGGGTGTAATAAGCGTTGATACTCAGCGGGTCGCTCTGCACCGATACGATTTGGTCATCACCAAAGCCCGAACCAAGCCCCCAGATTTTGTTGTACACGCTCGTGGCCGAACGTTCGATGGCTGCACTCTTCACGTTGCCTTCAGGGCCACCAACGACAAACTCAATGTCGGTACGTGGTGAGCCAAACGTAGACAGTGTGTAAAACTTTTTATCAGGGGTAACCCTAACGTCAAAATTACCATCAATAAGGTTGGTAAGCTTCAGTATCTTATCTTTAACGTCAGCACGCTTGTATGTACGGTCACGTAGCTTGCCGGTCATATATTGGCCGTCGTGTGGCACTTCAATACCCATATCGCCGGTGCTATCACTCTGGATGCGGCGCACAAGGTCAAGCGCAATCTCTGCGGCGTCTGTCTGGCGGTACTCATTGGTTACCAGGCGGTCTTTAAGCATGTTTAGGTAGCCAGTCACACGTACTTCAATATCAGCCTCTTGGTCGATCTTTATGGTAGTAGACGTGACTTGGCCGCCCACAATGTACACACCGTTACGCTTTACTCGCACGTCTGTCTGTAACGGGTAGAGTAACGACTGCGGAGGCGTACCAATGCCAGCACAGTATCGCTCAAACTCGTGTAGGTCTACCATAAACTCGATGGTGTCAGCCTCGTTGCGCTCAGTAGAGTAGCGCCGGTTTTTACAGAGGTGGGTAATATCTGCAAGCTTCTGGCCATTTTTGTGCCATAGCTCAAATGCGTAATCACTGCCGTGCTTAAAGTCCATGCTATACCCCCATGAAGCCGTTACGCCACTCAACAATAGCTACTACTGTGTCAGCACCGCTTGCGCTCTCCAGCCTAAATACGTTATCGCCAGGCTGCAAGCTAAAGAACGTGCTTTGGTCACTCAACTTGTCAAAGATGTTGCCGCCGTTTAGCAAGACGCTGCGGGTACGGGTATCAATGACAACCTCGCTGCCCTCAGGCGCACTAAAGCCAGACAGCTGCACAAGCTTGCCGGTAGTCACATTTATCAGTGTTGGGTCGGTCATGCTGCCCTTAAACTTGATCACAGGCTTAACTGGAGTGTTACCATTGTTGCGCGCCGTAACCTCACCGCTACCAGACTGCCATTCAACAGGTAAGACGTACGGGAATATATAACCACCGCCACGCTGCTTGCCAACTTGTATAGATAGCGCTGTGCCGTCTGTGTTGTCGTAGATAACAGGGTCAGGACACAGAAACTCAAAACGAAAGTCGGAACTGTTGATAAGACGGTCAAAATCCATCTCGGAATCTGTCAGGTGGCCATTTACCAAGTATGAGTTACCAGCGTTAGTAATCAACTCAATAGCGATTGATCTTTGCCGCACGGCCGCCATAATCTCTTTACGCTTCTGCTCTAGCTCCGCTTCATCTTCGCCGAATATACGCCCTTGTATAGACACTTTGCGCATACCGTAGAACTGTGAGGCGACGTAGCCGCCGTCTCTCTCAGTCAAGACGGCGCTACTCGTACGAATCTCGGGAATGGCAAAACCCTTTACTGTGTCCAGGTAAAACCTACTCTCCCGATCGTTTATCACAAAGTTGTTTAGTTTAATGATCATCCTCTTGCTAACCTCCAGCCGATTTGCTCGATTACATTGTGCGCATCAACGTCGTTGTGTACTTCCATATGTTGTATTGTAACACCGCCGCCACCGCCTCGGCTATTCCGGAAGGCGTTCGCGGTTTGTGTAGCAGTGTACACGTCAGCACCCTTTGGAAGGTTGACTAGCTCAGGGCCACGCTCACCAACCAGGGTAACACCACCGGCGTAGTTCTTCGCACCAAAGGCGAGGCGAGGCAAGCCAATGTGAGGTATACCAGGAATATGCACGCCAGGTATTTTGTTGATGATGCCTGCCGCACCGTTGATCATGCTGATAAAGCTGTTAAGGCCGTTTTGCACCATGCCGATGATACCGTTGACGACACCACGAATAGTACCGCCGATCATATTACCAGCTACAGTACCGATTGGCCGGAAAAAGCTCGCAATAGCGTTATATACACCGCTTGCTACGCCGATAATACTGTTTAAAGCACCAGATGCCGCATTAGCCGCCCATCCGAACACAGCGCCAAAGAAATTGCCGACACCAGAGAAGATGCCCCGGATCTGTGCCCACACACCGCCGAAAAAGCCAGCGATAGGCGACCACACAGCCATAACGATAGCAGACGCGGTTTGGAAGACAGCTTGGATAAAGCCGGTGACAGCTTGGAATCCAGCCGATATACCGCTCCACAAAGCGTTTAATACGGCCATAATCTGGTCTTTAAACGTAATCACAAGCCCGATAAGCAGTGAGAACGGCCAAAACATGATGGCAAGGATGGTCGGCCCCCAGTTTTGCAAAAAGGCAGTCACGTTGTTAAAGGCTGTAGTAATAGCCTGCCATACATTACTCAATGCTTGGCCTATACCGTTAAAGATGCCGGTAAACCACTCAACCATACCATTCCAGGCTGTCTTGATCCACTCAACAGCATTACTAAAGATGTGAAAACGTTGCTCAAGGTCGATGAGTAGCGGAATAACTATGGCAATCGCAGTTATGATGAGCCCGATTGGGTTTTTACTAATGACGCCAGCCAAGAACTTGAAAGCACCGCCGGCTTCCTTGACTTTGACGAAGAGGCCACCGAACCAGCCTATAACCTGATTGATTTTTAGCGCTATAAACAGGGAGGCAACATAAGAGATAATAGGGGTAAGTGCCGTAAGGGCCGCACCAAAGGCTTCAATGATACCGGAGTTTGCAAGCTCTTTAATTATCTTTGTAAGAGGAGGTAGCAGTTTCATACCAATATCAGTGCCGACAGTCTCCAGCGTACTCTTTAAGTTGTCCAATGCACCGTTAAAGCCGCTATTTTGCGCTTTGGCCAAGTCCATAGCAGCACCAGAACGGCCCACAGCCTTTGACATGTCATCGTATGACTTACCAGCCGAATCAGCCAGGAAGGCAGCCGCACGGAAGGCGTCAGTGCCAAAGATAGTGGCAAGCGCTTGCTGTTTCTGCTCTTCAGATAGGCCTTTAAGCCCGTTTTGGAGGTTTTGGGCGAGTTGCCGCATACCAACGAACTTACCGCTAGCGTCGTAGGCATTAATACCTAACTGATGCATAAGGTTGGCAGCCTTTTTGCTTGGGTTAGCCAAGCTGATAAGCATAGTTTTAAGCGACGTACCAGCGTCAGAACCTTGCATACCGCGGTTAGCGAATAAGCCAAGTGTGGTCACTGTGTCCTCTAACGACACACCAAACTGGCTAGCAACAGCAGCGGACTGCTGGAGGCCTAGAGAGAGGCCACGAATATCTGTAGCGGAGGCGTTAGCGCCGTTAGCGAGAACGTCAGCAACCTTGCCGGCGTCGCTTCCTTTCAATTTGAAAGCGTTCAATGCTTGGGCTGCGATAGTAGCAGCGTCTGCCACGTCAATCTGGCCTGCTTTAGCTAGGGACATAACACCCTTTGATGCTGCTAGCGTATCATTCACCGACAAACCGGCCTTTGATAGCTCTGTCATGGCGTTTGCTGCGTCTCTAGCACTCACACCAGGTAAAGATGCATCTTGGCCCAACTCACGCGCTTTAGCGGCCACCATGGCCATCTGCTGCGCTGTAGCACCAGATACTGATTTGAATATGTTCAAGCCTTGCTCGTAGTCGCCAGCCATCTTCACAGAGGCTACACCGGCAGCCAATGCACCAGCGCCCACAAGCTTCATGGCCGAACCAACAGGCTCTAGGTGTTTTTTAAGCTTCCCAGAGGCAGCACTAACCCTGTCCATCTCTTGGGTGGCTTGGTCTCGTGCCTTGATAATGATCTGTATAGTATTAGCCATGGTTGTTTACGCTGCTATTCTGGCGCATTGCCTTTTTATTCTCGTACTCGCTCCGCTTGTCTTCAAGGTAGAATATCTTCATCATGTAATTAACCTCTGCGACCGGCTCGTCGTCCATCTCTTGGGCGGTTAGCCCAAACTCTTTACGATAACGCCGGCGAGTTAGCAAGTCCAATGTGGCTGCTTCCTTCGCCGGCCTATCGTAGTAAATGACGCGCTCCAAGTCGCTAACTATTTTGGGTCAGTAGCACCAACCGCTGCCACAATCACTTGCGAGGCTGCGGACACTGGCAAATCGTCCAGGTCATCAGCTTCTGCGTCTACTAGTTCGCCGTTAAAGACGATCTTGCCGCCCACAAAGCCCTTTTTAACCATAGGCAGCAATTGTGCTGTCTGGTCGTCGGTTAGCTCGCCATCTGCGCTAGCTTCGCCCTGGAAGTTGCGTAGCTCTGGCAGCTGCTTCATGGTTAGTGGTGCAATCTCGATGTAAGCATCTTTCCATAGCTTGCCGTACTTGTCGGCTAACATGGCTAGGCTTACTTTGGTTGCAAATTGTTGTGATAAACGGCCCATATTGGTTGGTGTCCTTTCCTTATTTGATTTATTAGTAACTTGCGGTGCTATTAACCAGCTCTGCCTCAATCTGCGTGCCGTTAGCAGCAGAGAAGAGGCCTTGCACGGTGAACTTCTCCATAACAACGTCATCGAGCCCTTGGTCGCGCTCCCACTCAGAGATAACGACAGCTGGCAAGGTAAACTTAAGTGATGGGTTTTCATCCTTTGCTGTACCGATCTTGTCGTCGGTGTTTACCATTGAAAGCTCGAGGGCGTACTTGGTGTTTTTAAGCGATGCATCCTTAAGCGTGTTATCGCTGTAGCGCCGCTCACACTCAAACATCACGTCAAACGCCTTATTATGAATCTCAGCAGGCGTGACACTACCAGCCTCGTAGTAAGCCTCAGTGTTGCGCTCAATCTTCACCTTTGCGCTCTTGATCGATACACGTGGTGCGGCTGCAAGGCCGGCTTTGTTAGCGGCCATCTTCAGCTGGCAGTACTTACTGGTAAACTCGGCCTCAGACTCCACAAACGTGACGGTGCTTGTAGCAGGCGTGCCCCGGCGGCCGATAAAGTCAGCGGTGTACTTCACGTACTCACCAGTGACAATGTCAATCTCAAGGCTCTTAAGACACGACAGCTCGTACTTAAGGTCGGCAGCTGGTGACTTTTCAAAGATAGTCAAGCTTGGCGACAAGTTGCTATTAAGGCGGGTAAAGTTGTGCTTGAACGTGCCAGCTTTAGCACCGGCAGCGCTCGTGACTTGCCCAAGGGCAGCAAGCAGAATAAGCCCAAAGCTCTCTACCTGGATCTTACCCTCAATCTTGCCCTCGCTCCAAATCTGCGTAACGATGGCATCGTTGTTTAGGTCAATCACGCCCATGGCGCTGTTGTTAAGTGCACTCTCGTGCTTGTCTTGTAGGTCAGCGCTCAAGTGAGGTATCCAGTGAGCCGCGGTAGCAGCTGCTGTGCCACGCGTAGCTTCCTTGGCGATACCATAGCTAATACGCCGACCGATAAAGTCGATATTTGCCATTAGTTGGCCTCCGTTTTACTTTTATCATCTGATGTATCAGGCTCAGCCTCTACTGGCTCAGCCTGCTCGTCAAACGTTTCTTTAATCATATTATCAAACCTTAAAGCCGCCTCTTGTGCCGACGTGGCCTCAACGGTCGTGCCGGTCTCGGGGTTAAAGTAGATACGTTTTGGTGATTGGTTATTGTTCATGTTCATACTCCTACCTGATTATAAACAATTTACTAGTTACCTGTGTAGTGGTCGTAGCGCACTATAACATTGATAGTAGCCACCAAAGCCATCACAGGCTCGGTTGCCACGCTCCAGCCGGCAGACGTTGGCACAACGCCTAGCACACGATCTTTGCCGCGGTGTCGTAGCCCGTCTAGGTCTACCGTGTCGTCTATAGCGTCACGGATAAGCCCAGATAGTATGCGCATGTTCTTAAAGTCCTCTGCGCGCTTGCTCTCGTCTTCATTCATAGGAATGATAGCAATGACGTTAAAGCCCTCACGCCGGTGCACTTCAGTGTTTTGCCCAAGCTCGGCCGGTGCGTCGTCTGGCACGATCATCACAGCAGGGTAGCCCTGGTACTTATTTACTCCGTCGTCGTAGTCTACAACCTCAGCAAATACAGGGTTGTCGTCTTCGTCGCGGATGGCCTTTACTACCTCTACTAGTTTGTTGCTGATCTTATTTTGCATGTTACGCCTCCAACTTACTTATTACGTTTGCTATAGCCCGTGCTGCGTACTCTTGTATCTGTGGCTCGGTCTCTTTGTATGTCTTCTCGATAAACGGCTGCGGCTTCGTACCCTTACGAGCAATGGAACGTGCTACCACGAATGGCGACACATTGCCAAGTTTGGCCCGCACCCATCGTTGAAAGTCTTCGTTTTTCCACGGTGGTATACGGCTGCCAGGCTTGCGGCCTTTCTCGATAACAGGTGCGTATTTACTCAACGGCGTAATCTTCGCCTCACCATTGCCAATCGTGCGCTGGATATTGCCCGCCAGACGCTGTGTAACGCCCACAGGGGCGTTTTTACGCATCGATCGCTGCACTATTACCGAACCATTAGCCAAGATACGCTGGACAGCTCCAGAGGCTTCTCCGCGCCATCTACGGCCTAGCTGCGGTACGTTACCAGTATCAACCTTGATGTAAGTAGCCATTACGCGGCAAGCTCCAGCACATAATGTGAGTGAGTCACATTGTCAAAGTTTTCATACGGGTTTAGCGCTTTGACAGCGTAGTTGCGCCCAGCCTGATCAGTCACAGTGTCGTTTACCTTGATCTTGTCAGTGTTGGCGTACATATCAAACGCTTTGTAAGCACTGATATTGTACGCCACGCTGTTCTCACGGCTCATAGGCAGGATGGTGCACGGCACGCCGCTCATAACGGCCTGCGTCTTCTGCACCATCCCCTGTGTCTTCATAAGGCGCTTAACGGTCACGGTATGACGTAGCATGTTGGCGCTAATCATACGAGAAACCTCACAAACGGCGCTAATAGCGTTTGCTCTTTCTTTGACACGCTGTATGTCTTCTGGTAGTTGCCTACACGCTCAGATGTAACTGTAGTGCCACCGCTACTAATCTCATTAGCCATGCCACGCACCATAAGGATAGCGGCCATCTTCACGGCTGCTGGCACGTCCTCAAGCCCATACGTGTAAGTAATATGGAGCTGGTCGTAGTCTGTGCGCTCGTACTGGTCTTTGTAGCCCGTTGTAGACAATGTGACGCGGCCGGTCTTATTGTCTACGCTGTAGCCGTGTACCTCGCTCAGGCTGTCCTCTGTGGTCTCGTCGGTAATCCTACCGCGCTTTACCTTCGACACCTGTTTGATATACACATTGTCCAGAAACACCACAGGCCTATAGTCCTGTATCTCTGTCTCTGTCTTTAGCGAGCCGAACCAAACGCCTGTAATGTCATACAGCCACTGTGGCAGCATGTCGATGTACATTTGTAGCTCAGCGTCTCTATCGTTGCCGGTGATACCCAGCTGTTTCTTTATTTCGTCTAATGTAACTATAGCCATAGCTTTATTATCTCCTATAAACAGAAAAGGGGACAGCCTCCAGGCCATCCCCTTCGCAAGTCACAGCCTGTTGGCTATTTCTTGTCCTTGCCAGCACCCTCAGCAGGTGGCTGCTCGTCTTTACCAGCGGCTTCAGTCTTTGCCTCTTCTGCTTCCATCTCAGCGAGCACTCGCTCGTATGGGAAGGTAGGCTCGTCAGCAAACATTTCCAAGTCCCACTCATGGGCGGCGTACTGGTCGCCTGCCTTGTAGCGAGCAATCAGCTCAGCCTTCAGCGCATCCCACTCTGCCTTGTGCTCGGCAATGTAGGCAGCCTCTTCGCGGGCCTTCTCCTGCTCGTGAGTCTCGACGATCTTGTACCGTGGCTCGCCGTCAAAGTAAACCTTTGTCAGCATGTCCAGGTAGTCAAGTTTCTTTTGGGGTACGTGGTACAGGTGATCCCCTGGTACGTAAACGTCCAAACATTCTGTAAATACGATGTGTGCCATCTTAGTGTGTCCTTTCTTTATTTACTAAGCACCATTCACGCTAGCCATGACGAACCCGTCAGCGATCAGCGGGCTTGCGCCTGTTCGCTTCATCACGCGGAGGCTGTTACGGCCACTCTCAAAGTCGCCAGTCGCAAAGCCAAAGTCAATGCGGATACCAGCAACGTCGGTGATCCAGAAACAGTTTTTGTTTACAAGCCACAGCTCGTCAAAGTTCATAGCAGTTGCGTCAACCTCTACGAACGGCAAACCAAGCAGCTTATCGTATGGCAGGCCATCGCGAACGTCTTGGGTGTAGATGTAGCGGCCCTGGCCATCCTTGACAGTGTCAAGCTGTGTAACCAAGTTAGTGTTACCAACCCAGAAAGCGTTGCGGCGGTAGCCAAGAGGCATAGCACGGTAAGCTTTCTTCACAACGTCGTAGTTAAGCGCTGCAAGGTTAGCACCAATGTTGATCTTTTGGCCTGCTGGCAAAGCAGTCTTGCGGGTACGGATACCACGTGGCTTGGTCGTGCCGTCACCGGCCAAGAAAGCAATATTCTCTTGGTAGGCAATCTCTTCAGCGAGTTGCTTGGTCAAAAGCTGCTCGACAACACTAAACGCGGCTGCGTCCTGCTGAAACTCTTCAGTAAGAGGCACAATACCGGTAAGCTTTTTAGCGACAATGTCGAACCCAGAGAAGGTTGCCTTTGTCTTATTGTAGGCAGCCTCTTCGTTTGTCCAGGCTACTTGTGGCCGGCTAACTTGGCCAGGCACACGGAGATTGGCGGGCGCGTTGCTAATAACGGTAGCAAACTGCCGAATAGGTGCAACGTCCACCATCTTCTCGACGATAGCCTTCTCAATGACAGTAGGCACGAGGTAACCACCGTCAGCCTGTGTGGTGACGTTCTGGCTGTCTGCACGGTGGCCCATGCGACGTACCTCAATGTCAATGTCGGCGTACTCGCGAGCAACTTCGCTGTCGATGCGGCGTAGTTCCTGCGTGTTACCAGTCCGGACAGCGTCGAACCATGCACGGGTCTGTGCTCGGCCTCGGTCGCTCTCGCTCATTTCTTTGTTGTGCTCGGTCATCTTGGCGTGTCGGGCAGCACGTGCCTCAGCCTGCTTGCGAGCCTCTGCTTGGCGCTTCTCAATCTCTGCGGCCAATTGTTCCTTTGTGTAAGGCATATTTACTTTGTATCCTTTGTTATCGTTACTTTAATAACCTAATGACTCATCACCTTCATCTTCGGCCAATTCCTTTTCAAACTCTGCAATGATGCGCTCGGCCTCTTCATCGCTGATCGTCTCGGTTTCGTCTACCTCTGTGCTGGCGTCCTCTGTGGCCGCTTTATCTTCGGTAGCTTCTGCCGGGGCTTTCTGCTCAGTTTCAGCTGGCGTATCCTCTTCGGTTTCGGCTTCTGCTTTTGGTGCAATTTCGGTGGCTAGCTTTTCTTCTAAAGCTGCTAGCTGCTCTTGGAATGGTTTCATAGCTTCTGCTATTACCGCTTGTAGTTCCTCTTTGTTCATACGTGCCCCTTTTGGTTTAGCTGTTGTATTGTCGAGGGCTGCCTCAAGCTTGCGTGCTTCGCTGTAGTAGCGCTTCATCAAGCCCCTTGCCTCCTCTTCAGATATACTACCATCATTTAATGCACGAGTGGTAGCCCCTGTGTTGGACGGAATCCCCACAAGGCTAATCTCAAACAGCTGGTTCTTCAGGTACTCAAGCCCTTCGTTTACCAGGTTTTCAAACCCGACACTCCAGGTGCGGAGAAAGCCACGCGACACTTTGCCCCACGCCCAGTTACCGCCATACTCGCTCATGTCGTCTACGTCGAACTGCACAATAGCATCGTAGGCCCGCTCATCAGGTACTGGAATAATCTCCAGGACACGGCCAATGTTGCTTGCTGCATCGCTGTAGTGATCCAGCTGCACAGTTGGGTTGTCCATAAAGCGCTTAAAGTCCCAGCCGTCAAACTTCAGGCTAGTGCCGTAGCTATCTACAGACTCATCAGTAAACCGGATACGCACGGTGTGGTTATCTTCGTCTACCGATTGGGGTACGCTGTTACGTAAAATAATGTTCATGGTTTATCTCCTAGCTTTATTCTATTACTGGTCAACTATTACTGGCAAGAGTACACAACGACAGTTCGGGTGGCTTGGTGGGCCTACCATAGGCTCGTAGTCCACCTTGAGCGTATGTGTCACAGGGTTGCCTGCTTTACTGGTTGTGGTAACCTCCAGCCTGTTGCCTAGTTCCACAAATGGTTTGTTCAGCTCCACGATCTTACCATTTAGGCTTTGGCAGAATGGGCAGGCGTCACCTAGCTTGGTGTGCCATTCTTTGCCGGTCACAATGTCTGAATCATCCCAGCCGTATATATCAGCCTGGCTGGCCGCTCGTACACTCTCAGTGCGTGCAATGCGGTCTGCTCGCTTGCTGCTCATGTCGCCAAATATATTCTCAATACGGGCACGTAGTTCATTGCGGCTCTCGCCCTTGTCGATACCCTCGGCTAATGTCAGCAGTATCTGCTTCTGGCTCTCGTCGTTAATGTCCACTGCGATCTTGCGTGCGCGCTGCTTCACAAACTCAGAGATAGCCGGCACGTCTTTAGGCGGCTTAAAGTTCGGCAGCTGTGCCCAAGCGTCCTTGATCTGCTCTTTCATGAGCGTGGTATACAGCGGCATAAGCGCATCTTGCAAGCTAATATCCCACTGCTCATCGCTCATAATGAGTGCTAGCTGCTTATAGACAGGGTTAATGTCACGCTTGGCCAAGCTACGGTTGCCATCCTTAACTTCGTTTAGCTCTTCAATCACAGCCTTACGCTGCGCTTCAAAGTGCTTGCGGGCAGCCTTCCTAAAGCTTGCCTCGTACTTATCGAGCCTCGGCTGCATGTCCGCCACTCGCTTCTCGCCTTGCTGGAATCTATCGGCGGCTCGCCTCTCTACCCTCTTTTTTTTTTGATTGGCTGCGCGCTTCAGCATGGTGGCTAGCTCTCGCCGTGCACGTTTCTTGGCCTCCTCTGCCAGTTTCTTCTCGTCTTGCTCTTTGTTGCCCTGCTCTTTGTCCTCGTCGCTCTCAGACGCTTCTGGCTCTTTGTCTTCAGTCTTTGGCTCGGGCTCGCTCTCTTCGCTCTTACCAATCTCTACACGGCCAGACGGACGATACAGCACATCACCGCCTTCGATAGGCGGCAGGTCTAATGTCTTGCGTACTTCATTAACCGTCATCCAGTTATTGATAGCTGCCGTGTTGGCGCTAGCCTCTACGCTCGAGTCGCTTGGTATAAAGTCTACAAAGGTAAGCTCGAGCGATGGGTCGAACGGATCAATCACGTACTTATTAATAAAGTTACAGAAAGCCCGGACACGTGGCAGCAATGTGTACTTGGCAAAGTGATACTCGGCAGCTTCCATGTTAGCCCTGTTAGCCGATGTGATCATACCAAGCAGCGCTGGAGACACGCGAAACATCGCCAGTATCTCGTCACGGCTCAATTTGCGGCCTTCTAGAAAATCCATATCGCGTTGGGTCAAAACGAATTGTTTGGCAGACGCCCCGCCACCGAGGATCATTGGTACATAAGCGTTTTGCCCACCACTGTAAAACTCGATAAGCTGCTGTTTTAGCCGCCTAAACGCTACGTCTGTCATCTGCTTTTCAGACTCGATGATCATGCTGGGCCGTGCGCTGTTAGCAAAAAAGCGCTGGTTGTAGTCTACAGCCTTATCGTCAGTGTCTACTGCGCCAGCTGCTGCTTGAATAACAGACATACCATTGCGTGGGCTAGCCGGGTTTGGCCGGTAGTCACGATAAAACTGCCGCTCTGTGTCTGTGTTCATCCAGTAGTAGTCACCGTAGCGCATAATCTCATCGCCGGTGTCTTTGTTTACTTTGTACTCTACTAGATGAGCGGGTAATACGGTAAGCGCTGCTGGTAGGCCTCGCATTTCGGTGTTCTCACCTGTAGGCACAATATAGCTCTCGCCGTTGATGTTCAGGTAGCTAGCGTGTAGGTATAGCATCTGCATACCATGCTGGCTGTCTGTTGGGCTTTGTAGCAAAGAGAGTATAGGGTGCTCGGTAATCGTGTTACGGTTACCGTTCCTGTCTGTCTTTACGAGTTGAAACTCAACACCACTGAAAGCTTCAGCGATAAAGTCGTTAGCAGCAAAAACCCAGCCTTTGTTGGCTGTGACTTGGCTTGCTTTGTCTTTGTACTCTTTTATTTTGCCACCTTGGAATGATGGCATACCAGCGTTGTATGAATATACTCCGCCGTCATCGCTCAGGTAGTTGGCGCGTGATTCCGCCGGCTTCTCTTGCCGGTTTAGTACTGCGTCGTACACCCTTTGCAATAATCCTTTGTTATTGGTCATTAGCTTATCATCCTATTATTGTTAATAGCGAATCCAAATATCGCCCTCATCCTCATTAGAGATACCCATACAGATACTCCAGAATGAGTCACCGTGTCCCTCTGGAGACTCGAGCGCTTGCAATGCGTTGTCTACCATGAGGAGTTGGCTCGTCTGCCTTTGCTCATTGATCAGACTGATACGGTTATTGGTTATGAGCATGTCTAGGTTGGCGGCCATCTTGGTTTGGTTCTTGGCGTTTAATGTTACTGGTTCCATAACAGGGTTCAGCAATCCCTGCTCAGCAAATCCCTCAAATTCAGCCCTAGTATTATCATAGTACAGTTTAGAGACATTGAATAGTTCGCATATCTGGTTTAGCTCTTTGTACTGCTTCTCGTAT
>CALBWN010000055.1 GCA_937974295.1 uncultured Candidatus Saccharibacteria bacterium
TACACATTTTTTCGCAACAACAGATAAACTCCGTGAGATCAGAGCATCAGAAATAGGCTATCACAGCAGTGCTCATAACAGTTCTATCATAAAAGATATTCTTAATGTAGCTTATATATGGGGTGGTATTATTGCAGTTATAGCCATCATTATTGCAGGGTTTATGTACGCTACCTCCCAAGATGATCCTAACCAAGTTCGAAGAGCAAAAAATGCCCTATTAGCTGCCTGTGTCGGCCTGGCTGTTATTCTTCTTGCTTTTGTCATCACTAACACTGTTATAAACGGAGTTCTTGGTACATGATTCAACTTCGAAAAAGAACTGTATTTATTTACCTCGGTACTGTGTTATGTGTATGTTTTAGCTCTATAGCGTCAAGCACAGTTCTACTATCAGCACCATCGTACGCACACGTTAATGTTACTCAGTCGCTTCATGGTAATGAGGCGTGTAAAAATGCTACTGATAATGATGGAGAAGATGGCTGCAAGGTTGCAACTTCAAGCGGTGCTGGTGTTACCCCCGAGTCAATCGCCAAAAATGGCATCAATACCGCACTAATCATTCTTGGGTCTATATCCGCTTTGATGATTGTCTATGCTGGTTTTCGTTTTAGTTTAGCAGGAGGCGACCCGCAGGTAGTGAAATCTGCTCGTAATACAATTCTCTATGCAGTTGCAGGGCTAGTGATCGCTATCATGTCATATAGTGTTGTTAACTGGATAACCGATAATCTTTTATAAATTTAACTAAGGAGATCATATGAATATCGTAGCAAAAACAATTTTCGGTGCTGGAGTTTGTTCAGCTCTATTTGTTGGTTTTATCGCCCCTTCTGTGAGTGCCCTCACACCACTGCATACTTTTGCAGATACCACTGCACAAAGCAAGATTAAAGATGGCATTAACAAGGCAGGTGGCAACGAGAATAGGATTGATGTTGGCACAGCTATTAAGAGTATTATTAACATGATGCTCTTTGTGCTTGGCGCCATTTCAGTTATTATGATTGTCATCGGTGGTATTCGCTACACTACATCCAATGGCGATTCTAATGGCATCCAGGGTGCCAAAAATACCATTCTCTACGCTATTGTCGGCCTTGTTGTGGCTATTCTTGCTTATGCCATGGTCAATTTCGTCGTTGATAACCTCGTGAGTGGCGGCAGCCAATCCACCCCTACCGCCAATTATACGTACGTCTAGTATGGCTCTCATGCCCACTCCGCTTGCATTCTGCAATAAAATAGGCTCTTTTTCGGGAATTTTCTCCGTTAACTCTTAACATTTTGGCAAATTTTTGGTATATATAGATAGTACAGGTAGTACAGTAGAGTACTAACGCCAATAGAAAGGATACGACAATGAAAATCAATATCAAAAAAGCTATGCTTACACTCCTCGCTGTGCCAATGCTGGCTGCAGGTGTTGCTGGGCTGGTAGCACCACACGTGGGGGCAGCAGCTGCATCCGACAACGGTCTTGGTCTCAAGAAAGGGGTTACCTCTGCTAAAGGGAGTGACCAAGTAAGTTGTCTCTTTGGTAGCGAAAAAGAAGGTTGTACTGAAGGTACTGGTATTTTCCAAACAATCGTCAACGTGATTCTCTTTATCGTTGGTGCGGTCGCTGTTATCATGATTGTGATTGGTGGTGTGCGCTATACTGTATCGAACGGTGACTCAAATGCCGTCACTGGCGCCAAGAACACCATCATGTACGCTATTGTCGGCCTTGTTGTGGCGATCATCGCTTACGCACTGGTCAACTTCGTCGTCGTCAACATCGGTGCCAACCAAGGGCAATAACACAACCACCTTTCTTCATTGACTCTCTTATACCACCCTCTCGCAGAGTGGTACTTTTTGCTGAGGATATATTCGACGACACTTACGCAAGAAAGTCTGTCTATTGCTGATGGCGTCTGACACTGACTGTTTTTGCATAGCACTAGCCATGCTATTCCATTTCACCCTGGCTGGAGAATCATCATCACACTGCGCTCATTATACTTTACACTCAGAAACCTCATAATAAGCCATCGCACTATTCAGGAGGTGCTTTGGGAAGTTTCTAGTGTTCTTTAGCTTCTTCAACTATATACTCTAGGAGCCGTTTTACAAAATCATTACACCCCACTACTTTCGCCACCTCTTGTATGAGCTACAACCCCCTGATTAAGATCGGTAATCTCAACAGCTCTCAACCCTTCTCCTCACTACCATTTCTCCTACAGTTATTGCAAAAGCTTTCTCTAGAACACCAGCCTCTCAATGCTAATACTAAATGATAGCCTTCTGCTACCAATATTCACGCTCTGCTAAATGAGATAGAGAACATATAACTAGATACCATAAGAGGCCTCAAGGCTCGCATTACCCACTTCCCGTAGCACAAAACAACCCCGCACCAGCGGGGTCATCATCTCAAAGCTCGTTTTCCCTTCCCTACAGGATCGGGATCTTCTTGGCCTGCTCTTGCTTAACCTTCTCAAAGGTGATGGTCAGCACACCGTCCTTCAGCACGGCGGTCGTCTCGTCCTCACGCACCGTTACAGGCAGCTCCAGCGTACGGCTAAACTCACCCCAGTAGCACTCTTGGTTGTGCCATTTGGTAGCTACGGTGTCGTCACCACTGCTTAGGGTGCCGACGATTGTCAACAGCCCATCATTGATCTTCACATCCAATTCCTCGCGGTTCACCCCAGCGGTGCGGGCCTTCACCACCAGCTGCGTCTCGGTCTCATACACATCGACTGCCAATTGGCCAGTGTAGTCTTCCTCACTCTGAGCAGGCTCTTCGCCCCATGGCGAAGTTTGGCTCTGCTGGCTCTGGGCAGGCATTGGGTTTGCTTGGGCGTGATTCATCGGTTGGTGAGTTGGCGCAGCTGGTGCGAGCGAGTCATCGCCCTCCAAAAACGCTGCCGCAAGCTCATCACCGATCAAAAGATCATCATCTTGACTCCGGGCCATAATTTCCTCCACATACTTTCTTTTGCTAATGCACAAATTACCATTTCGACAACAGTCTGGATTTATTATAGCTAATCGATGGCGTATAATCAACCGGAGAGGCCTCATGAGTGTAAAAATCACAATACCAACCTATCTTGCTAACCTCCTCGCTCCACATACCTGTTGTGGCTGCAACATCACCGGGACACTGCTCTGTGATAATTGTAAAAACGACATCATTCGCGATCCACTCTACCGCTGCCTCGAATGTGGCCAACCTACCCTGTCTGGCCAGTGTCAAACCTGCACCCTACCCTATGCCGCCGCGTGGTGCGCCCTGCAGCGTGAGGGTGCACTGGAGCAGCTGATCAACCGCTACAAGTTTGAGCGCGCTCAGGTGGCTCAGCACACTCTCGCAGACTTGCTCGATGCCGTTACGCCGCCGCTACCGGCGGATACTATCATTGTGCCCATCCCGACCATTCCAGCCCATCAGCGCCAGCGCGGGTATGACCACTGCCGGTTACTAGCCCAAGCCTTTGCCCGGCTGCGTGGCCTGCCCTGCCAGCCAGTCCTGACGCGCGCTCAATACAGTGTGCAGCTAGGGAGCAGCCGTGCCCAGCGCCAGCAGCAAGCCCGCCAGGCATTCACTTGCCCCCGTACACTCTCATCAGAGGTCACCTACTGCCTTATCGATGATATTTCTACAACGGGTGCGACGATTCGCTATGCCGCACGCTGCCTCCGCACCGCTGGTGCACAGCAGGTTATTGCAGTGGTAATGGCTCATCAGCCGTTTGCGTAAGCCGTTGTGGTATTGGCCCATCTATAATCAACATTGGAGAAAAAGAGCAATGTTTCGGCTCTGCAAAACAAGGGGGATAAGGATAATATCGAGGGCTTACGCAAAAGTTGGTCATCCTCATCTTTTGCCTTGCCTCATCTCATGCTATAATAAGCGAGACTGGAGAGATGACCGAGTGGTTGAAGGTACCGGTCTTGAAAACCGGCGTAGGCACCCCCTACCGTGGGTTCGAATCCCACTCTCTCCGCCATGTTGGGCTTACTCGAACCCTCGGTAGCAGGTGTGCTGCCGAGGTATTTGCTTCATTACCGGGGAGGTTAGATAAAGAACAATCTTTATTTGAGAAGTTATCTACCAAGCTGTATTACCATCGAAAAGTGCTTGCCTATTTAGCAAAGCGCGAATCTAAGGCCATAGCTGCAGGTGATAAGGAAGAATATCAAGCAATTCTTGATCTGCAGTTTACAGTTATTCCTATAATTGATGATCTAGAAAAACAACTGAATGCTATTGAACAACGGAGATCTTCTAGATTCATAATAGATTCTTCTGTTGTCGGCTAGGTTATATCGGTGTATTCCCCACCTCAAACAGTCGTCTTTCGCCAATGTTCTATGCTATACTAAACATATGCAGCCATCGCAATTCGATCAGTCATCATCCTCAGATGCAGCCGACCCGTCGCGCACTGC
Organism: uncultured Candidatus Saccharibacteria bacterium; assembly: GCA_937974295.1. Classification (GTDB taxonomy): domain Bacteria; phylum Patescibacteriota; class Saccharimonadia; order Saccharimonadales; family Saccharimonadaceae; genus Saccharimonas. Next base: position 4,450 of record CALBWN010000055.1, read on the forward strand.
TCGTGCCGATACACAGGCCACTGATGAGCCTAATCCACCGCTCGAGATTCGCCGTGGGCCGAGTGAGGCCAATAGCAATTCGTCGCAGGTTTCGCCCTTTCCCGACCCCACCGAGCCGCTCCTCATCTGGCAAGAACGTGAGGTAAATGACACCACTCGCCCCCGTGGCTGGTATGTGATCTTTGGTGTGGTTGTGGTAGTGCTCTTCGCGATTTCGATCTTTTTGTTTAAATCCTACACCTTTGCGCTGCTTATCCCCATCATGGCGGTGGCGTTGATTGTCTCGCTGCAGCGGCCAGCCGCCTTGCTGAATTATAGCGCCAGCCACGCTGAGGTAGTGGTGGGTCAGCGCGCCTACTCGTACGACACCTTTCGCTCCTTTAGCGTCACTGCCAAGCCCACGCAGAATTGGATTACCCTCATCCCACGCAAGCGCTTTGCCATGCCCATCGTCATGTACTTCCCCGAGGACGTGGGCGAGCAACTGGTTGATCTCATCGCCTCTCACCTCCCAATGAGCGAGCGCAAGCCCGATTTGCTTGAGCGATTGATTATTTACCTGCGGCTGCAGTAGTGGTTTTGGCCGCGGCGTCTTGCCCTCAGCGCACCTCTGTGCTACAATAATAAGCGATCTGGTATCATCCAGTGCACCTTATAGTTTGGTCTGGGCAACATTTGTTTCCCAGGTATGCACTCGTAGCTCAGCTGGATAGAGCGTTGGCTTGCGGAGCCAAAGGTCGTGCGTTCGAATCGCGCCGAGTGTACCATACAGAATACTAACTCAGCATGTTGTTGCATGCTGAGTTTTTTGTTGCACAAGGTAGACACATGCCCTTCAAATACCGAGAAAAGCCAAGCAGTGTCTGTTATCCCTACCCTTGTATTTCACAGTCTCAGTCACTCATACAGCCCTCCCCAAGTGATCTTGTAGGAACCATATTACTTCACAAGCGTATAGCTACCATGCGTGCTATCGCATCATACAAAACACTTCTGTACCATTCTTCCCCACCAAAAAACCGAGCATTTCTGCTCGGCTTTTTGTATACGCTACCAGACTTGGCTGATGGGGAGGAACCTAGTCTATGCGGCGCTGTTCGAGTTTGAGCGTGCCAATGGCGGCGCTATCGGCAGCATTTAGCTTAACGCCTGTGAGGCGAAGCTTTTTGAGGCTACCAAATGTTGCCAGTTGGCTACCGTTGGCCAGTGTGGTCTTGCGGCTGTAGTCGTAGAGCGAGAGCGACTCCAGGCTGCCCTTGCTGGCTGCGACGTCGGCAATGTCCAGCACGAAGCCATCTTTGCCCGAGAGAGCGACTCGCTTGAGCTGTGTAAGCTTAGCAAGCGGCTTGGTCGAGGTAATTGGGTTGCCCGAGACCATCACAAGCTTGAGGTTCGTCAGGCCAGCGATTGGGTCAAGCGACTCAATCTGGTTGGAATACGCTGTGAGCGACGTCAGCTTCGTTAATTTAGCCAGTGGCGCAAGGCTTTTCACCTTGTTGCCGTCGATTGCTAGCCAGTCGAGGTTCGTTGCTGCCTCGAGGCCGGTGAGGTCAGTGGCTTTGCGGTCATCTGCTGCATCACCAGGCAGGATGAGCGACAAGCCAGTCAGCTTTTGCATCTCACCCGCTGTCACGTCCTGTGAGGCGCCCCGGCGTGCACCAAGGGTCTCAGACAGGCTTTTGTTAATTGCGGCCTTGAGGTGAGCGTCTGGGATCGACACAGTGCTGTTGTCGCTCTTGGTGTCGGCCTCAGCGGTTTGGGCTGCATGAGCAGTGTCAGCCTTACTGGCGCTGCCCATGCCCGGCGCTTTTGGGTTTGCTTGCCCGTTGGTCGTTGCGCCATTGGCGTTATTTTGTTGTGGGGTGCTACTGCTCTTGCTGCTAATGTTTGGTTCGCCACCGGTCATGTTGGCGTTGACCAGTGCACCACGGTTCACCTTGGTGCCAGCCTTCACAGTTGCGCCACTTGGGTCGATTGCCTTCGCCACGTCGGCAGGTAGCTCCTTACCGCTGTTGGCAGCTGGGCTACCAGCCTTGATGGTGTAGTTACTCTTGTTGTAGTCGTTGTTGTTCGCAGCTTCGCTGGTGAAGAATGGATTGGCGCTGCGTGAGCCAGTTTGGTCGAGCGAGTTGCGCTCGAGGCCGTCGATCGCTTTGCTGACTCGACCATCCTTAGCAATGTCTGATGTCTTGCTAAAGAGAACGTCGATTGGTGCGTCGGTCTGGGCTAAGTCCCAGGTAAAGACCGTCTTGTCGACATTAGTATCGTTGCGGTAGTAGACGTTGTAGTCGAGGCCAGCAAACATCTCATTCGTACCAACCTTTGGCCCGCCAATGTTGGCACCACCCTTGGTGCGGACACCGTATGCCCAGTATGGGCTGTCGCCATCCTTGGCCGTTGCGGCACGCGACGAGATGATATTGTTGTACATCTCGGTGCCCGTTGTGTCCCAGCTCAGGCCCTTAGCTTGCGACCAGCTCTCTGGTGCAGTACAGGTGCTGCCTTGGTAGGCATTGCAACCCCTGCTGCGGGTGTCCTCGCGGATGCGGATTGGGTAGGCGGTGCGTGAGATAGAGTTGTTGTAGATCTTCGTCTTGCTACTGCCCGACACTAAGATACCAGAACCCGAACCTTCGATGATATTCGAGGCGATGATACCAGTGTGCGACACCTCATAGAAGATCGCCATCTGCACATTGGTAAAGTAGTTGTTGACGATGTTGGTGTTGATACACCCTTCGTCACACCAGAAGCCTGGCAGCTGGTGGCGCTTAGCCACAGCAATGTCGGAGTTGGTTGAGCCAGACTTCGAGTAGTCCACCACATTGTTGCGGAAGGTGAAGTTCTCGGCGTGAGTCACCTTCACATCGGCCATGCCACACCATGAGGTACAGTAGCTACCATTGGTTTCAAAGCCAGCGGCGTTATTGTTGCTAAAGGTGTTGTTTTCAAACACGGCATTCTCAATGCGGTTGGCACCAGCACCATTACCCCCGTTGTCGAGGAATTGGCTGTTCTTCACCACACTGCCTGATGCTTTATCGAGGAACAACCCCGAGTTCGAGTTCTGCGCCACGATCACATCTTGCACCAGCGAGTTCTTCCCGTTGATGGAGATGGCAATTGGCCCAGCTTTGTCATCCAGCTGTGGGTCTTTAAAGCCCCAGGTTTGGTTGGGTGCATACTGCGAAATGTTAATACCCTGTAGCTTGAAGTTCTCGCCTGTTGTGGTAAAGGCGCGGGTGCGCTGCGAGATCTCTGTCGTACCAGCCGTAGGATCTGAGCCTAGGTAGTAATTCACCGTGTCTTGCTTACCTGGGTTGAAGTGCCCACCATTACGCGTCGTCTGCGTGGCATCCTCTACATAGAATTTGCCTGGGCCGACCTCAGCCTTGCTCCCGACCTGCGTCAGCGGCTTGTCGTTGATAAAGACCTGCTCTGGGTAGGCAGCCATACCTTCGACCTCTGGCTTGATGTTGGTCGTACAGACGTGGCAGAAGTTTTGGAAGTTGCCAGTGGCCTTCCACATATTGCCCTCGCGCGACCAGTTGGTCACGACGTCGCTACCCTTGAGCCATACCTCGGCGTTGGGTGCTGCCTGCATGGTGACGTTCCTCTTCGTCACAAAAAAGTGTGGCTCGCGGTAGATACCACTCTTTGCCACCACTGTTCCACCGTCGCTAATCTTCGTGACGGCGCGGCCAAAGCTCTTGTACGGTGCCGACTCGCTTCCGTTACCCTTGTTGTCATCCCCGTTGGGCGACACCCAGGCTACGTTGCTATTTGGCACAGCATAGTTTGCCTTAATATAACTATAGTTTTTATTCAGACCGGCTGCGTTCACCGAGTTGAGACCATAAAAAAGCCCGCCTATAGCGAGCCCACTCACAGCCACAACCGATGCGATGCGCATGACGATCCCACGTTTTTGACGTCTAATCTTCACTGCTCTTTCCTCCCCTTGTCGGTTGGCGTTAGATTTACGTTACAAAGACTATTCTATCATAATGGCCGGGCTGGTCAATTAACCATAACCCATATAACTACGCGATCATACGCTCTATGCCGCACCCAACACCCATACTTCGCCCCTCTCGCCAGTCTTGCATGTATATCGTACATTTATAGATCATACCCCAGATAGTGCTCTTGACATTTATGATACTTCGCATGTATTGATAGCATTGTATATTTTGCTATATTCTACACAAATAAAAATATCATTGTAATATCTACAATGATTCGTTTATCTCTCGTTGTGCTGTGTTTTATGTTAAAACTATAGATTGCTAAGCAACCTCAGCATTCGTCTATTTTGGCTTGTCATTCTTGAGCTGTGGATATTACTGTGCGGCTGTTTTATCAAAAAACACCGAGCCGATAGCCATAGCCCAAACAATCCTGGCGGAGGAGGGGAGATTCGAACTCCCGCTGCAGGTCTCCCCACACTAACGATTTAGCAAACCGTCCCCTTCAGCCACTTGGGTACTCCTCCAGCGTGTCGGATTGTGCACCAACGTGCATTGGTTATTGTAGCATAGGTCAGGCAATTGCGCTAGACATTTGTGAGATACAATTTTATCCCTACTTCGCCGCAGTGTCGTTAGCCATATATTTCCTGCACTCCCCTCCCCCTTATCAAGCAATATAAATGAGTAGACTGCCAAGCGCGTCTCACTACCATACCAATTCCTCACGTTGAGCTTCAAGATATCGTCATAACAGCAAGCTTTCAAGACGTCACTGGCAAAAGAGATGAAGGAAGCGAGTCACCACAATATCACAAGCTGAGAAATTTCACCGCTTTCCTCTCGACAAAAAAAACGCCATATCGTATAATTACAAGATAAAAGGAGCTAAGTTTATTATGCTAAAAAAATGTCTACTATCTATCAGTGCTCTTGCCCTCATCGGGGGTGGGATAATTGCTGCTGCACCGCCCAGCGCTGCAATCGGCGGCGTGTCAGATGGTGCCAGCCGCTCACGGGGCAAAGACCAGCCAGCCGATCTCTTTGGTGACGCCGGTATCTTCACACGGGTAAGCAACATCATGCTGTTTCTCGTTGGTGCTATCGCGGTCATCATGATCATCTTCGGTGGTATTCGCTATGTCGTCTCTGGCGGTAACTCATCACAGGTGCAGGGCGCCAAGAATACGATTATGTACGCCCTCGTTGGTGTTGTGGTGGCGCTGCTCGCCTACGCCGCGGTGAACTTTGTCATCAACACCATCATCCCTGGTGGTAACATCAACACTACTACCAATAGCAGCAACACCGGCGCTTCGACCACCTAGCCTGTGCCGCTTGGCTCTCTTCTCACACAAACATATGCGCACACTTCGAGGTGTGCGCTTTTTATTACCCCTGGCGAGCATATGCAAAGCAGAGGTAGACCAAGCAATGCTCCTCACGTCACGATGCGTCGTTATTATAATAAAAACCTGCCAGCCCAGAGCTCGCAGATAAATACGATCAAAAACATGGCGGAGAGAGAGGGATTCGAACCCTCGAAGCCTTGCGGCTTACCGCTTTTCGAGAGCGGCCAGTTCAACCACTCCTGCACCTCTCCACGTGGTCTGCTCTCATTATAACAGATGCGCTGCCGAACGAAAATATCGCGCAGCAGATATCCTTGAGCTCTTGCCCCACCTTCGCGTATACTAGAGCTATGCAGGATTCTATTTTTACTAAGATTATCAAGGGTGAAATACCAAGCCATACGGTGTATGAAGACGAGCACACAATAGCCTTCCTCGATATCAATCCACTGAGTGATGGTCATGTACTGGTCGTACCGAAGCAGCAGATTGACTCGCTGTGGGCGCTCCCGACTGAGGTATATCAACACCTCTGGGAGGTGGCACAGCGGATTGCCCACGCAATGGAGGTGGCATTCCAACCTGAGCGAGTCGGCGTCGTGGTAGAGGGCTTTGATGTGCCGCACGCTCACATTCATCTCGTGCCGCTATATGACCGCGAGGTGCTGCAGCTCCATCATGGCTATCCAACCGACACCAGCGATACTCACCTATCTACCACCGCCCAGCGTCTTACTGCAGCAGTGTCCAGTAGTAGAGACGCCAACGCATGATCACCATCATCGCTGTTGGCAAGCGGCACGAGCCCTGGTTAGTCGATGGCATAGCACGCTACGAGCAGCGTATGACCCGCGCTTGGCAGCTGCAGTGGAAGCTCCTTCCAGCCAGCCAGCGTAGTAGCGATGCGGCGCGCCGTGAGGAGTCGCAGCAGATTCTGCGGGCGCTCTCGCCCCAAGCATATGTCGTGCTACTAGACGAGCGTGGCACAATGCTCGACTCCCCTACCCTCTCGCGCAGTCTACATCAGCCAATGGCGCAAGGCAAATCACTCGTGCTTATCATTGGTGGAGCATATGGTGTGACAGAGGCAGTGATGGAGCGTGCCAACCTGGTGTGGTCGCTGTCTCGCCTGGTGTTTCCCCATCAGTTGGTGCGGCTTATCTTGGCCGAGCAGCTCTACCGAGCACAGCAGATCGCCGCTGGTCATCCGTATCATCATCAATAACTAGCCAACCATCGGCAAGAACTGATTATCAAAGGCGTGGCGCGTCCCCCGCTGCTTGTGCGCCACATAGTTATATTCATCATCGCGTGGTGGCACGCTCGGCGTGTGGTGCTGCCCATGATGCCCTGCCTTGTGCCCCAGCGACGCATGATGTGGGTGAACGTGCGGGTCGGCCGTTAGCTTATCGGGCTCAGCCGAGCCTGGTGCTCCATGGCCATGCTGCGCAGCAGGCTCGAGGGTGAGGAGCGCAGTGGTGATCTTGTCAAATTGCCCATCGTGCAAGAACACCCCCAGCGCAGTCGCTAGGCTAAAGACCGCCACTGCCGCCTGGGCGAGGATAGTTTTGGGTGAAGTAGTGTGGTGTGTGTGTTTCATTGTGTATTTTGGATGTGTGATTTTCATTAGTTCTATTTTTGTTCATATTCATGGTAGCAGGATGTTTCTTTTCTGTCAAGTATGTTTTGTGTCAATGTCGAGATACTCTCTTTTTGCATGAGCCCTCTTCCCTATTTTCTCGCTTGATAAGCTGTGAAGCCGTTTATCACAGCATATTTATGTTATATAAATCCATGCGACAAACACTCTAGTAGCTGTCACTCACCACAAGATCTCGACAAGAAAGAGCGATACGAATAGACGTGGGATAGAATCTTTTAGCTTCAGGTTATTATAGCTCGTTATCACGATAATCCCTTCGTCTGTACGTGCGCTTCTCTCTCCCCACTAAGCGTACCATCTGTCATTTGGGGTGCAAAAACTTAGATCATCACCCTCCAATATCTCTATATATCAAAAAGGCTTCCATCACACATCGATGGTAGCCTTTTCTGCTTTGTATAGCGGTCTATGGTGCAATACTACACTACACTACACTACACTACACTACACTATCACCTGCAATTCCTTCACTAGCCGCTCGATCAACGCCTGCTTGCTCGCCAGCTGCTGGCGCGATTCCTCCACTAGATGGGCAGGAGCTTGGCTGGTGTAGCGCTCGTTTGCCAGGCGGCTCTCTAGCTTAGCGGCGTCATTGCGTGCTGCGACCAAGCGCTTCTCGAGGTTCGTTTGGTGCTCATAGAGCGTCTCATCACTCACATCAAGCCAAGCATCCCGGCCACTGGCAGCCAGGCGCAGCCCCCGCGCTACGTCGGCATGCTCCACTGCCGCCAAGCCAGCCAAGCGCCGCACCAGCTCAGCATTATCCGCTACGAGCGCGTCATCCATATAGAGCAGTGTGTAGCGTTCATTGCCCGGCAGCTCACTCGTTACATAGCGCGCTTCAGTCACGAGCCGCTTGAGCCGGCCAAATTCAGCCGCCTGCAACTCGTTATATTCCTCAGTCTGCGGGTATCGTGCCGCCGCCAGGAGGTCATTGTGCCAGCTCAGGCTTTGCCAAATCGTCTCCGTCACAAATGGTGCAAATGGGTGAGCCAAGCGCAAACACGTATCCAGCACCCACACCAGCATATCAGCGTGCTGCTCCACCTTGGCTGCCTCGATATACCAATCGGCCACATCATCCCACACCGTGTGGTACAGCGTCTCTGCCGCCTCGGCAAAGCGATACTGCGCTAGCTGCTGCTCCATCGTCTCCCCTGCCCGGCTCAGCTGGCGAATGATCCAATGATCAGCCATCGATTGCGGTGTCGGTACATGCACTGGCTGTGTATCCCCCACCTGCGCCTCAATGAAGCGAGCGATGTTCCACAATTTATTACAAAAGTTGCGCGCTGCCACCACCTTGCCGGTGTTAAAGGCCTGCGGCTGAGCGGCTGAGCGGCTAGCGATAATCCCCATGCGCAGTGCGTCTGAGCCATACTGGCTGATCGCCTCCATTGGGTTGATCACATTGCCCTTACTCTTACTCATCTTCTGCCCGTGCTCATCCAGCACCAGCCCATGCAGGTACACATGACGGAACGGCACCTGCCCCGTGCAATACAGGCCAAGCATCATCATCCGCGCCACCCAGAAGAAGAGGATATCCCCCGCCGTCTCCATCACCGCGTTGGGATAGAATTTCGCCAGCGGCCCATCCTGCAAATAGTCGGTGGTGATGAATGGCCACTGCCCACTGCTAAACCACGTATCAAGCGTATCTTCTTCCCGGCGGTATGTTGTGCCATTTACAACTATTTCTTTTTCGTTGACATTTGTGTTGAAGATCCAGTCGCTTGGATTAGTCGTGCTCTGGAAGGCTGGGATGGGTATACCCCACGGGATCTGCCGGCTGACGTTCCAGTCTTTGATCTCGCGCAGGTATTTAATGACCACCTCGCCTTTGTTGGCGGGGGTGAAGGTCACATCGCCGCGCTCGATGGCAGCAATCGCTGCATCCGCTAAGGGCCGCATCGAGATAAACCATTGCTCCTTGACCATCGGCTCAATGACGGTGTCGCACTTATAGCAATGCCCCACCGAGTGCTCCAGCTCCTCCTCGCCACGGCGCAGCTCTTCGCGCTCCAGCGCCTCCAGCACTCGCTGGCGTGCCTCCGCTGTGGTGAGGCCGTCAAATGGTGCGGGTACATTAGTCATTCGCCCATCAAAGCCAATTACCTGCTCCACTGGCAGCCCATACCGCTGCCCCATCTCAAAGTCATTTGGGTCATGAGCCGGCGTGATCTTCACCGCACCAGTGCCATACGACGCATCAACATATTCATCAGCAATAATCGGTATCTCGCGCCCCACCAGCGGCAGCAGCGCCTTGGTACCAATTAGCTTCTTGTAGCGCTCATCCGCTGGATTCACGGCAATGGCGGTATCGCCCAGCAACGTCTCGGGCCGGGTGGTAGCGACGATAATTTCGCCAATATGGTCGAGCAGCGGGTACGCAATGCGCCACAGCTTAGACTTCTCCGTCTTATGCACCACCTCAATGTCAGCAAAGCTGGTCTGGTGCTTAGTACAGTAGTTGACGATCCGCTCACCGCGGTAGATCAGCCCATCCTGCCACAGCTTATTGAAGGTACCATAAACCGTTTCCACCACCTTGGGGTCAAGCGTAAAGACCATATCTTCCCAGTCGGCCCCAACACCAAGAGCGCGCAGCTGAAGCTCCATATCGCCCCGCTTTTTATCGACAAAGTCCCACACCTGCGCATACAGCTCATCGCGCGAGTAGTCGAAGCGTGTCTTGCCCTGCTTCTCGAGCTCGCGCTCATACACCACCCACGTCTCAAAGCCAGCATGGTCTGCCCCCGGGATAAACACCGCATCGTCGCCCTTCATCCGGTGGTAGCGCACCAAGATATCTTGCAAGGCCGAGCCCAGCGCATGCCCAACGTGCAGGTTGCCATTGGCATTGGGCGGCGGCATCACAATGCTATAGGGTGTGCCCTCCCCTTTTGGCCGAAACACACCAGCACTCTCCCACATAGCGTAGATATTTGGCTCGTATTCGTTAGGGTTGTAGGTCTTGGCAAGTTTCATGGCGGTGACTTCCTTACAGATTATTGATACTTTTCACACGAAAACGACGCGTGTGATGCTTCACGTGAAAATGTGTGCAGAGCATCTGCCTGGTCGATTTTTTGGTGCAGCTTCAGCTACTTAGTATAGCACGTTTGGCGAGTCAATGGCAGGGGTGACAGTGGTTGGTGATAAGGCTAAGACGCGACTGATTGCGACGATATGATAAGTGTCTCGCTTTGCAGATTAGTCACTATCGAGTAGTCATTTGTTCTGATAGTTTCCCACTGTGTAGTTTTCACGTGGAAGGTGTGATGTGTGACGGCCTGTGACTAAAGCAATTACGATTTTACTATCTCACCCAGTAGAGCATGGGGAATGGGCAGACTTACCAGAAAAACAGCAGAAGTCTTTGCACTGCAAATGTCTGCCCACACACCATCATGCTACATTAATCAACGCTCTTCATCCAATGCTAAAGGGAAATATGAATAGCAAATCAAAGATAAATTGTGTTTATCATAGTGACAACCAAAATTAAATTGCAACAGGGGAGTGATAGCCCGATTCTCACCTATACATATCTCTATTTCACGTGAATAATGCGTGCAACTTTATCAAGCTCTACAGTCCCACATCAGCATATGAATCTCATATCTCATCCGTCTGAAGTCACGTCAGTAGAGTAGGGGAGAGGTAATATAAAAAGACGCCCCACTAGAGCGTCTTCTTCTAAGTGATCTCTCTACCAACTACTTATGCGAGCGGCGATACGATGCTTGGCGCAGACTGCGCACATGTTGATACAGCGCTTGGTAGAGGTGATACAGCCGGTAGCGCAGTGGATGGAGCGGCTTCTCCCAGGTGCCGATATAGTCCACCGGCGTACCACCAAACGACTTCTTGAAGTGCGTGAAGCCCGCCCAGGGGTGATCCTTTGGTACATCGTCTGGCGCAATACCATAAAAGTCGAAGAATTTGTGCCCGGTATCGTGGGCATAGAAGAGGGCAGACACCACTAGTGCTGTAGCTGGGCTGAGGTTGCGCTGGGCGGTGTAGGACGCCGCATGGGCATAGGCCATCGTCGTGCCGTCACTAAAGAATATCAGGCTAGCAACTGGCTTATCTTCTAGCGTGGCATGCATCAGGCCAGCTGCCTTACGTGGGAAAAGCACTTCTGCCATTTGGCGAAAGTACCCATCGCTGTGGGGTTGCATACCAGTGCGCTTAGCAACATCGTGGATCATATCAAGAAAGATCTCGATATCCGCCGGCTCATAACTGGTATGGAAGCGCACACCTGCCTTCTGGTTTTTGCGCCACGTGTAACGCACTGCTTGCTTGGCATTAGCCAGGATCGCATCGTGATCCATCGTTACATCATTAATAATCGTTCGATCTGGTTGGAGGCTCTTCGCCTTGCGAAAGCCGAGATTCTGCAGCTGCTCAAGCCGCGTCGTCCGGGGGTCGACCCGCACAAAATCTGCACCATATTGCCGTCCAGTGGCAATGATATCCTTGAGCGCTGCTTCCTGGGCTGCATCATTATCTGCTTCAGGCCCATAGGGTACATACAACCGATGGTTGAGCCGACCATGCTCGATAATGCCATAATACTGCCACCCCTTGTCTGCCCGCCGCACCGTGTGGCGCTGCTGTGCTTGTTGAAAGGCCTCCCATGCCTCAGTCTGTAAAAAATGTTTCATAACATTAGTATAGCAACTTTGTGGCAGTTTTTCACTGATGATTGTTGCGAAAGTTCCATGCACGCCACGATGAAATAATGAATATTGGTGCAAAATACTGTCGATTCAGCTCAAGGGTATGCGCGCTGTGAAAAGTCTAAGGCTGATATGTCTCGCAATTGAGCGTCTCTTCCTCTTACCACTCAAAAATGCTATACTAGCGCTAATATTATGCAGCTCAAGTCCATCGATCCATCCACTCTCGAGCAATTTGCCGCGCAGCACCCGCTAGGGAGCTTCGTTCAGTCGGCCGCTAATGCCAAGCGGGTAGCACAGCTGGGCTGGCAGCCACATTACCTGGGGCTGTTTGCTGAGGGTGAGCGCTTGGTAGCTACCGCTGTGTTGTACGAATGGCGCACCTTGGGCTATAGCGAGTTTGAATGTTTGCAAGGACCGCTGGTGGATTATCACAACCCAGCAGTGCTCAGTACATTCTTGACAGAACTTAATAAATATGTCAAAGCACACAAAGGCATTTTACTTCGAATTCAGCCGCCACTCATCCTACGGCAGGGGAGTGACCCCAGTCAGCTTCTCGAAGTAGCAGGCACAGCCAAGGCGCTGCAACAACTGAAAAAGGCAGGCTTTCGCGCCATCCCCCCACAGCAGACCGACCGCAACGCGCGCTATGTGCGCTGGTTCTTTACCAAAGATCTCTCGCCCTATCACGACGATGCAGCACTACTCAAAAGCTTCGATACCAAGACACGCAGCTGCGCCAAGGCAGCCACCAAATATGGTGTGGCGGTACGCGAGATTACCGCGGTGGACGACCTCGCGCCATTTGCGAAGTTGCTAATCGATACTGGCACGCGGCGTGGCTTCTCAGGACGCAACGAAGCGTTTTATCAGCAATTGTTCCGCGCCTTCCATCGCAAGCAGGCGTGGTTCCTCATCGCCGAGCTCGACCTTACTGGCTACCAAGCTCGCCTCAGTGCCCAGCATGATAGCCTGCAAGCCGAGCGCGATATGCTGGCGACTGAGCCAGACAAGCAAGGGCAGGTGAAGGAGCTCGATAACCAGCTCGCTGCGGTGTCAAAGCGCCTGGCAGATTATGAAACGCTCCGCCAAGCGGCTAATGGCGATGTATTGCCACTTGCTGCCGCCATCTTCATGCACACGAGTGACAACGAGGTGGTATATTTCCTCAGCGGGTCGGATGATAAGCACGCCAAGTTCTCTGGCTCATATGCACTGCAATATGCAGCAATGCGCCGTGCCATCAGCCTTGGCGCTCAGCGCTACAACTTTTACGGCACAAGCGGAAACTTCAATGGCTTCCCCGAGCAAGAGGGGGTGTATCACTTCAAGAAAGGTTTTGGTGGCCAGCTGGAGGAACGCGCTGGTTGCTATGAATATATTGCTCGGCCGTTCATGCATCAGGTGATTCGCTGTGTGCGTGCGGTGCGAAAAATTGTGGCACGGTAGAATGTTGCCTTGGCAACAATTTTCACGCTCTATGAGGTAAAGATAGTAGGGTCGTTATCGTAGGAAGAATGACCTGCTATTTGCAGATTTCCAGCTTATTCTTTGGGCCTATCAACCTAAATTGAACGCCGCACCAGCTCTCGCTGAAAACCCACTACTCAACAAAATATACAGAGACTAGCGACAAAACAGACGGATAAACTCTGTAGTATAAGTCTGACCGGGATATTTTCGGCGTGGTGGGCTTATGGTGAGGGTGATCTGTAGTTATGTAAGTTTTTGGGTTTTAATGATTCGGATCTATAGTATTTGATCTTTGCAATAGTCCATGATACTATTTTGCCATGCGCGTCAAACGCCCAACATCAGCGTTATCTATGCAAGAATTACGACCAGACATCTTCGTTGCAGGCCCTATTTCTGGTGCAGAAGATTGGCAAAAGCAAGCAGAAAAATTATTAGAAGATATTGAGCAAACAGAAGCATACGACGATGAGCTCATCATCGCCAATCCACGACGTGCAGAGGGAATTCCACGCGTTGGTGATATTGCGAAGGAGCAGATCACGTGGGAGCACCGAAATTTGCAGCTCGCACGCGTGGTTATGTTTTACTTCGTCAAGGGGCCGGGCATCATTACACCACTAGAGCTTGGTAAGGAGCTCGGACGCGGCTCACCCATCGTGCTTGGTATTGACAAAAGCTTCGACCGACCATTTGACATCGAAACACAGGCACACCTTGAGCAGCCAGAGCTCCCGATCTATCGCACACTCGACGAAACTGTTGTAGCTGCTGCAGCGCTGGCCAGGCAGATTCGCGCAAAAGAGAACTAGTTATTGATTATCACCCCACACCGCCTCGCGCATCGACAAGCTTGGCTGGACTTCGAGCTGGTATGGGTCGGCTGTGCGGCCAGCTTGGGCGTAGTAGTAGCCGAGGGTGGCGATCATCACTGCATTGTCTGTGCAAAAGGCCATCGGTGCGTAGCTAATAGAGCAGGGCAGGGCGGTGCGCAGCTGACGGCGGAGTTCTTGGTTGGCCGCCACACCGCCAGCAATCACGACGGAGCGTGGCGCATAGTGCTCGTAGGCCAGCACCGTCTTATCCACCAACGTCTCTACCGCCACGCGCTGGAAGCTCGCTGCCATATCATGGCGCTGCTGCGGCGTGACAAGCGCTGGGAGCTCGTGCGAAGGAAAAGAGGTATCTTTGCCCACCTCAGCTTGCATTCGGCGCAGCACGGCCGTCTTGAGGCCCGAGAAGGAGAAATCATACTGGCCCTGCATCCGCGCCTTGGGCAATGTGTAGCGCTGCGGGTCGCCCTGCATAGCGGCAGTAGCAATAGCCGGGCCACCAGGGTAGGGCAGGCCAATGATTTTCGCTACCTTGTCGAAGGCTTCGCCCACGGCATCATCCTGCGTCTGGCCAAGTAGTGTATAGTCACCATGCGCCCGAAACAGCACCAACTGGCTATGCCCACCAGAGACGATAAGCGCCAGCATAGGGAAGCTCGGCTGCGCAGTAGGGAGCGCTAGGGCTGGCTCGGGCTTTGGCCGGCCATCCTCCACCACGAAATTGGCATAGACGTGCGCCTCCACATGATGAATCGCGTAGAGCGGCTTCTTGTGCACAAGTGCTAGCGTCCGCGCTGCCAGCGTTCCAACCAGCAGCGACCCCACCAGCCCAGGTGCATACGTCACGGCAATGCCATCAATCTCATCCCAGCTGCACGCTGCATCGGCCAAGGCGCGGTCGATCACTGGGGTAATCATCTCAATATGGCTCCGCGCCGCTACCTCTGGTACCACGCCGCCATACTGGGCGTGAATGTCTATCTGCGAGTGCACCACGCTGCTTAGCAAGCGCCGCCCGTCGGCCACCACCGCAGCCGCTGTCTCATCGCAGCTGCTCTCAATCCCAAGAATCTTCATAGGGTTATTATAGCAAAGGAGAGTACACAACGCAGAAAACTTACTCCAAAATAACATAACGGTGTAAAAAATACGTATAATCTCACTTTTGCAGCGTTAGCTCCACCAGTCAATCCCTTCATCCGATGGCGTGTGGGGTCAATCGCAATAATCAATTTTAGCCCTAGCGCACGAGATGAATATTCTAGAGAGATATTCATCTTTATAATGGTCTGGAAGCCGGTGTATGGGGAAGGTAATGGTGAGAATAAGCGAGTGTTTTACAGCCCTCATCTTAGCATATTTACTTGCTCAAAAAATCATGCTTCTCATGGTTTTAAATACTACCAAAAGTGGTATAATATGTGCCATGGCATTTTCTCTGAAACAAACACTTAAGAATACCCTTCCGCCCAGCGTGCTGGCGGCGCTGGAGCCAAGCTATCGGCTGCTTGAAGCCACTATAGCAGCAGCCAACCAAGGCTTCCCAGCCCAGGGCATGCACGTCATTGGCGTAACAGGGACGAACGGCAAGACCACGACATGCTTTATGATCCACCGCATGCTGGTCGAAGCAGGTTACAATGTCGGCCTGATGACGACGGTGGCATATGGAGTGAACGACGACATCACATCGCAAACCGAGCACATGACCACCGTATCTGCACCCCTGTTGCAGCAGCGTTTGGCGGAGTTTCGGCGGCGTAATGTGCAGTGGGTAGTGTTGGAGGTGACAAGCCACGCGTTGGCGCAGCACCGCATCTTTGGCGTCCCGATCGATATTGCCGTCATGACCAACGTCACGCACGAGCATCTCGATTATCATAAGACATTCGAGCGCTACCGCGCCGCCAAAATGCGTCTCTTCAAGCTCGCGCGGCGGGTTGGCATTATCAATGCGGATGATCCATCGGCGGCGGTCTTCGAGCAAGCCGTGCCGCGCAGCCTGTGCTATGGCATTGCAGGCGGCGACATTCGCGCCACGAACATCATCCAAACCGCCTCGGGTAGCCGCTATGATGTATGGCTCATGGGGCAGATGCATCACATCACCATCAACATGCCGGGTGAGTTCAACATTGCCAACAGCCTGGCCGCGGTAGCAGTAGGGCACGAGGTAGGCCTGAGCCGGGCACAGATCGAGCAGGGCCTAGCTGCACTCACCGGGGTGGAGGGCCGTATGACGGTAGTTGATGCTGGGCAGCCATTCTCTGCCATTGTCGATTTTGCCCACACGCCCGACGCCTTCGAGCGGCTGCTGGGCAGTGTGCGAGCCAGCACCAAGGGCAAGCTGATCGTCCTGTTTGGCTCGGCTGGCCAGCGCGATGAGTCCAAGCGAGCCATCCAAGGCAAGATCGCAGGGCGAATTGCCGACGAGCTCATCCTCACCGAAGAAGACGATCGTGACGTCGATGGGCAACACATCCTCATCCAAATCGCCAAAGGCGCAGAAGCCGCTGGCAAGACCCAAGACACCGACCTCTTCCTCATCCACGACCGCGCCGAGGCCATCCGCTTTGCCATCCGCCGTGCCCGCACCGCCCGCGACACCGTCGTCTTTCTCGGCAAAGGCCACGAGAAGACCATCGAGCGCGCCGACGGCAGCCACCCCTGGGACGAAATAACAGAGGTGCGAAATGCTATCCGCGAACGGCAAGCATCAAAGAAAAAGCCAGCGAAAGGCAAGAGCAAGCGCACAAAAGACGCCAGCAAACCTATCTCCAAAGCCAAGCGCAAGAAAAAGCCAGCTTCGCGCCACAGCAAGCGGACATCAGCGAGTTAATATCTGCCCGTAGCTAGCTGCTCTGCGGAGTACTTGTCTCTCCGTCGGCTTGTTTGGGTTCTACCTCAAGCCTTATATCTTTTGCATGCTCGTCAATATAGGCTCGTGCAAGACATCCATCAGTAGTTATGCCAGTTGCTATAGATATATCATCTTCACTCCACTGCAGCGACATCCACTGGATAAAGAGCAGCCATGGCTCGCCTTCAGGACCACTATATGGCCATGGCACTCTCTCAGTAATTGATTGAGTAATTGAATATTTAAACACTGTATACCCCTTACGCTCTCCGTCTGACGGCTGCCGTGGTATTTCGTGCGGCATATGGCACTGCACCTCCTTTATTTCTGTTATGGTCACCTGTCTATCGTGAGGCCTACCTCTGTTGTATCAGTTCAATCCAGAATACCATGGCTATACATGCGAGCTATCACTCGTGGCACAACCCGGATAATTTTTTCCTTCGGCAGCATTAGTTTATTGCGATATTCATAATTCCTTACACCTGGGAAGAAAAAGATCCGTCTGTTATCATGGTGCTCAGCAGCATGCTCGCGACCGTCTTGTACATAGTCCTCAGATGATTTAAGGTCAATGAGCTTACCATTCACCATCATGTCTATCCCACGCACATCCTGGTTGGCTGTGCCAGGCTCATAGGCAATGCCGGCTTCATCTAGCACCCGCATAAAGAGTACTTCGTTGCGAATACCCACCACTGTCATGCGCAACATATCCATCCGGTATTGCTTGTTGTGAGCATGCTGATTGCCCGGGTATACTGCTTCTAAACCATTAATTATATCCGACACAGACGGCATCGACTGCCGTGTCTCGCAGGAGTGTGTGGTATCGTCTATTACATCGCGCAGGACATGATTAAACTGCGTGAGCTTCTTGATCCGCTGCTTCTTTTCTTGCCGAGTCAGCGCCGTATCATCTTGTTCGGTCGCCTCCACCCAGCCAGGATATGCTGCGAGCAGCCGCGCCATATCCACATGCGACCACTGTTCTTTGCTCGCATAGTGCTGCACAAGCGTCACAGCACTCTCTCCCAGGGCAACCGAGCGTCGCTGGCGGCGTTTTTTCTCACTCCAGTTACGACCTGCTTGCTCGACGAGGTAGGTGAGATGTGGCTTTTGACTCTTCAGCGCTGCATCAACAGTAACAAGCTGCTTTTTGATGTTCGAAGAAGACGTCGACCACTGGCTCGGCGATATAAGTGATGGCATTGCATCAATGCTATGATGTTTGGGTGTACGGCGATGTGGCTTATAGTGACGTGTTTTTACCATGGTTGTGTTTGTATTATATATCATTTTTAGTACCATAACAAAATCACCACATCAGTGGTGATAATGCTTGTTCTTATTGCAGTATCCGCTACCGCTGCGACAAATAGTCGATCTCTTTGATGATGTCGAGCAGCGCTTGGGCGCGGCGGGTTTCGTCGCGGATCGACTTGGCGATTTGGTAGGCTGGGTCGATCAAACTCTTGTCGTCCGTCGAGCGGATCAAAAGCAGATAGGTATCGAACTTCTCATCTGGGCTAACGTTGAGCTTATCCACCAGTGGGCGCAGCTCTTTGATGGCCGATTGCTTCACGCCATTGAGCGCCTCACCACTGGGCGCAGGCTGCGACGATTGCTGTTGCGAGGACATGATTGGCACGGACGAGCCCATATTGCCCGACATACCCGAGAGTGACGAACGGCCAGCACCTTGCCCCGACATCATCGCCTGCGACCGCTGCGACGCTGCTGTGCCCACCTGCGGGCCAATCCCAGCAAGCACCTTGGCAAGCTCTTGATCGTCGGTAATTGATTGTGATGTAGTGCTGATATTCATGGTTCCCACCTGTCTCCAAATATGCTTATGATTCTCTGCTAATTAATGTATCATGGGAGGGTATACTCTTGCAAGCAGAAGGAGACGATTATGCTTGATGATCAGACCATATTGCGCCAACGCGGTGCTGAGGCCGCGCTGCGCCACGTTGCAACATTATGGAAACAAACGACGCTATCAACAGAGGTAGCAAATCAGCTCTCACACATATCATTTCAGTATGATATTCGTAATGTTGTTATTATAGCAACGGATAGTGATGCGGTGTTGGCTCTCATTGCTCAGCAGCTCGTGCAGCCTCACATGGCTGTGCCTGTGCTGTGCTGTGAGGCAACGGCAGTGCCCGCATTTGTGGGCTCGCACAGCTTGGTGATTATTATTGAGACTGGCGTCTCACCTGACCAGGTGAAAAATATCCTGCGCGATACACAGCAGCATGCCGCTCTAGCTATTCTACTCACTCATGATGCTGTCGCGGCTGAGTACGCCACAGCATATCCTGCAGCCACTATTATGCCAATTACTCATAGGGAAGGGCAGGTTGAGCAGCGGTGCATACTCACGACGCTTGGTGGGCTGCTGGCGGCTTACCACCTGCTGGATGGTAATGTAGTAGATGCTATAGCTCATAGCGGAGCCCATGTGAGCGACGCGCTGCAGCAGTGGGGTGCCACCGTGCCGACCGCTCGCAACCTCGCCAAGCGGCTTGCACGCCAGGCAGTGGGCAAGACGGCGGTGTTTTGCAGCAGTGGGGTGCTCGCGCCAGTCGCCCAGTGGTGGCAGTGGTGTTGGCAGGAGCGGGCGCACAACGTGGCATTCGCCACCACCCTTGCCGAGGCTGAGCAGGCCGGTGCTCATGGCTGGCTAAGCCACCCGGCAGATAAGCCATTTGCGCTTTTCGACCTCGCAGGGGAGAATGACACCGCCACCCAGCAACGCTTAGCAGCACTTGACCGCCGTCTCAGTGGCCGCCGCCCTCATGCGAAGTCGGTTTTGCTTGCCGGCGAGACACAGGTAGAGCAAGCACTGCACGGTATGCTGCTAGCGGAATTCGCCAGCAGCTACCTTGGCGTGTTGAATGGCGTGAGGCAGGAGAGGGGCGACAAATTTTAAAGCTCTAACCTAGCGTGTTTTAGTTTTTGGGAATCGTAGTGTTTTATTTTTTCTATTCTAACTCTTAGCCCCTGTCATGGTCTTACACCAACATTCTATGGCACTCACTGTAATGGGATAACCAAAACAAACTCTAGGGTATGAATATATAGCGCTACTATTCAACTATTTTTCTCTTGTACCCTGCGCAAGTCAGGACATTTCGAAAACGACACGGTGCGGTGGCTCGCTGTCGCAAGATATTGCTAAAGCAAATGTCAACGATACCAAACTGCTACGGTAAATTTACTAACGTAATCGCTCGTCATTTCAAACACTACATCCGACAATTGAACCGCAATAATACGCGCAAAAATTCTATCATCGTACTCTGTAAATGGACGGGGTAGGGCGAGCCAGAAATACCGTAAACTCACAAAAACCCGCCACATGCGGGCGGGTCTTATGCCAAAATAAGCATCTAAATTAGTGATACTGCCGCAGCGACTCAATCGTGTTCTTGCGGGCAGCACGAATCGCTGGGTAGAGGCCAAAGGTGAGGCCAACCGCCAGTGCGAGGCCAATTGCCATCACTGCCGTCTGCCACTCCAGTGATGGTGGGAAGGACAGCCAGATGCTAAAGCTCAGCGCCACTATGTAGCCCAGAATGTAGCCCAGGATACCACCGAGCAAGCTAATCGCCAGCGCCTCGATAACGAACTGCGTGATGATGTTGCCATCAGTCGCGCCAACTGCTTTGCGGATACCCACCTCGCGCGTGCGCTCCACCACACTCACCAGCATGATGTTCATGATGCCGATGCCGCCAACTACCAGCGAGATAGCCGCAATTAGCGTCAACACCTGGGTCAGCGCGGTGAAGAGTCGGTTGGTCGGCTGGCTAATCGCATCGCCTGTTGCTACGGTAAAGTCTTCTTCGCCTTGGTGATTTTGCTTGATCTTGTCCTTAACGTGCTGGGCAATCTGCTCCACCTGCTGCGACGCATCAGCCTGGATGTTGATCTGCTGAATCTGTGTATGACCACTGTGGATTTTCTTACCTGCCTCAGTGGTGATGATAGCAGCGTTGTCAAAATCAACGTTGTTATAATTCAGCGGATTTTCTGTAGCACGCATCACCCCCACCACGATGAATTCCTTACCGCGGATCTTAAAGGTCTGGCCAATCGACTGCTCGGTGCCAAACAGCTGCACCGACAGCTTTGGGCCGAGCACCGCTGGCTTGGCATCGTGTGTACCACCCTCGAGAAAGTCACCCTCGCGCAACTCGAGCTGGCTGGTGATAGCAAGGTCTGGCGAAGTTGCCACAACAGTAGTGGTGGCTTCTCGGTCGTTACTCTTGAGCTTGTTCTCAGAGGTCATCATTGGCGCTACAGCGCGGATATGTGGCATCTTGCGCACTACCTCGACGTCAGACTCGGTAATGGTGCTGGTATTGTAGTTATACTGCGCGACCGAGCTCGCTAGCGATGAGAAGCTCTTGTCTTGCACGCCAGGGCGCACCACAATGAGGTTGTTGTTGAGCTCAGACACCTGTTGAGAGATGATATTGTGCAGGCCACCACTCAGTGCCAAGATCGCCACGATGCTACCCACGCCAATTGCCACACCCAGCGTCGCCAGCAAATTACGGCCGCGATTGCGCCGGAAGCTACTGCTTGCATTTTCGAAATGGTCGATGATTATCATGCCTGGGGCTCCTTTGTGCTAGATTGGTGAGCAGACGATGGTGCAGCGGTCTGCTGGGCCGGTGTAACCTTGATTGGCTGAGCAGATGCTGCAGATGATGGCTGCACCGCAATATGGGCTGCTGGTGCTGCAGGCTGCGCTGGCTGACTAGTGGGCTGTGGTGCAACCGGCTTGGGTGGTGCGGCTACAGACTGTGTTGACGCAGGCGCTGCAGCCTGGGCTGAAGTAGCTGATGCTGCTTGAGCCGGCGCAGCAGAGTGTGCCAGAGTAGGCTGAGCTGCCGACGGAGCCTGCGGCGCGGCCGGCAAGGCTGGCGGCACCTCTGGTGGGGCAACTGGCATAGGCTCGATGGTTGGGCCATCTTGGGTGTGCGGATCTTCGTAGTCGACCACTGTTGGCGCTGTCGCTGCTGGTGCCGTAGCCTTCGCGGGGCGACCGCGAGCAATTGCCTTGACTGGTGCAGCTGGCTGAGCGGCCGATGCCGTGCCGTGCGCAATCGTCGGTGTAGTCTTGCCAGCAGGTGCTGCCCGGCGAACGCGTGGCTTGCGGGCCACTGGTGTTGGCGTAGCGGCAGTAGTGCGCATCTGCTCATCACTGGCAATCTGCCCATCAAGCATCTTAATCACACGGCTAGCATAGCTCGTGAGGTTTGGGTTGTGTGTCACCATAATGATGGTATTACCCCGGCGGTGTAGTTGAGCCAGTTCTTCCATAATGATATGGCTCGAGCGGCTATCGAGGTTACCCGTTGGCTCATCAGCTAGGATAATCGATGGGTGATTCACCAGGGCGCGAGCAATCGCCACGCGCTGCACCTGCCCACCACTAAGCTGCCACGGCATGTAATATTCGCGCTCTTGGAGGTGGAAATTCTTCAGCACCGCACTGGCTTGCTCTAGGCGCTTAACGCGGCGCATCCCCCCACGATAGCTCAGGGGAAGGGCAACGTTCTCGAGCACCGTTAGGCGATTAATCAGGTTAAAACTCTGGAAGACGATGCCAATCTGCCGCGAGCGAATCCGGGCGTGCTGGCGCTTACTCAGCGTTGCGACCGATGTCCCATCAAGAAAATACTCACCGCTATCGGCGCGGTCGAGCAAGCCCATGATATTGAGCAATGTCGTCTTGCCACAGCCACTAGGGCCCATAATAACGATAAATTCGCCTTTTTCGACTCGCAGGTCGACGTTGTCCAAGGCGTTTTGGGCAGCGTCGCCCAGACCGTACTGCTTGGTGAGGCCTCGGAGTTCTATAACTGGTGTAGAAGATCGTACCATAATTATCCTTTAGTATAAACTGTCAAAAAACATTTCTGCAAGCCCAATCTGCACAAAAATATACAGTATAGCCACGCATCATGCCAAAAAAGACGAATCAGCAGCGCACTCCTATGGCAGCGTGCCGCCTGGCGCTGATATGGCGGAGAGACAGGGATTCGAACCCTGGGTGACGTTGCCGCCACACACGCGTTCCAGGCGTGCCAATTCAACCACTCTTGCACCTCTCCGTACCTCTGTATTATAGCGGATGTGGGGTGGGGTGGCAATATGTATGAGTGATTCGGATATATAGTGGTTTATTCGTGTAAATTATGTAGCTTATCAGAGTATTTATTAGGTATATTGTTAATTTGTGTGGCTATATTTTTTCAATAATAGGGACGGGGTACCATCATATCTGCATAGATGAGGATTAACTTCCTATATTCGAGCCATCATATTTCTCCATCATGCAATATGTATAAAATATCTCCCATTTTTGCCAAAAAATATCGTTCGAATATATTTCTATACTAACCTCTGTGTGCATGCGCCATTCATTTTTCTCAACAGAGGCCAAAAAATATTTGACCTGCCGCGCAAACAATGGTAGCATGAAACGCAAGTGCGCATATAATAAGCACACATAACCACTAATCCTGTATTGGGGAGGATTGAAGCTTATGACAGAAATACTACGACGAACAGACCAACCAGAAGGTAAAACACCACAAACAGAAGGCGACTTAGTAAGTAGAGTCCTTGACAGCATTGATTTGCAGCCTACCCAAGGAAACCTCAGTCCTGAGCGCCTTCCTGATTATGACCCCGACCCAAGTGATCCCAATACACCCTGGGAGTTCCAGGGATTACAGAACGACAAACCTAAAAACGAAGCAGACACACCAAACCCTACAGAGGAAGACCCTGATAAAAAGTGGACTCGACGAAAGATTATAGCTAGCGGCGTCCTAGTCTTATGTGGCGTCGGAGGTGGAGTAATTGCGCATTTAGACGATTCTGTAAAAGCTAGCCGTGATACTAGCACGGATACTAGCACACCCCAGCTTGATCTTAATACTACTCCAGGCTCATCCGAACAAACATATGAGCCACTCTCATCCCCGCAAGAAGCCTTGCTTAACTCGGATTATGTTACCAGTTTATCTGCAGAAGACCAAAAAAGCCTTAAGTCACTGCTAGAGATACCCGTTGACAGCCCTTCAAATGATTACTTTGGGAAAGCTCCTCAGTGGGAAGGCACCAAGCAAGTACTTCTTGAAGCTGTTGTTGGCCAATATCGAGACGAAACTCTACACAAGATGACCGATCGATACCCAACGATGAATAGTGAGCAACTTGAAAAATTTGAGCAAAATGCCACCATGAAGCCAAGTGTAGATGTTGGCTATAGTTTACCGCAAATCATTGACCACAATGCTCTTGTTTTTAATGTTGCTCAGACTATTGTAGAAAAATATAAGGTGAGTAGCTATAAAGATGAAGCTATTAGCATAGCACAGAAACTGCTTGATGCTTGTGTTCTCTCAAGCAAGAGCTTCATACAAGCACCAGACCGTTCTGTAGCAACAAGTTATCGAGATGAGCTTATCAAGATGATACAGTATTCTACGTCTGCTTGGGCGGGCGAGTCAGAAGGCGCCCCAAGTATGACACTACAAAACTTTATACAGCCATCCTCTACAAGGGATGATTTGGAGCCTATTGGGCAGATCCCTCTATATTATGACAATGATAACCCTCTTTTCCCAGACCAAAAGCGCATCGAGGGAACTTCTATTTTTTATAACAAAGCAGTCACAAGCCAAAGAACTGAGCCAGTCAAAGACGATCTGCCTGCTAATGACAATGGTCAAGATGATCAACCGTCAAAGGCAACAACTATTATTTATGTTCCTTGCGCTATTAGCACTGATGATGGCGCTGAGCAGATCATATACTATCCTATCAGCCCACTAAACGCAAGCAATCAGCGAGCCCTCGTAGAGAGCTCAATATTTGGGCATGCTGCCGCAAAAGGCAAGAACAAATGTTTCTACTAGACTAGTGTTATTCTTAGTATCTTACTTTGCCTAAAAATAGCAAACGTAAATATTATTTTACACCTATAGTGTTTAGTATCAGTATTAGAATTGCTGGGTAATATCTATATGATGTTGTTTTCTGCTTCTCACCTGTTAGATGAACTTTGTGTCTTTTGTTTTGTTTGTATCTGTGCTTAAATAGACATATGACAAGTAGCAAAAAGAAGTGTTTTTCACTCTCTCGTTTTTCTCTTTTTATTACAGTAGTTCTGTTTGTAGCTTCTTTGTTGGCAACAACATTTTCTCCTATAGTCCACGCAAAGGAAGATTCGCAAATGGCTCCACAAGAGCAATCTGCAAGCTGGGCATATGCGCAGGCTCTTAGCTTTTGCCTACACATAAATGACCCTAAAGCAACCAATACACCGTATAGTATGAAGATATATGGTAATCAAATAGATGCAAACGAAGTTGAGGCGGGTAATTGGTTCACAGGAGAGCGGTATACTTCAGGTCCTTCTTGGTTTTTTAAGAGTTTATCAAAATACGTCGGTTCGCAGTATGTTAGGAATGATAAAGCATGGGGTAACCATGCGGCCTCACAAGTTTTTTATTGTGACCGCGGTGAGAAATCATCTTGGGTGAAGGATGCAGCAACACTGTGGGGTTATAAGTCACCAACTGAAATGTTATGTAGTTTTGGAGCAAAGCGCATTCCTAGTAGCCCAGGCCATGATGAAGATTGTGTTAGCGGCACTGGACCATTCACTGTTGATTTTACATTAGCAAAAGGTTTTGGTGGAATTTTACAAGCTATTGCTGATAAACTAAAAGCAAAAGGGGTCCACTCTACAGACGCTAAATTAAGGATGAGTGATGCAGCTGAATACCTATATTGGTACAACGTACTACGAGGTGGGTGCGGTGCCGAAGTAACAGACAAGGATTTTCCTGACAGTGATAAGTATTCTATAAAAAACATTAAAACAACTGATGGCAAGGGGAATGTTAGTAATAAGAACTACTACATGAACCCTGTCAAAGGAGGGCCTTGGGATAAAACCATAAAAACAAAAGCATTCGACAGTAATGGAAATAACTCGAATCTAACTTGTGTAGACATAGCAAAAGCGATGGCTGCAAAAGCTGATGCCTATTCAAAATGGATCAAAGAAGATACCTGTGAGAAAAAGTTTTCAGGTAATAAAGCTGGTATAGACCAGTGTAAGCAAGGGCGGTCAGCAAAGAATGCTGACGACTGCAAAAATAAATTCCCTGATAACGATGAAGCATACAAAAATTGTCTGGCTGGTATGGGCAAAAGCGATGGCACCGCAAATAGTGCTACTGGTACATATGATAGCGATAAAGAG
Organism: uncultured Candidatus Saccharibacteria bacterium; assembly: GCA_937974295.1. Lineage (GTDB taxonomy): Bacteria > Patescibacteriota > Saccharimonadia > Saccharimonadales > Saccharimonadaceae > Saccharimonas. Next base: position 30,603 of record CALBWN010000055.1, read on the forward strand.
GATGAAGATATAAATACATGCTCTGATGCAATAGGTGCTATCGGATGGATGGTTTGTCCTGTCGTCAACTTTATGGGGAAAGTAATTGATGGGCTGTATGGAATTATTAGTGACTTTTTGTCTCTTGATCACGAAATATTCCAAAAAGATGCTGCAAATGAATCATGGTCGGCATTTCGCAATATAGCTAATATTCTACTTATTGCTGCATTCCTGTTTGTCATATATTCACACGTCACAAGTCTTGGTATTTCCAATTATGGAATCAAACGGATATTACCAAGATTGATTATGATATCTATCTTAATTAATGTTTCATTTATTGTTTGTCAATTCCTTATTGATATGTCTAATGTTCTTGGTGGATCTTTGTATGGCTTCATTAATACTCTAGCTTCTGGTGGTGCTGACAAAACAAGTTTTGCCGAGAGGACCGCTCAAGTAGCTCTCGCTGGTGGTAGCACCGTTGCAGCTGGCACCTTTGTTGCGGCAGAGGGTTCTCTGTTGGTTGCAAATATATCTCTTCTTGGCCCTATTGCACTCGGTGCACTTATCGGACTCTTACTAGCTTTCATTATCCTATTAGGTCGCAATGCTGGTATTGTTATATTGGCAGTCATTTCACCACTTGCTTTTGTGGCACTTCTTCTTCCTAATACTGAAAAACTCTACCATAAGTGGTGGAAGATGTTCCTAAGCTTACTTGCAGTGTATCCAACGATTGCTGTTATATTTGGTATGTCTAAAGTAGCAGCCTCCATCTTTATCGCGAAGGATGATGTAACAAGCCAAATTACAGCTCTTGGTGTTATGTTTATTCCGCTTCTTGCTTCTCCAGCTTTACTTATGGGAGCGATGGGAGCGATGGGAGCATTAGGAGCCAAGTTACAGCATATGGGCATGCGAAGCAATGCAAAACTTCTAGCGAAGACTCGCGAAAATATGGGCAAAACATCAATTGGCTACGGTATCCAGCAGGCAAGGTTATTACGCGAACAAGAGCGTAACAGAAAGATGATGGGGCAGTTTGCTAACGCAACAGGAGCTCGTGGTTTCTTATATAATACTCTTGGTGGTCGCCAAGCAAGCGACCGTCGCTCTCAGATTGCAAGCAAGTTTGAGACCGAACAACGCAACCAGCAAAAAGACGAAGCTCAAACATGGCTCGCTAATAACTATTCATTCACGGATATTGCAGATGCAGCGGTCTCGGGCAGTATTAGAGACAAGAAAACAGGCAGCTTAAGAAACTTGACAGCTATGGAACGGGCTGCTGCAATTGACCATGCTATGTCAGGTGGCAATTCTGAGCAAAGGTTTGAGATTTTGAAAGCTACTGGCGATCTTGGCAACAACGATAGTTATAACAGTAAGGAAGTGGGGTACATGCGATATCTTGCAGCATCTGGTGCACGCAGTAGAGGTGATGCCGATGTGTATGGTGCTGGTACTCTTGGTAAAATAGAAGATGGCGCATTTAGTACTGAACTCGCTGCAAAGAATGGCCTTATTGGTGCAGTAGCAAGCAGGCTCAATAATGGTGAGATGTCTAACGAGACGATAGCATCGAAGAGTGCTGGGCAAAGTAAAATTATTAAGGACGCTATGGAAAAACTTAACGATACTGCCCAAGAAAGAGTCCGCTCCAACTTTAATACGTTCCTACAAACTGAGCGTGGTCAAGAAACACCAGAGGCAACTGTTGCAAATATTATGGGGTTCGATGCCAGCGATCCTGACCGTATTAATAAAGCTGCCGACATTAAACAAGAGGCTGTAGAGACTGCCAATAGAGCAAATCAGGTAGATCTAGCCGCATTGCAAAGTCAACTTGTCTCGGCAGCCGAGGAAGCTGTAAAAAATAATATTGACAACGCGTTCAAGAATCAAACCCAAAACCAAGGAGGTGGGGGTGGTCGCTTCTCTTGGCGAGGTCGTAAAAAATAAAATAACGAAGTATTGCTGTATTCTCTCCACTCATCCCCCTCATGCTATAATAAATACATAAGCTATGTCGAGATATAAGGTTGCGCAGGATGTAGAGGCAGAGGATAAGATTCTTGGGCCGTTTAGCTTTCGCCAGTTTATTTATCTGCTGGTTGCGGCGGCGGGGATTGCGCTAGCGTGGGGGCTGTCGCAAGTGTTTTTGCCACTGGCGGTTATTCCGGTGCCGATTATTCTGCTGTTTGGTGCGCTAGCTTTGCCGCTGCGCAAGGATCAGCCAATGGAGGTTTACCTCGCGGCGGTGGTATCATTCTACACCAAGCCACGCCGGCGCATGTGGCAGCCCGATGGCATCAGCTCACTCATCGAGATTACAGTGCCCGAGAAGGTGGAGATTGAGCGAACGAAGAACCTCAGCCAAGACGAGGCCGAGCGCCGCTTGGCGTATCTGTCGCAGTTGGCCGATACTCATGGCTGGTCTATCCGCCATACTCGTGTGCCCGATGCACAGGGGTCGATGATTAGTGATGTATACTTCGAGGCGCAGCAGACCTCAGATATGTTTGATGATAACAGTAGCGAAGCACGGGCGATGACGCGGCGCATTGAGCAATCAAACCAAGCCCGGCGCCGAGCCGCCATCGAGCGCATGCAAGCCCCAGCGGCTGCGCTGCCTGCCGTAGCTGATGGGCAGCCACTCCAGCAAGCTCCTGTGCCATATCAGCCAGCATGGCCGCAGACTCAGCCGCAACCATACCAGGCAGCACCGCAGCCAGCTCCAACTATCCCACCACAGGCTACACCACCGTACCAGCCACCCGTTGATGACGCTGGCTTTGCACCAGTATCACCACCTCAGCCTCGTATGCCAGAGCCGCCATACCCAGCACCAGAGCCTCAGCGCCCAGCAGTGTCGTATTCATCCACGAGCTTCCCGGAGAATCGCACGGCGTCGTCGCATCAGCAAGTTCCTTCACTCGATGCTAGTGCTTACCAAAATCAACCAAACCCATACCCACCTCAGCAATCTACCGAGGTATACGAGATTTCGCCAGTGGATGATGCGGCGCATGACGAAACACCTGTTGCCGAGCCACAGCCCATGCCGCGAGAGCATGACTCACTCCAGTCTTTGCCAATGGCACTGCCCGCCGTTATTCCGCATGATTCGGTCTTGCCAGACGCCCTGAGCAAGCCCTACACGCCGCCCAAGCCCACAGTAGAAGCTGTGCCAGAGCCCAAGCCAGAAGAAACACCATCCTTCGAGGCGATCTATGCCAACCTGCGCCAGCACGCCACTCCCATCACCGACGCTGTGCCGCTTGTACCACCCCAAAAACCAGCCACGCGCACCACAACTGCACCCAGCTACCCATCAGCTGAAGCAGCACCTCCTACCGATACTCAGCCATCGTTCACTTCAACACCTGCAGAGCAACCGACCCCAACAGCGCCAACTCCCAATTATCCACACACTCCTACGCCACACCCTTCCCAGCAGCCAGTGCCACCTCAGCAGCCACCCGTCGCATCAGCCCAAACCACACAAGCTCTCGCACCCCCCCCAGCCGCCGTGTCCTACCGGGAGCGCTCGGCACTGGCTGATGATAAAAATGTCATCGATATGGCGGTGCGCTATAACCCATACCCCAGCATTCATCAGTCGGTCATTCAGCCGCTCGACCCCAGTTATTATGCCAAGACAACCCCCACGCGCGAGGAACGCCTGCGTGAGGAGCAGCTCGCCCAGCAACGCAACAATCTGCCGCCAAACACTAGCACAAACCCCGTCTCGCCTGATATAATTAGACTAGCCAGCAACTCTGATTTGTCCGTTGCTGCCATTGCCAATGAAGCCAACCGGATTCAACATCAAGAGCAGGCTAGTCAGGATGATGACGATGATGAGATTGTCATCCCTTTGCGCTAAGAAATAAGAAGGAGAGTGGTGTCGCCAAATTCACCCAACAATCAACAGCCACCAGCTGGGCCACCCAGCCAGTTTGGTTATAACCAAGGCCAGGGCGCTGCGCCAGCGGGCCAGGCACCAGCCAATTACCCGCAGTATCCCGCTCCGCCACAGGGCAATTACCCCGCCGTGCAAGCACCGGCTCAGCCACCAGCTGTGCAGGGCAGTACGAATGATCAGCCCACCCAAGACACCAAGAAAAAGGCTCCACCCAAGCCCGCTACCACGCAGAATAGCCTCCTCCTCTCGGAGCTGCGTGATGATATGATCATCATGGGTGATGGCAGCTTCCGTGCCGTCATTGCCTGTGAGTCGATCAACTT
>CALBWN010000056.1 GCA_937974295.1 uncultured Candidatus Saccharibacteria bacterium
ATGCCAATACACACCAGTTAGGACAGGCCGCGTCGTGTCATTACTACACGTCACCAAGGTCTGGGCTGCCGCCTGCTTAAAATCGGCCGCGGCAATGCTATAGCGTACCGATTGTTCTTCATCAATCGTCGGCAGCTCCGGAAAGTCATCCGCTACCACGCCATTAATCGTCGAAGTGTACCCGCCAGACGTCAGTGTCATACGCGCGCCATCGGTCTCAAGCTCGATCGGCCCCTTCGGCAAATTCGCCACAAATTCGCTCACAAGTTTAGCCGGCAGGGTAATTACCCCCGGTGTCTCTACTTTTGCGCCAATATAATAGGTAGCGGCAATCTCTAAGTTCGTCGCAGCGAGAAGAAGGCGATTACCTTCGGTGCGGAATAGTATATTATTTAAGATCGGCAGGCCAGCTCGATTGCTCGCAACTCGCCCGACAACCCCGAGCGCTCGTGCAAGGTTTTCTTGTGTGACAGACAGTTTCATATCAACAATCCTTTCTTTTTATATGGTTGATATAGTAATAGGTGCTGTGGATACTGTGGAAACCATGATGAATAACAGGGGTACGACTTGCTCACTACTTGTGCAAAACGCTGCAATCGCTGGCGTGGATAAATCGGGGAGAAGCAGGGGTTATCCACCGGCCAGTCAGGCTTTCGTATGGTGTGCTTTTGGTGCTGTGGATGACTGCCCACGAGCTGTCCGCCGGTTATACGACCAGCTGTGCACGGCTTTTCCACAGGTGTTGCGAAAAAAACACATGGCCTAGGCATAGAGCTTATCCCGGATGTCAGCGACTTGCTCACGGATGAGGTAGTCAAGCTTGATGGATTTCTCGATTTTTTCGACTGAATGGATGGCGGTGGTGTGGTCTTTGCGGCCCAGCTCATTAGCAATTTGTGGAAAGCTCATGTGAAGCTCGCTACGTAGCAAGTACATGGCAATCTGCCGCGGCACAACGATATGCTTAGCTCGCTTGGCACCACAGATTTCTTTGCTATCGATCTGGAAATGGCGGGCGGTCTTGTCGATAATCTGCTTGGCGGTGAGATGCTGAGGGCGACTGCGCCGGACATTGCCAAGCAAACCCTCTGCTGTCATCACATCAGGGGCAACGCCGCGCATTTCGGCATAGGCAAGGAGCTGATTGAGCGCACCCTCAAGCTCGCGGATGTTTGTCTTGACGTTCTTGGCCAGGTATTCCACAGTGTCGCGCTCGAGCGTTACACCAGCGAAGCTCGCCTTGGTCTCGACGATCGCACAGCGCGTCTCGAAGTCTGGCATCTGGATATCGATCGCCATCCCCCACTCAAAGCGGCTGCGCAAGCGCTCCGTCAGGGTAGGGATGCTGTGCGGTGGCTTGTCGCTACCGATGATGATTTGCTTGTTGGCTTGATGGAGGGCATTGAAGGTATGGAAGAACTCCTCCTGAGTCTTTTCGCGCCCAGCAATAAATTGCATGTCGTCGACGATGAGCACATCGACATTGCGATACCGGTCAGAAAAGCCAGCCTTTTTGAAGCGGATTGACTCGATAAATTCTTTGACAAACGTCTCCGAGCTCAGATAGGCGACCTTCTTGCCTGGGTCGCGCGCGAGAATTTCGTTGCCTACCGCTTGGATGAGGTGTGTCTTACCGAGACCAACGCCACCATAAATAAAGAGGGGATTATACTTTGTACCAGGGCTATGTGCGACTGCTTGGCAGGCGGTGTAGGCGAGGTCGTTGCTCGAGCCAACGATGAAATTCTGGAAGGTATAGCGCGCGTTCAGGCTGGTTGCTGGTGTGGTAGAGCTAGAGTGTGATGAGGTAGTTGGCTTGCTGATGAGCGCTGCCGCTCGCTCTTCGACGCGGTCGGCTGGCTGGCCAGTGGTTTCGCGGCTAATCACAGTGCGTTTTTTACCCTGTTTGTTTACCACGTAGGCGATGCGCGACACCTCCACACCACTGTGCTGGAGCGCTTCTTTGACGATGCTATCATAGCGCACCTCAAACTGGCGAATCGCAAAGATATTCGCCACACCAATGGTGATTACCCCATCTTTGTTGCTGAGCATCTCGGTATTGGCAAACCACGTCGAAAAAACACCGCTCGGTATCGACACTTCGATCTCACCCAAAACACTCTTCCACAGGCTGTGGTACACTGGCTTTTGCTGCTCCTTGTTTGTTATACAATGACTCTTTTTAGTATAAGAAAAAACCGACTTTTCCACAACCGTGAGAAATACAACAACGGGGTAAACCCGAAAAGAGCAACAGGGGTGGAGTTTTTCCACAAAAATGTATTACCTCTGTTAAAGTGTGGATAACTCGCGAACAAATGTGGATAAACAATTTGGCTATGCTTATGACGGAGGTTACTCGGAGCACAAAATCCACCAAGCGAGTGAAAAGTTGAAAGATCTGGAGCAATCGCGTATAATAGCAATGATATGCCAAAACGAACTCACCAACCACACACTCGTCATCGTGCTCGGACGCACGGGTTTCGGGCACGGATTGCCACTAAGGCAGGCCGCAATGTGCTCAAGCGCCGCCGCGCCAAGGGCCGCGCTCGCCTCGCACTCTCGTAGTGTGACGATAGCAAAATGACGAAAATAACCCACTGCTTGGTGGGTTATTTTGTCTCTGTTTGCGGGCAGATTTGCTATAATACAGCTATGTTACAGCAACGATATCGGTTTCATGGCTATGGCGGGCTGCGCTATTTGTATCGCCATGCCAGTGCCGAGCGTTCGCGTTTGCTAACCGTCAAATACGTAGCCAATCGCCGTCGGCGTATGCCGCGCATTGCCGTGGTGGTGAGCAAAAAGGTGCACAAATCTGCGGTAGGGCGCAACCGCATTCGTCGCCGCGTCTACGAGATTCTGCGCCAGCACGTACCACACTTTACAGGGGTGTACGACGTTGCGCTAATCATCACCTCAAGTGAAATCCTTACCGCGCCGCACGATGAGCTTGCGCTGGTGGTGAAAAACCTCCTCGTGCGAGCTGGTATTTGCCCTGACGAGGCAACGCCAAGTGATGAAAGAGAAAAGATAGACTAGCACTTTATAACCTTTCAGTCTTCTTTGCGCGACCTACTTCATAGTACTTTGAGTCAAATCAATGCAAAATAGCTCTTTATAAACAGTGGTAAATAGAACTCAAAACATTTATAAAAAATTCTTTTCTTGTCATTCTATACCAATGAAAGGCAAGCTAGGTGAGTGTTCTTTTCTAAGGTTATAAATACTCTTATATGTAGTATTGACAGTAGTGTATCGCGTATATAAACGATTGATTTCCAAAAAATACTTCGCCACAATTCATCTTCCGTGGCCACCTATGATACAATAAATGCAGTAATCGGAGTCAATATGTTTGAGACAATAATTTTACAGCCCATTTTTAACGCGCTTTTGCTTATCTATAGTATCATCCCTGGTGGTGACTTTGGCATAGCGGTGATTCTCTTCACGGTCATCATCCGCTTTTTGCTCTATCCACTGCTCAAGCGGCAGCTCCACCAGAGTAAACAGATGCGCAAGATGCAGCCTGAGCTGGCCAAGATCAAGAAAGCGGCTAATGGTAATCGCCAAGTAGAAGCGATGCAGCAGATGGAACTGTATAAGAAGTACGGCATCAAGCCATTTCGCTCGATTCTCTTGCTCTTCATTCAGATTCCGATCTTTATCGGCCTCTACCAGGTGATCATGATCATCTCGCTCCACCGCGACCAAGTGGCGCGCTACATCTACGAGCCGCTCAAGAATATCGATGCCATCAAGACGATCATTCACCACCCCGAGCAGTTCAATCACACCATGCTGGGCTTCATCGACCTCACCAAGGTAGCGCTTGGTAAGGATGGCATTGTCTGGCCGCTCCTCGCTCTCGCGATTATCTCAGCCCTCACACAGTATGTGATGACCAAGCAGACTATGCCAACTGGCAAAAGTACCAAGCGCTTCCGCGATATCATGAAGGAGACAGCCGCTGGCAAAGAGGCTGACCCCTCTGAGATGAACGCAGCAATGATGCGCAATATGGCGAAGTTTATGCCAGTGATGATGTTTATGATCATGATGGGTTTGCCGGGAGCGTTGGCGCTCTACTATACGGCATCTAACTTAGTAGCGGTGGCGCAGCAGTCGTATCTCCTCCGCAAAGACAAGCAAGAGCTCGAAGCAATTGCCAATGAAGTAGACATTACACCACCCGCCAAGAAAAAGTCGACAAAGAAGCGCGCCAAAGCGGCTACAGAAGCCAACGTCACACGCATCAAAGCCAAAGAATAACAGAGGAGGAGAACCCGATGGATCGATACCAATCAGTAACATTTGCCCGAGAATATCTCCAGAACATCATCTCGTTTTTTGGCGAAAATATTGCGGTATCGGGTGACGATGATGGCGAAGTAATGACCCTCCGGGTGGAGTCGTCGGACATTAATAGTATCTTGATTGGCCGCGGGGCAGAGACACTGCGGGCACTGCAATATATCGTCTCGTCGGCACTGCGGGCACAGCATGCAGCCATAGTGCGCGTGAGTGTTGATATTGCCGACTACAAAAAGCAGCACGAGGAGAAGGTCGCCGACAAAGCCCGAGGCTGGATCGAGCGCGTGCGTGCAACTGGTGAGCCCTACACTGCCCACCTCAACCCAGCCGATCGGCGCATCGTCCACCAAGTCGCTGCCGACGCAGCTGGCATCACGACCGTCTCCGAAGGCGAAGGCCGCGAGCGCCATGTGATTATCCAGCTGGAAGAGGCTGAGTAGAAGCTACGCTATGATATATCTTATAACCGGTCGGTGATGGCCGGTTTTTGCAATAATGATATTAATATCTATTCTAGAGTGGGGGGTTGTGGCTCAACGACTGTTAGTATTCACCCCCTAGTAATTCATCCTAACGTCTCCGCTTGAGATATATAGAGGATGGTGATCAACATAATGTGCCAATTCTTAGATTCACACCTATCTGCGTTTTGTTGAGTGGAACACAATATGAGAACAGAGAAAGAGTGCTACTATTGCAAATAAATTCCATACTCGTGCCATATGAAGCAGTAGAGAATAGATTCGCGACAAGGTCAGTGAGACTTTAAAATTCTGGTATTAAAATTACTCAGACTAGTTATAAATCGATTATAATTTTCGCAGTGCTCGCTCATACACCGCCAACGTTTCCTTGCCGCAGCGCTCCCACGAGTAGCGGGCAGCTTGAGCTTTGCCTTTGACGATAAGCTCGCGGCGGCGAGCTGGCTGGCTGAGGACACGGTCGATTGCGCTCGCGATGGCATCGACGTCGAGTGGGTCGAAGTACTCGGCAGCATCGCCCAAAATCTCGGGCATGCACGAGGTATTGCTGGATATAACAGGGGTCGTGCCATATGCCATCGTCTCGAGTGGCGGCAAGCCAAATCCTTCCATTAACGATGGAAAGACGTATGCTTCGGCTTTGTTAAGTAGCCAATCGCGCTGCCCGTCGGGGATGAACCCAGTGAAGTGGATATTGCGGTAGCCCTGCTGCTGGTAGTAGGCTTGGTTGCGCTTGGTGTCTTCGTTCATCCGCCCTACAAACACCAGGCCAAGGTCTGGCCAGCGGCTCAGCAGTTGCTGGTGTGCGGCCGCGAGGCGGCGCAGATTTTTATAATCAGGCTGCTGCCCAACGTAGATAATGAACCGCTTGAAGGGGAGGTCAATATACGGCGTGAGCTGCCCAGGGTGTGCCTCGCCCGCCTCGTAGATGACCGAGATTTTGCTATCGGGGATCTTAGTAAAGCTCTGATATTCTTGCTTGGTCGTCTGAGAAATAGCGATGATGTGTTCGCTCGTGCGGGCGATTCGCCGAAATACCCAGCGCCCCACCAATTGCTTGAGATGAAACACCAGCCAATTTTTGTCGGAATTATACGTCTTGAGGAGGGTCATATCGTGCACCGTTGTGACGTGTTTACCTCTGTAAAAGACCGGTTGCTGCGGCATACAAAAGTGCACCAAGTCGGGCTTCAGCTCATCCAGATAGCGGCGGAAGCCTAGCTGCTCTGCCAGCGAATAATTAGCAAAGTCGACCGTGCGGATAGTGAAGTTAGGGTTGTGTGGCTGCCAGTAGTCGCGGTCCTTAGTGGGGACGAGGACGCTATAGTGGTTAGTCGTATCAAGCCGCTCCAGCTGCTCGAGCAGCTTCACGACATATGTGCCCGTGCCAGAATTGATCACGCGGGCGTCGATTGCAATATGAAAACTCATACTTTCTAGTATACAGCCCCTGCACCGAAAGCGCCAGATGGACAAGGGTATGTCAAGGCGGGTAATGATAATCTAAATTCTTATATAAAAGTGCTATAATAACCATATTACGAGTAATATAATGGAACTACCACAACACATAGCAGTCCAGACGAATCTGGCGCAGATAGAATATATTCTTCACCAGGCAGGCTACCACATTACTGGGACAGACAGCCAGCGGCCATGGGGTGGTTTTGTTTGTATTGACCCAGCGCAGGCAGGGCAGTTTGCGGTGGATTTCTTTGCGGCCTCGGGGGTAGAAATCAAGGATAAAGTCGATGCACCGCTTAGCCCTAAGATACTCTTTGTCCGGCCAGGAGCGCGCCTCAGCTGGCAATATCATCATCGGCGGGCGGAGCTGTGGCGGTTTCTCACCGCTGGCGCGTATTATTGTAGCATGAGTGATAAGCTACCGCCTCAGTCAACACTAGCCCGAGCGGGTGATGTTGTGAGGCTGGCGGCAGGGGAGCGCCACCGTGCCTGTGGTGATGCTCAGCACCCAACGATCATTGCTGAGCTCTGGCAACACACCGACCCAGCGCACCCATCAACAGAGGATGATATTGTGCGGGTGGCGGATGATTACCAGCGTCAATAGTGATTATAAGCGGATATTGAATTGAGCTTGTGACCTCTGAGTAAGCGGGTCATCAAACAAGCAACTACTTATAATTTATCTAATTGGGATATTCTTGGTGCGATGAGGCTGAATTGATTCAATATGCAGTATTTTTGAGGATCGAATAGCTATACTGCATCGTTAAAAGCTTATTATAAGTAAAATCCTCATCTTCGTGTTGTTCGAAAAACGACACGATCGTACAAATAATAATTCCACACTAACGATGCACCAGTGGCAATGATTTTTGCAAGCAGCAGCACAAGTGAATCAGCATAAATAACAGAGGTCAGGATGGGTGAGATGCAGAAGATAACCGCGTTTTGTAGCCCCCACAAGCCTGCCAGGGTGATGATGACAAACAAGACTAGCTGTCGGCGCACATCACCCTGAGCGCGAAAAGTATACGACTTATTAGCAAAAAAACTAAAAATAAAGGCCAGGCCCGTTGATACTGTATTGGCCGCGAGCTTTGGCAGGCCAAGTGTGGTGAGCCCAAATAGCAAGCCAATATCGATCGCTGTATTAATCCCGCCAACGAGTGTAAACCGCAGCAACTTACCGCTGTTATTTGCGATGACGAGCCTCACGATGTTCCTCGACGAGATAAGGTGGGCGCTGCTTTGTTTCGCTAAAAATCCGAGCAATGTACTCACCAATCACTCCTAGGCTCAGTAGCTGCACGCCACCAAGGAAGAGAATCACTGCCATGAGCGATGAATAGCCTGCACCGGTTGGCACACCGAACAATGGTCGGATGAGCAGATAGAGAATATAAATAGAGGCCAAGAAGGCGATGAGGAAGCCCAGCACGGCCGAGATGCGCAGCGGAGCGGTCGTAAAGCTCGTGATGCCATCAATAGCGAGGTTGATGAGCGTGCGGGGGTTTTGCTTGATAGTACCGGCAGCCCGTGGGTCGCGGTCGTAGAGAATCTCCTTCTTTTTGTAGCCCACCCAGCTAAAGATCGCTTTGGTATTGCGCTGAGATTCGCGCAGCTGGGTGATAGCAGTGACGCAGCGTTTGCTAAGTAAGCGGAAGTCACCCGTGTCGATCTGAACAGGAATATGCGTCGTGCTCTGGAGGAGGCGGTAGTACCATGCAGCAGTTTTTTTCTTGAGCCAGGTCTCGCCGGAGCGGCTGCGGCGCCGCGCATATACGTCATCGTACCCCTGCTCCCACAGCTCGATCATCTGCGGGATCAGCTCTGGTGGGTCTTGCAGGTCGGCATCAATTACCACCACAGCATCACCCGCGGCGTGGTCGAAGCCAGCCAGCATAGCAGCTTCTTTGCCAAAGTTGCGCGAGAGATTGAGGTAGGCAATGGCGGGATTGTGTTGCTGCTCGATCTGGATGAGCTCGAGCGTGTGATCCTGGCTGCCATCATTAATAAATAAGAATTCGAACTGGTAGCGCCGGCGATCGACACTGCGCTGCAGCGTCTCGAGCCGGGTAAACAGCTGTGGCAAGACAGCTGCTTCGTTGTAGGCAGGAATAAGAATGGTGATTGTTTTCATCGTAGCCTTATTGTATCACTTATTGGTTGGTATGAGCGCGATGAGCGACTGGATGGACGATGCCACCACTGCGCCACTGGCCTCGAGCCGGGCCGTCTTGGCCTGGGCCGACTCGAGCTTATTTGTGCCAAGGATCGCCCCAGCATGACCCATCTGCACCCCGGGTGGTGCACTGTGGCCCGCAATGTAAGCATAGACAGGCTTGCTTATATGACGCTTAATGTAATTTGCCGCGGCAATCTCGCTTGTGCCACCAATCTCACCAATTAGTACAATCTGCTCCACCGCCGCATCTTGCTTAAACAATTGCAAGCAATCAATAAAGCTGCTGCCACCAATCATATCGCCGCCAATCCCAATTACATAGCGCTGGCCAATGCCTGCCTGAGTGAGAAGGCTCATTGCTTCGTAGGTGAGCGTGCCGCTGCGGCTGACGATGGCAGTGTGGCCTGGCGTGGCGAGCGTTGCAGGGATGATGCCAAGGTTGTGCACGCCGGGGATGAGAACGCCAGGGCAGTTGGGGCCGATCAAAACCGAAGAACTGGTTGCTAGGCGTTGTTTTATATGCAACATATCGTGGACAGGCACACCCTCGGTAATGCAGATAATGAGTGGCACCTCTGCGTCGATTGCCTCCATAATCGCTGCCTTGGCATGGGCTGCCGGCACAAAAATGACGGAAATATCAACGGGCTGCTGCGCTTGAATCTCGCGAATCGTCCGGAAGACCGGCACGCCATGCACCTCTGCGACTGATTGGTTGGGCGATGTGCCACCAATGACATGCGTGCCACTCGCTAGCATACGCTTGGTATGAAATGAGCCATGTTTGCCAGTCATGCCCTGAACAATGACATGCTTGCCACGAAAGATATCAGGGGTCATCATACGGCTTCCTCCAAAATGTGAGAGAGATTATCGTAGAGTGGGATATGTTCGCGGGCAAGGAGCGCCTTGGCTTCGGCCTCGCGGTTACCCGTCAGGCGGACGGCCAGTGGTGGGAGTTCTGGCAATTGTTGCTTGGCGCTAATGATGGCCGCCGCTACATCATCGCAGCGCACAATACCACCAAAGATATTAATAATGATGAGCGCCACGGCAGGGAAACGGGCAATCTGCTCGAAGCTAGCCAGGATCTTCTCTGGAGTTGCCGTGCCACCAATGTCAAGAAAATTAGCTGGCTGCACGCCGCGGGCAGTCACCGCATCGACGGTTGCCATTGCCAGACCTGCACCGTTGGCAATTGTCGCAACCGTCCCATTATGGTCGAGCGTGACGAAATTATGATCCTCTAGGGCTGCTTCGTGCCACTGCGGGTGGCGAAACAGCGCTGCATCGTCAATTGTCATTTTTGCATCACCAGCGATGAGCTGGCCATCTGTCGTCACAACGAGTGGGTTAATCTCGAGTAAGAGACAATCGTTGTCAATAAAACAACGCAAACAATTCGCCACCATATCCTCAAGCGTAAAGGCTTGCTCTGGCAGCGACAGATACTCCGCTAGTGCTTCGGCTACAGTATGAACTGTTTGCGGTGTAATGGCCTGGCGAAAGAACGCTGCACGATCGTGTTCTTCCACATCAATGCCACCGCTGGTGTGGGCGAGTAGCTCGATGGATGATTGCTCGCGATTGATGGTAAGCGAAATGTAGCACTCGCGGGCGATAGAGAGGACTTCCTCAGCGAGGAGCTTCGTGGGGGTGTAGCCACCAATATCGAGAGCAAAGAGACGCTGAATGGTTGGCGTAACAGCGGATTGCTCGCGGACAATCACCACACCACCTGCCTTGCCGCGGCCACCGATCGGCACTTGTGATTTGAGGACAATAGGGGCAGTGGGCACCACCGTTGCAGATTCTACAACATTACTCTGCGGTACTGCCACACCAGCCTCAGCCAAGCACTGCTTGGCTTGATATTCAAGAAGACGCATAGGTATTATTGTACGCATAGATGGCGAATATGCAAAATGATTGCGTACGTAACAGGGGTGAGATGACGCAGGCTAATTGCATATTGATAGAGTGCGAAACGCTACCTTCGTAGTATAATTATGCAAGAAAATATCTGGAGGCTGGCCACTCAGCAGACAGGGAAACACTAATATAGGATCTGGTCGGAACATTTTCGGTATAATTACCATGCAAAAGCCAGTTTTTACAATTCACCTCTTTGGCGCTAGTCTTATCCTCTTGTTAACTAGAAAATAGAGTATTACTGAAGAAGAGAGGAGTAATCAGCGAGTATTTTGAGATTTGCATGGTTCATCCTGTGACAGAACAACTAAGCTGAGTTATTTGCCGGTAAAAAACTTCCGGAATTTGAGTAGGCCTGTCTGGTTGGGTAATGGCCCGTTGTGGATAATACTACGGATATAATCGACCGATACCTTGCGCTGCCGCTGGATAGCAAAGCGCTGCCGATAGGCCGCTGGCTGGCGAATAACAGAGGCGAGCATACCACGCAGTGCTGGCCAGCCGTTGCCGTGGCGCAGTGCACTCAAGAATATCAGCCAGTAGGTGAGGCAGAAGCGCACGCCAATCGACCAAAACAGCCGCCCTGGGACATTCTTGATAAAAATAAGCGGCAAGTTCTTGAAGGTATTGTATACCGCGAGCCCTGGAACTTTGCTACTGCTGGCACCAACCTTGTGGTATGCGACGGCGTGCGGTGTGAAGCGCACCGTCCAGCCTGCTAGCTGCGTGCGAAAGCTGAGATCAACGTCTTCGTAGTACATGAAGAATGCTTCGTCAAAAAGGTCAACGGTGTCGAACAATGCTGTGCGATAGACTGCTCCGCCACCCGTTGCGCCAAACACCGCTCCAGCCTCTGTTGGCGCGTGGCTAATTGGCTCATCACGGTGGCGCGGGCCAGGCAACCCCCAAGTGGTGTAGAAGTCGCCCGAGCTATCGATGGTCGTCCCATCGCGGCGCGCCAGTAGCCCAGTGGCAATGCCACAGTCTGGATGAGCCCGCAGCTCGTCCACTAGGGCTTGGCACCAGTGTGTGTTAGCAACTGCGTCGGGGTTAAGCACGCCAACAAAGCGAAATTGCTGTTCTTTGGCATAGCGCAGGCCTGTGTTGATACCACCGGCGAAGCCGAGGTTGCGCTGATTCTCAATGATGACGAGACTGAGCGCAGGGTGCTTAGCTTGATATGAGCGGAAGCGTGCCACCGAGTCATCATGCGAGTCGTTATCGACCACGATGATGGTCGGCACCAGCGTCTGCTGCGCCAACGAATCGATGCATTCTAGAGCATCATCGGCGCCGTTCCAGTTAAGAACTATGATTGCAAGATTGTTTTTTACCACGGTCATATTATATAATGGCCAGAGAAACTATGAAAGTAACAAATCTTTTGCAACGAAAAAATCGTATCTTGCTGCGCGAGCTGGTCGTAACGGACTTCAAGCTACGCTACCAGGGATCGGTGCTGGGTTATTTGTGGTCAATCCTCAAGCCGATATTTTTGTTTATTATTTTGTTTGTAGTGTTCGACAAATTCCTCGGCCTTGGTCGCAACATCGAGCACTATCCAGTGTATCTTTTAGTAGGAATTGTGCTATGGAACTTCTTTAGTGAGGCAACAGTGCAGGGGCTGCAGTCGATCGTCTCGCGGGGCGACCTGATCCGCAAAATCAACTTCCCCAAATATATCATTGTTATCTCTGGTACCATCTCGGCCTTTATCAACCTCGCTATCAATATGGTGGTGATTCTGGGCTTTTGTTTGTTTAATGGTGTGCATTGGTCGTGGGAGGCGCTGCTTGTGGTGCCACTGATCCTCGAGCTTTATGTGCTTTCCTTGGCGGTGGCGTTTTTCCTTGCGACGATCAATGTGAAATACCGCGATATTGGCTATCTGTGGGAGATCTTTATGCAGGCAGCCTTCTATGCCACGCCGGTTATTTATCCTTTGCAGATGGTAATGGAGCGCATGCCAGCTGCTGCGCCATACCTCATGCTCAACCCAGCCGCCCAGATTATCCAAGATGTCCGCCAGGTGCTGGTAACACACCAGACCATCCAGCTCTACGATCTTGTTTCCTCCCCGTGGGTGCTCATACCATTTGTTTCGATTATCATTATCATCCTGCTGGCGGTGTTTTATTTCCGGCGCAACCAGCAGTATTTTGCGGAGAGTATCTAGATGGCGCAACCAATCGTTGTTATCAATAACCTCACCAAATCCTTCAAGATCCCCCTGGAGGCAAGCTCGGGCATCAAGCAA
>CALBWN010000057.1 GCA_937974295.1 uncultured Candidatus Saccharibacteria bacterium
TTAAACTACCACAACAACAGAGGTAATTTATGAAAAAATATGTTTACTCACTGGTTGGGAATGTTGGTTATTTTGAGCGATTTTTGCAGCCACAAACACCAGAGCGGGTTGCACAAAAGGTGAGTGAGGCTATTGCCGACCCAACTGTTCTTGATGGCAACCGTTGCTTTAGTATCTGCGTGTGGGCCCTGCCAGATGGTATTGACCATCCAAAGAATCTACCAAAGGATAGCTTGGCTGATGGCTACTATATGCAATGTGCTGGGTCGAATACCGGCATGACTATAGAGGTGCGGGTGCCGGATCCAGACAATCACACAGCCCAGTATCCATATATCCACTATGTGATTGCCCGAGAGCCAGTGGCTGATAAAGAGCGATTCGTTCCACTCACTTGGCAGCGCGATGGCAAGCTATTTACAATACAGATTCATCCAGAAGAGTTATTTACCGGAGAGCAGGCGAGACAGATATTTGCAGATTATATTACAAAGGGCTTTATTCCACCAAAAACTCTTTTACGACAGATTGATATATAGGGTGAGGGGTATTTTGCAATGAATATAGAACGTGGTGAGAAAGCTCGATATCAAGGTAACTATATCGTCATTGAGGGGATTGATGGCACAGGTAAGTCGACTCAAGTGGAGCTCCTCGCCAAGCACTATCAAGCCCAAGGCTATACAGTGACAATCGTTGAAGAACCAAGCAGTGATGACCCGGCCCAGACTACGCCAATTGCTCACTATCTCCGCACTGTCATCAAGAATGGCAATCTCCGGCGCGACCCAGAGATTAATCTCGCACTACTTAGTACTGCACGGCGCGAGCTATGGCAGCAGATTATTCAACCAGCGCTGGAGCGAGGCGAAACTGTCCTCGCGTCCCGCAATTATTTCTCGACACTCGCCTATCAGGGGTATGGTGAAGGTCTGAGTCAGGAACATATCCAGCATGTTACTGCCTTATTTACCGGCCAACGCTATCTCACGCCAGACTACCTCATCATCCTCACGCTCAACGATGAGAAGGAGCGTCTGCATCACATCCAGCAGAGAGGTACGCCTACCACAGCTCCCGACACTTTCGAAACACAAGGGAAAGGCTTCCAGCAGCGCGTTCACACGGGCTATCGTATGCTTGCCAAAGATTACCAGGTACCTATAATTCAGTGTATGAGCGATAATGGCGAACGTAAGTCTCCACACGAGATACAGCGCGAGATTCTTTCGATCATTAACGCAAAATGAAAATGAAAAATACTCTATGGGGCTATTTAGTACGGAAATATCAGCATATAGCTGCTATACAGCATTGTAATTTTATACTTATATAGTACAAAACACCTCTAAAATCATCTTGTTACTTACTTTTTCATAACAAACGGACACACACCCTTCAGGGGTCAACACTTGTGATTTTTTGATAACTTTGCTACAGTTGTATGCACTGTGTTAAATCTAACAAAAGAGCGTACAGCTAACCCAGTAAATAACACCTTAGCGCACGAGACAAACGTGGGCTTTGATAAGGATCGATACGATTTATACGAAAAAGCGCTCAATCTCACTAACACACCAGAGTCTAAAACAAAGCGAATCGTATCGGGCTTGAGCCTCATGCGAGATTTTGCTGGGGAGCTATTTGCAAAGTACAGCAATCACAGCGCCTATACTGCGTACTTATTGTATACAGCAGGCAACCGCGATGAACTGCTCAAAACAGAGAACCTTGCCAGTCTCCGCCATAAGATGCTCGAAGATCATAAAAAACAGTGGGAAGTAGATGCATATAAAAAGTTCAACCAAATTGTTTCAATGCTGCAGGATACCAGCCAGCTATCAAGCGCCTGGAGTAAATTTCTTAACACGCAAAAGATGCCCTCTAACCCAGATACCGAGAACAAAGAATCTCTATACACGGCCATTACGAAAGCTCGTAAGCTAGAAAAATCAAAAGGAAGGATAAAGCCTTCCTTTGCGGAGAGTCAGTATCTTACAGATGAACAGAAACAAAGTCAACTTCTTGAGACTGCAACACACGACCGCATGCAAGCAGGGAACCTCATGAAAGAACTCTGGCAGCAGCCAATGAATATGCTCGATCTTGATGACCTTTTGGATGCAGGAGAGAGCGTTGGGCTTTCGACAATTTTTATGGAGGCTGTCAATACACTCAACAAACTTAATAACACTCGCTATGATACGTCCGAGGCGTACGAGCTAGCCTACAAGAGTGAGGCATTGCTTGCACCACTGTGTGAGATTATTGGGTTTGATGGGCTCGCAATGGCATTGCGAAGCAAAGTAATATGCCTGCAGCTGCGTAATACTGGCCAAGGGCATTTTGTGGATCTCGCTGAGCGTATACTGTCAGAATTTGGTGTATTGGGCACCACCGATACTGACAACCCAGATCACATCATCACTGCCGAAGAGCGCAACCAAAACTATTGCAACATTACAGAAAAAATTCTGGCGCACATGATTGGCAAAACAGACAAAAGCGGAGGCGACAGCAAGCTTGTCCTTGGCCAGGAGTCGAACCACAATATTGTGGTGGGGAACGGCAACTGTAGCTATGAGTGGCATACTGAGCTCCGAGCGGTATGGCGGCTCAAGTCTGTTGGCTCTCTCGCGCGTAAGCTCGCAGAAGCAGCAAAAAAAGCAGAGAAACAAAAGAGAGAAGAGTATCAAAAAATCCGCGCCTCTATCTCACCAGACATACTGCAAGCGTATGATGACAAGATGAATAGTGTAAAAGCTAAAGAGAAAGAGCGCCAGAATGGGCGAGAATTCGTCTCATACGAAGCTCT
The DNA here is from genome assembly GCA_937974295.1 of uncultured Candidatus Saccharibacteria bacterium. Taxonomy (GTDB): domain Bacteria; phylum Patescibacteriota; class Saccharimonadia; order Saccharimonadales; family Saccharimonadaceae; genus Saccharimonas. The sequence continues at coordinate 2,816 of CALBWN010000057.1, forward strand.
GCAGGCGTATGACGAGAATACAATAAAAGTTTTGGACGATCTGAAAAATCAATGTATTGACGAGCTCTGTGAGCAATTTGACGATATTACACCACAAACACTACACTCACTATCTCCACCAGAAAAAGACAGCTCGCTTGAGGTGCCGTTTGATATCGATGGCATTACATTCATTACAGAGGATCGCGATGAACTGCTTGATGTGTTCTTGGATATGATCGACAATAACAATATTGTTACGCCACCCCAAAATAAAACTGCGCAAAATAACAAGACTTCAACCGGTGAGGAGGATGCTGACTATACTATTACCCCATATGCTGCACCAGGCCGAGACAAGATACTCAAGGTAGAGGGAGACACTCAATTCATTAAGGATATTAAGGCTGCATTTGAGGCTCGTTATCCGGGTACTCGTGCTGAAGAGTATATTGATTTTAAGGAAGACAACAAGAAAGGTTTTCGCGTTGCTAAGATGACAGGCCTGTATGAGGATCAAGCCTCAGGTATTTTGCCCTTTGAAGTCCAGGTTCTCACCAAGGAGGATCGCGAGGCAACACGCCATGGCATAGCAGCACATATCTTATACAAGCTTGGTAAGCAGCTTGGCTATCAGCTCCAGCCGACAGAAGGGCAGCTCACGCGCATGAGCAATCTCAACAGGCGTAAGCAGGATTTTGGCAAAACAACCTTGCATCAGCCAAGCCGAAGCCGTATCAACAATACGAATCGCAAAATCGACGCGATGCTTGCCCAGGCACAACTACACAGCTAAGCTACTTCCTCGCTCTGTTTACGCACTGGCACAAAGATTCCTCCACACCTTGCATCCACCCACCATCATCTGCTATAATCCTTCTTAGACATTGCCAAAGACCGTAGCGGGCTGTTATGTACGACAAAGCAGCCGATAAGTATGCTACCGAGGGAATTTCGGATACGCCGTGGCCTATATTATGCCCAGCGTTTTAGTACGAAACTCGAGACTCGTCTTTGCAATCGTGCAGAGGCGATTTTTTGCGGCATATGTCGGACATTAACAATGCGGTCGGATACAACAACAAACCAGTAATACTGCACCCCTTCTCGGTGTGTATAGGTATTACAACTCCAAAGAAAGGATTTTATCTTATGGCAATTTCCAAAGATAAAAAACAAGCTTTGGTGGCTGAAATGAGCGAGCTTCTCGCAGAGGCAAAGGGCACTGCCGTTGCGTCCTACCAAGGGACAAGTGTGGCAGATCTGCAAGCGTTGCGCCGCGAAGCTCGCGAAGCTGGTGTTGTCATTAAGGTGGTGAAGAACCGTCTTGTGCGTGTTGCCTTTGCGCAGCATGACACCTACAAAGATACTGACACTTCGGCCCTGGCTGGGCAATTGCTGTATGCAATCTCGCCAGACGACGAAGTGATGGCAGCGAAGGTGTTGCACGAGTTTGCCAAGACGCATCCAACAGTTCAGTTGGTTGCTGGCTTTAGTGGCGAAGGTGAAGCTCTCAACACAGCCGATGTTACTGCACTGGCTGGCTTGCCAAGCAAGAACCAGCTGGTGGCCGAAGTGGTGGCACAGCTGCTCTCGCCAGTACACGACACTACCAACGCACTTTCGGGCAACCTCCATACGTTGCTCGATGGCATCGAAGACGCCAAAGCAGCTGCGTAACCAAGCGCAGCATTGTACTAACGTTTGCACTATGCAGACAATAACTCGTGCGATAATTCTACCGCACATCATTGAAAGGAATCCATCATGGCAGATGTGAAAAAACTGGCCGAAGAACTGGTTGCTTTGACCGTTCTGGAAGTCAACGAACTCAAAAATGTCCTCAAGGACGAATACGGCATTGAGCCAGCCGCTGCTGCAGTTGCTGTCGCTGGCCCAGCTGCCGACGCTGGTGCTGCAGAGGACGAGCAGACCGAATTCACCGTCACCCTCAAAGAAGTTGGCGGCCAAAAGGTTGCCGTCATCAAGGCTGTTAAGGAACTCACTGGCCTTGGCCTGGGTGAGGCAAAGGCTTTGGTCGACAACGCACCAAGCCCAATCAAAGAAAAGGTCAGCAAAGACGACGCCGAAGCTGCCAAGAAGACCTTGGAAGAGGCTGGCGCTACCGTCGAACTGGCATAACCACCCCACCGACCGCATTGCTACCATCAGCACACCCGCTTGGGTGTGTTTTTGGTTATCCGTCGAGCTCAGCACACCCGCTTGGGTGTGTTTTTGGTTATCCGTCGAGCTCACTGCTCCGGATTGCTGTGCGTCACTCCAGGTAGGTGGCGTTCTAAGCATCTGACCATTTTTACAACGAACTACTGGCTACCCCTGTTATCGCTGTGGATAACCACCAAGTGCCTTGACAAGGCCCCACCCCATCGCTATATAATGGGTTGATAACTAAGAAAACAGACAAGGAATTGCGAGAAAATATGTCTGAACTACCAGAGAAACAGGTAAAGCGATTGCGATCGCTGATTCAAGAGGCAGAGACAAACCTGGCCGCTGCAAAGGAATTATTGATGAGTATTATTGGTGACGATGGCGAAGTCGTCGTGCCAAGCAATAGCCGCGAGGAGGTATCGGGCAAGATAGTCGAAGGAATCTTTGACGGGCAAGTAATGGTTGATGCCGATGGCAAGAATTATCCTGTGCCAGCCAATTATGCCAGCAAGTCTAAGCTTGTTGAGGGTGACAAGCTCAAGCTGACGATCGCCGACGATGGCGGCTTTATCTACAAGCAAATCAAGCGGGTGGAGCGCAAGCAGATTATTGGCACACTCACCCAACACGATGGTGCATACTACGTGGAAGCACAGGGGAGAGAATACCGGATCCTGCTGGCAAGTGTGACATTCTTCCGGATTGAGATTGGCCATCAGGTCACCGTCATCATCCCTGAGGACAAGCCAGACGCAACCTGGGCAGCGGTGGAAGCACCGTTATAAAGTCACAGCTATCGATAGCTTTTATATAGAGCTCTCTTGCTCGTGTTTAGGGGTTTTTGATTTTCTTGATAGACATTTCACAATCGCTTGATTTCTATACAGCGCGATTACTCCTCCTCTATTTCGATCGCATCTCCATCCATTCTGCGGTATAATATAGCAAATGAGTAGAGCACTATATCGGACGTATCGGAGTCGGTCGCTTGATGAGATTGTGGGGCAGTCGCATATCACGCGGATTTTGCAGCGGGCAATTGCGAGTGGGCGCATTGCCCATGCCTATCTCTTGACGGGGCCACGTGGAGTGGGTAAGACATCGATCGCCCGCATCTTGGCGCATGAGATCAACGGCCTGCCATACACCGACGAGTCGACCCATCTCGACATCATCGAGATCGACGCAGCAAGCAATAACTCGGTGGAGGATATCCGCGATTTGCGCGATAAGGTGCAGATTGCACCAACCAGCAGTCCAAAAAAGATCTACATCATTGATGAAGTTCATATGCTCAGCAAGTCGGCCTTTAATGCCTTGCTCAAGACGCTAGAAGAGCCACCCGAACACGTCGTCTTCATTCTTGCAACCACTGATGCCGATAAGCTCCCGGCGACGATCCTCAGCCGGGTGCAGCGCTTCAATTTCCGAGCAATTAGTCCGCCTGATGCAGCCAAACATTTGGCGTTTATCGCCCAGCAAGAAAAGATTGCCATTACACCCGATGCACTAGAACTGATTGCTGAGCAGGGGAAGGGGAGCTTCCGCGACAGTATTAGTTTGCTCGACCAACTACGCTCACTGAGTGATGAAACGATCGACCGCGCGATGGTCGCAGAAGTGCTGGGCCTTGCGCAGGATGAGGTAGTAGAAGGGCTTATGGCTGCCTATGCTGCGGCAGACATTGGCCAGGCCGCTCGGCTAATCGATGAGGCTGAGGCAGCTGGCACGCCAGCCGAACTTCTTGCCGAGCAGTTGCTTGGCATCGCGCGTCAGCGCGTTGTAGAGGACGCAGCACTGTTGCCATTGCTTGATAAACTATTGGCTGTGCCGCGGGCCGGTTGGCCGCGCATTGCGCTGCTTACTGCTCTTGCAAGCCGAGCTACGTCACCAGCCACAGCACCTCATCGTCAGCCATCACCCACTACCGTCAGCGAGCCAGTTGCGCCATATACACGCTCACCAGTTTCATTATCGCAAGCACCTCCTGTAGTTCCTTCTTCAGACCCTCCCCGTCAGGAGACAGATGGTGCGGCAGCAGCATCGGCTGGTCAGTCTGGTACTCCAAGTGCTTCCGCTACTGATCATACACCAGCCAAGCAACCAAGTGTTTCTGCAGCAAACGATGAAACACCCGCAGCAAGTTCCACACCAATCGATTTCCCATGGGAGCAGTTTCTCAATGCGGTCGGAGCAGTCGGCGCACGCACGTACCTCGCCAAGGCAGGGCATGTGTATGACGGCCAGATACTGACGATATACGCTGGCAAAAAATTCGCCAAAATGCAGATCGATCGCGCCCTCCCCACACTCAGCGCAGCACTGCACCGCCTTGGCATTACTGCAGAGATTGCCATCTTAGCCACCAGTAAGCCACCCAAAGATCGCCAAAAAGCCGCCATTCTTGCTATGATGGGGGGAGGAGAAGAAATTACCATCAATGGCTGATCAATCACCTCAACCAAAAGGCAAAGTACCACCACAAAGTCTCGATGCTGAGATGAGTTTGCTTGGTGCGGTACTTATCGACGAAGAAGTTTTGGCCGATGCTAGCGAACACGTCGGCGCAGAAGACTTTTATGACAAGCGCCACGCGACGATCTTTGGGGCGATGATGCGTCTCTACGAGCGGCACAAGCCAGTCGACCTCCTTACCTTGACCGACGAACTGCAAAAGAAAGACCAGCTTGCCGAGGTAGGCGGCTCGGCCTATCTGACCGAGCTAACCAACTACGTCCCTACCGCAGCCCACGCCAGTAGCTATGCCGAGATCGTCGCCCAAAAAGCAGTGCGGCGACGGCTCATTAAAGCCAGTGCCGATATTAGCCAGCTTGGTTTTGATGAAAATACCACCACCCAAGAGCTGCTCGAAAAGGCCGAGGCAGAGCTCTTTAGTGTGTCTGACCAATCGCTCAAACAAGACCTCGTGAGCCTAGAGAGTATCCTCACCGATAGCTTCGACCGTATTGAAGAGCTCCACCGCAACAAAGGACAGCTGCGCGGCATTCGCACGGGGTACCGCGACCTCGACACAATGACGGCTGGCCTGCAGCGCTCCGACCTCATTATTATTGCAGCTCGCCCCGCCATGGGTAAGACGACACTGGTGACAAACCTCGCCTACAATGTCGCAACGATCGAGAAAAAGCCCGTCCTCTTCTTTTCACTTGAGATGAGTAAGGAGCAGCTCACCGACCGCATGCTGGCCGATGCCAGTGGTGTGGATAGCTGGAATATCCGCACTGGCAACCTCAGTGATGATGACTGGGCTAAGCTCTCTGAGGCAATGGGTGAGATGGCCGAAGCGCCAATCTTCATCGATGATACGCCAGGCTTGAGCGTCCTCGAGATGCGTACCAAGGCACGGCGCGCCATGCACGACCAGCAGCTTGGGCTGGTGATCGTCGACTACTTGCAGCTGATGCAGGCTAATGGCAACCACAATGGCAACCGTGTTCAAGAGGTGAGTGAAATATCGCGCGGACTCAAGCTGATTGCTCGTGAGCTCAATGTACCGGTCATTGCTCTAAGCCAGCTAAGCCGCTCGGTGGAGTCGCGCACGCCGCCAGTGCCACAATTGGCCGATCTGCGCGAGTCGGGCTCGATTGAGCAAGACGCCGATATCGTCTCCTTCATCTACCGGCCTGGCTACTACGAGCCAGACAATCCCGAGTTCCAAAATATCACCGATCTCATCATTGCCAAACACCGTAATGGCCCAGTGGGCAAGATCCAACTCTACTTCCACCCTGAGCGGCTACGCTTCATGAGCCTCGACAAGCGGCATGATTGATGCTATGCTATAGCTATTAAGCATAGGAGAGCCACAGCAATGGTAGCCCACACGACATCGCCACGCAAACAACTAACCAAAGAGCCATCTACCGCCTCATCATCTTGTCCGCCCCTAGTCCGCTGTGCGATGATCTGTGGAGCACTTGGCCTCCTTGGCACTGCTGGGTGGCTCATCTATCTTGGCTGGGCGGTAGCAGTCTCTGCCATTGGGCCGTTTGCATTCTTGATTTGGATAGAATATGTTGTTGTAGGCTTATTCTGGATACTCGGGATTGTCCTCATTATTGAGGCAATCGCACTGATCCATACTTACATCCGTCACTCGGGGCAGCGCTACCACGAAGAAGGGTTTGGGCTCGGTGTTACACTGCTCTATCCACTGCTCGCAGGTGTCGAGATGGGATACAAAGCGCTCATACAGAGTCAATCACAGCAGGATATCATGGCATTTGCCAATCCTCTCGCGGTACTGATAGGTATTATCATGATCACGCTCGGCGCAATATACCTGTGGTATCAGTTGGGACGGTCAGCATCAATGCGGCAGGCGAATAATGACAAGGCTATATCGCTCACATAACGCCTCTGTTTGTGGTCTCGCTATGATACTACTATCTACATTACGTTTAGTCCTCGAGAGGCAGAGGAAATGTATCCTTTGTCCAACCTTGCTATAATACAATCACAAGCAGCCTAGCGCAATAAAGGAGGCATCTATGGCCACATCCCACACAACAACCGTTACAACTCAGACAATCCAAACCAAACAGCAGCGCAGAATCATTGAGCGCCTCGCTATAATTCTTGTCTGCTGTGGTATTACCCTTATCGGCGTCTTTCTCACTTTTGTTGAATCGATGGGTATTTACATCACGTCAACTGGTTTTAAGAGAACAGAGCCACATGAGTATATCACCATGTTCATTATGCTTGTTTATGCAATCAACCTTGTCGTGCAAGCTGTCTATGTCATTATTCGCACGTTGCGTTCAGCGATTGCGCCGTACCGTCAGCAAGCAGCAGCGTTTGTGGCCATCCTTGGTTATTTTGTTGCCCTAGCCGCTGCATATCTCCATCACCACTATGTTGTTCAAGATGGATTCGGCCCACACACCTTCCTCCAGACGACGGCTGGTGCTGCTCTTGGCCTGGCTATCTCTGGTCTTGGCTCGCTCTATCTGTGGTATGTGCTACTGCGAACGCGCAAAGGGCAGGTGGTTCGCTCTTGAGCACCCCCGCAAACTCGGGTATAATAGAGCAATATGGCAAAGCAAGTTGTCGACTATCATTTGTACCGCTGGCGGTATGGCCTCGGTTATGGCTTTGTGGTGGTAGCAATTATTGCGGCAGTTGTGCTGGCTGGGTTGTTTATCCCCGGTGAGCTGCGGCAGGGCGAGCTCGATGCCGCGCTGCAAAGCAGCCAATTATCCTTCCAGAATCTTACTCCTGCTATGGTTATCAATGCACCATACCATGGCCTGCAAAAATTAAGCTTTGCAGTGCTCGGCGTCACACCACTGTCGATTAAGCTACCATCTATGGCGATTGCTTTGATGACAGCGCTTGGGCTACTTCTTCTATTTCGCTCCTGGTTTTCCCGGAACATTGCGCTTATTACAACGATCCTTGTGACGATGACGGCGCAGTTTCTTTTCTTAGCGCAAGATGGCACGCCAGCTATATTCTTTAGTTGCCTCACTGTGTGGCTGCTCTATACTGCAACGCGCGCCATTCGGACGAAGAAGTTTCTCTCCACCCTCTGGAAAGTGACGGCCTGTGTGCTGGCGGCACTCCTGCTGTATGCGCCACTTGGTATCTATGTCGTTGTTGCGCTTGGGATTCTGGGGGTGTCTCATCCACACGCTCGTTATACAATTCTGCGCGTGCAGCGCAGCCGCCTTGCTCTAGCAGCCGTCATTGGTCTCGTGGCGATGCTACCACTTATCTACGCAAGCATCACTAACCATGATGTACTCAAGCAGCTCTTTGGCTTGCCGCTCGAATCAATCAATGTGGGGGCAAATCTTCGCCACCTTGGCACGACGCTCTTTGGGCTCTTTGCGTCGAACAAATCGTACCTCGTGCAGCCATTATACTCAGTCGGTATGATCTTGATTATGCTGATTGGTCTTGCCTCGCTCCTGAGCCACTACTATACAGCACGCAGCTATGCAGCGCTTCTAGTCGGCTTGCCGCTCCTAGGTGTAGTGATTAGTAATCCACAGCTGGTGACCTCACTCTTTCCGGTGGTAGCGATCATCATCGCGTTTGGCGCAGCCTGGCTGATTAACCACTGGTATAAGATGTTTCCACGCAACCCCTACGCTCGGGTGGCTGGGCTGCTACCTATGGCTCTCTTGATTGGTGGACTCACCCTTACTGGCATCGGGCGCTATGCCGAGACGTATCGCTATAATCCAGATGTTCTTGCTCACTACTCGAGCGACGTCAAGCTTCTCAACGACCAACTCCAAGGCGACAATGTGCGCGTCGATCGCCCTATGACGCTTGCCGTGACTGAGGCGGAGCGACCAATGTATGAAATGATTGCCCACTATAACGACCGATTGCGCGTTGTTACTACTGTGCCCGAGCAGCAAACTGTCTTTACCGCAACGCGTGCTTACCGCCAGCAACATCGCGACCTCACGCGCCCGGCACATATTATCACCAATGCACGTGCACACGATAGCAACCGGTTTTATCAGTACGAGCCACTGTAGGTATCGTAGGGTGTTTGCCAGTAGACCGCTCACCCTGGTTTAGAAAGTTTATTATTATTTCATCTGCATTGCTTGATACAGCTGCACCCACTGCTTGGGCTGGAGCTCTGACGGCTTACGCTCAGAGTTGATGCCAAGCTGGGCTCGCGGCAGGGCAGCGAAGCGTCGTGGCTGGGCGTAGTGCTGCGCGACAAACTGGCTGTACGCTGCCTGCTGATTGCGGGGTAGCCAGGGCTCGGTGCGTGGCAAAAGCTCGAGTAGTACCGTATCGACGGCGGGTGGTGTGAAGTCTGTCCGGCGCAAGCGGTAGCGGATCCGCGCCTGCCACCACGGTGTCAGCTGGGCGCCCAGTGCCGCTGTGAAGTGGCGGTCGCTCGGTACGAGCTTGGACGCAAATTGACGCTGAACAATGAGATATATCGCCTGTGGTGGGGTAGGGGCGGTGGTGAGCATCCGCACGATATCGGCACTAAGCGCAAAAGGGATATTGGCAAATACTTTATATGGCTCAGTAGGAAGCGTAAGCTGGCGGATATCGGCCGCGATGATGTGGACATTCGGCATAGATATAGTATGCCTGCGCAGAGCATCGAGCGCACGTGGCTCATTCTCGACCGCTACCACCTGCTGGCAGCGCCGCGCTAAGGCACTCGTAATGACGCCGCTACCTGCCCCGAGGTCATAAACCGTATCGCGCCGGTGGATAGTACTATGACCCAGTAAGATAGCCGCCACGCGGGGGCTACGCAAAAAATGTTGGCCATGGCTGGCAACGCGTCGTTTCATATTGGTAGTGTAGCAGACAATCCTATGTGTCGTAAACGCACACAATCTCGCCTCGGCCTATTCCGTCAGCAAGCACAAGCGTGTATACTAGAAGCAATGGATACGAATGGTGGGATGACGATGCGCTACCGGCAAGCGGCCTATTATACTGTGCTAGCACAGCGTGCACTCTGGCGCACCCCGCCAGCTGGACAGCCATTGCAGCCAAGCGATATAAAGCAGCTTTACTCGGATGAGCTCCGGGCAGCACTTGCGGCGGACTTTGCACTGAGCTTTAGCATGGCTCAGATTGCGGAGTATACTCAGCCAGATGGCACAGCACCGCTGATTATTACCGATCGCGATCGGTGGGCGGCAGCGCGTGCTTATGCGCTCGTGTATGATGCATTGCAACCTGGCTGCGATATTGCGCGCTCGCAAGCAGGGATTAATGCGCTCTGCACGTTAACACACGACCCGCAAACTTCATTGTCTGACGCAATACATCTCTGTGACGCCCGTCTTGGTGGTGCACTCGCCCAGGCAAGCGGCAGAGTACTTGGCCAGTCAGAGCAAACAATCTACTGTTTGATCGATAGCGTGGTGGCCCAAGACGATACCCCGTGGCACGTTGCCAAATTGTTGAGCCCAGCAGCTGACGGCACGATTATTCCGATCATCCAGCTACGGCCCAGGACACTGCTCGCCACGCTTTCCACCTACGAGCTGCTTGCGCTCTTCATTGGCTATGGGTATGAGCCACGAATCGTTGACTGCACCACAGCCAACCCACGCCAACCAGACGCAGACTACGCTGCTGCGCTCGCGTGGGCAACTGAGCGCACTGCTGCTCTGCGCCAGCCAGCCCAACCGCGCCCACACAAAGCCCGCCGACCACTGTTGCTTGTGCGTACTCCAGAACAGCTTGAGACGTTACTCGCTGAGCACGAAACACAAGAGAACGCTCTACAAATGCGCCTCGGTACGTTCAAGGCGTTACTCGATGAGTGTGAAACACAAGAGAACTCGCTCGCTCCAGCCGAGCATGGTAGTGGCGATGCTCAGCCATCAAGCATTGCCCGGGCACAGGTAGCGCTCGCTCACCGCAAAGCAGATGGTGCTGACTCGAGCTGGGCACGCACGCAGGCGTGGCTTGCTCAGGTGCTGGCATGGTGCGAGCCAGAGAACCTCTTCGATACAGCAGGTAATCTAATCCTTACCAAGGCAAAAGCTCTGCCGCACACGGCTGCAACCCATACCGATGATGGTCACGCCAACTCACATACAGCCCAGCTCACAGCACAAACTCCTGCTCCGGTAGCCACGTCACGACGCCGGCCAGCCATTGAGCCCTATGCGGTTGTTGCGACGCCACCTGGCACGCAGCGCAGCAATACACTTTCTCATGTTGGTTTGTATCTGGCCGATCTTGCCAAGGATGCGGCGCTAGATAGCTTCCGGCTTTTTATAAGTCCGTCGCTACAGAGCGGTACGCTCGCTCAGCGGTTTGCGTCAAGCCCGCGAGCCTGGCAGTGGGGTAATAAGCCCAGCGCAGCACCACACGCGCCAGATAGCCACACGATGAGCTACCCAGCAGCAGGTGCGCTACGCGGTATGCAACTTGGCTATCTGGAGCAGGGTAGGCAAAGCGTCTTCGTTGGAGTGTCCGTGTATGAGGATATTGGCGCGGCAAGTCGCTCTTATACTGTAGCTCTGGCGAGTCAGCCAAGCGATGCGCCACTACCTAGCCTCAACACTATTCTCTCGCATCAGAGCGCTGAGCAGATAACCAATGCGCTTGATCAGCGAGATGCCCCCACAACGGTCTACTTCCCAGCCGATAGCAACTGCGCAGTGGTAGCACTTGATATGATGCTGTCGAGCACGCAGGTGATCAATGTGTTGCATGCGAGCGATACCACGCAGCCTACCTGGCTCACCACCAAGGCGGCGCGCGCTCAGATGCAGGCAGGCCTTGCTACGTGGAACTTCGCGAGCCAGACCAATCCAGACATTGTACTTGCCGCGTGCGGTGATGTTGCTACTACAGAGGTACTGGCCGCCATTGAGCTTATCAATCAGTCTTGCCCGGCTGCCCGGGTGCGCTGCGTCAATATCTCGAGCCTCACACCACGTGGCTTTGGCACGCTGGCCCAACCTGTCTCGCAGCGAACGCTCGCGCGCACCTTGACGACAACCAAGCCGGTGATTATCGCCTATCCGGGTGAGGAGCGCTCTCTCGCGGCAACGCTCTTTGCTTATGGGGTCGATGGTCAGAAGTTTGATATCCACAGCTTTGGCCTGACACCGCGCAGTGACACGCTCATGACGAGCCTCATTAGCCAGCAGGCTAGCCGCTATGATCTTGCCATTGCCGCCGCAACGTGCCTTAGTGCAACAGGCGTTATCTCCCCAGACGACGCCCAGCGTCTCACGGGGCATTGCCAGGCAGCGATTGAGCAGTGCCTCGCCCACGCACGCGAGCACCACACCGACCACCCGATGGTCACCACCTGGCAGTGGCAGCAAGGGCAGTAGAGAAGGCCCGTGCACCACTCATCGATACCGCCATCACCTCGCGACACATGGTATACTAGACTATAATGAGAAAACCAACATTTGCAACAATCCAGCTTGAAAAGATCGTCGGTGGTGGGCAAGCTCTCGGCACACTTGATGATGGCCGCAAAGCCTTCGTCTGGGGTGGGCTACCGGGCGAGACTGTTACTATCCGCATCACCAAGAAGAAGTCGCACTTCGTCGAAGGAGTGGTGACTGAGGTGCTCGCTGCTTCGCTCGAGCGCATTACCCCGCGCGACCCCGAGAGCTACCTCAGCACCAGCCCATGGCAAATTATGCCGCTGGCAAGCGAGCAACATTACAAGGCAGCGCTGATCGAGGAGGCCTTTGAGCTGCACGATATTGTCCTGCGGGAGCCGATCGACGTTTTTTGCGATGATATACCCTATGGCTACCGTAATAAAGTTGAGCTGAGTTGGTATAGCGACAGGGCAGAGGATGGCACCGAGACGCTCGACCTCGCGTTCTTTCGGCGGGGGAGCAAGGGTAAAATTGTCGTTGACGGGACGAGCTTAGCTCGGCCAGAGATCAACCAGCTCGCCCGGCAGGTGCGCGACCTGCTGCGCACCAAGCAGGTGACGGCGCGCCAACTCAAGACACTGCTCATCCGCTGCGACCAAGCCGGCCACTGCGTGTGGCAGCTCTATACCAAAGACCGCCTAGGGGATGTTATGAGCCCTGACGAAGCTACCACTTTACCAGCCCAGGGCGGCGAGATTATCTACTCCAACCCCCGTTCGCCAGCCAGTCGCATCACCGAGCGCTTGGCATGCTTTGGTGATCCTGTCTTGCAGGATACCATTCTTGGCGTGCCGTTTCGCTATGCCACCGAGGGATTCTTCCAGGTTAATCTGCCTGTCTACGAGCAAGCCCTGCGCGATATGCAGCGGTTCGTCCAGGTGGAGGATGGCACGTCACAGCCCACGCTCGACCTCTATGCTGGGGTGGGGACGATTGGCCTAACAATCGGCAGTGATAACGTCACACTAGTGGAGATCAACGCCGATGCAGTGCGCGAAATGCAGCGCAACATCCGCCAGCTAGGCCGCACGAGCCAAGCCAAGGCCATTCTCGCACCCAGCGAGCAAGCACTGGAACACATTACTGGCGATGCGCTCATCATTCTGGACCCACCACGCGCCGGTCTTCACACCGATGTCATTACCAAACTCCTCGCCACCCAGCCGCAGCGCATCCTCTACCTCAGTTGCAACCCCGTCACTCAAGCGCGCGACGTGGCGCTTCTTGCCACGCACTACGGCATTGCCTATCACCGAGGCTACAACTTTTTCCCTCGCACGCCGCACAGTGAGCATTTGGTGGTGCTTGACCGGCTTACGTAGTGGCTTTATATCGCTCTTATAAAAAAGTGATTCTTCACGATTCAGACATTGAGAAAGGAAATACAAAAATGAGCGCATTCATGATACAAATGCAGGTTATCTATACAGCTCTTATGGCTGGGATGATGCTTATGTATACTATTACTTTAGGACGCTATTTTGATTATATTTTAAAACACAAGATACCTGGCGCATCTCAAAATTGGGCACTGTTTCATAATAATACTCGAGTGCAGATCCACCACACAGCTGTATTGGTTGGCCACGCAATGTTGTCGATAATTTCTCTCGCTACCAACTATACGAGAGGGCCGGCTCCACTCGTGGTTGCAGCGGCTGTTCCATTTCTCATGCTTACCACTCATGTGGTAACTGGCTTTGCCAAGGCGGAATTTTTTGTCAATGGTGCGCAGCGATTGGATGATGAGAAGACAGTAAAAACATATCTTGCATGGAATATGCCACTCCATATCACATACACTCTCCTGTATGCTGTATCGGCCGCTCTTTTGCTTACATTGCTATAGATCTCAATCGTCAAGGATTACGAGGAAATGAGAGAACGTTTATCTTAATTGGCATAGCCAGGTAATAAGGTTATAATAAGTTTTATGCGACACTCTACTCGAAGAAAGGTTATTATCGTTGGGGTTCTCCTTATGACGTACAGTGCTATTACGTACGGGCTTCCCTATCTGCTTTTGATGCACCGTTCGCACGGGTTAATGCAACTGAGACGCTTAAGCAGCGCTTTTCTCGCGAGTATACGCAATCGCTCGATGTCAAATATAGCAAAGGGTCACCTCAGTTCAGCCGCGAAAGCCCAAGTGGCACAGTACTTGGCTACGTCGCAGACACGAAGATACGCCAGAAGCTGCTCCAAGCTCAGCCTTTTGCCGATTGCTCTGGTGGCTGCTCATTGTGGCAGCCGTATAGTGAGTATGGCAAAACATCGCCACTGCTTAGTATCGAGCAAAATTCATCACCCGACTCGCGCAACATTCTTCGCACGGCAACAGGAGAGGGAAGTCAGTGTGTTGCTCGCTACCATCCAGAGTCGCACGGTGAGATATTCTGCTTGTCGCCTTCGACAGGGGCGTTTGCATATGGGTATGATGGTGCATCGTAGGGGTGCGGCATTTTGATCTTCATCAATTCTAGCCTCACTCTCCATATTTAGAGGACTACGACAACTTGTTCAGTATTCCCGAACTTACGACCGTATATCCATGTAGGACCGCCATGCTGCTGAAGCTCAGCAATGATAGAAGGTGAGGTAATAGTGTCTCTTGTCGTTTGAAGATACTCTTGCTCACTCATGCCCTGTTGGATGTGATGTTTTCTCTGAACGACACCATGATCGTACACTCTCTGCATAATTTCATCGAGATTGTCCGGAATGTAGCGATCTGGCATCTCTTCCTTCGCATTATCTGGAGAGGGATTTGCTTGACCGTCAGAAGAATTGGCATTCAAGGAGAATCGCCGTCTTTGCATTGTGTCCTAATCAGTTATTGAGCTCTTTGTGGCATGCGTAAGTGATCCTATCGCTCAAGTTGTTGATTGTCTGTCGGTCTGCAACACCCATCACCTCTTGTAGCCATTCCCATCCTTTTATGTCAGGTGCATAGTCGCCCGTCGTAAGCTCATCGATTGCCCCAGTGAGATCAAACCATTCTTTCGCGGTAAAGGTGATGGTGACTGGCTTGTCGTAGTCGTATTTTTTGCCTGAACTCGACGTTGGGTCAGTAGATGACATATAAACTCCTTTGTGGTATTAATGCTATATCAAACATATCTCGAGTTGTATTTTAAATCAAGTATCATTGCTAGAAACTGGTTGATTTAAGGCGTCGTTTTACCCCAACCCATTCCGTATCTCCAGCAAGGATATATAAGAATAGATGCACTCATTATACAGGTGTAGTCTATCTATACGCCCCTTATGACTGGGATGATGCTTCTATGCTATTCTTTAGGGTATCCTTTATTTGTCGCTAGACGAAGT
>CALBWN010000058.1 GCA_937974295.1 uncultured Candidatus Saccharibacteria bacterium
GCTACAAGCAAGCCTACGCCGCCGATATCCTCGTTGAGACAGAGGTAGCGCCAACTGCCGAGGCAAATATGCCAGCTGCGATCGACCGAGCAAACAATGACCCACACATCCACGGTATCATCGTCCAACTGCCGCTCAACGATCCGTCGCAAACAGACGCCATCGTTCAGCGCATCTCTCCTGCCAAGGATGTCGATGGCTTGAGTGGCCCGCACGCTGCCTATACGCCAGCAACGGCGCAAGCAATCGATTGGCTACTGGCAGGTTACAATATTAGCCTCGATAATAAGCAGCTCGCCATCATCGGGCGAGGGCGGTTAGTAGGCGCACCACTGGAGCGGCTGTGGCGCGACCGTGGCTTGACGGTAACAGTGTGCGACCGCCAAACGCCTAATACCATAGAGATCATCGCTGCAAGTGACGTCATCGTCACTGCTACTGGCCAGCCCCATCTCATTACAGCGGATATGGTCAAAACAGGTGCAGTGGTCGTTGATGCTGGCACAGCAAGCGAAGGCGGCGTTATCGTTGGCGATGTCGACCCAAGCGTGCGCCAGCGCAGTGACGTCACTCTCACCCCAGAAAAAGGCGGCGTCGGCCCTCTCACTATCGCTGTGATGATCGACCACGTTATCCAGGCAGCGCAGGCAACAGTCGAGTCTAGCAAGAATTAGCCGTTACTTGACCTCTGTAACTCAGCAGAATTTACATCATTGCTCTCTCGTATTGCTATTATTGGCGCGCAATCTCTTTTGCTTGTCTATATATTTCCTAACGCTGAGCTCTACAAGGATCGGTGCTGCTCTGGGACATGCTCCTTATAGCATCTCAAATCTATAGACACGATTGGTATATTTCATCACGATATATTACAGATATTGTATAATATCGTCTTGTTATCCAGATTCAGGCTGGATCGGCTTGCAGATATATATCATGGGTGATATATTATACCTATGGATATTCGTACTGACGTTTCACTCAAACCATATTTGACGATGCAGCTTGGCGGCAACGCCCACACTATGGTCGACCTCTATACCAACGATGATATCGTGGCGGCATGCACGATGGCCCGCCAGCAGCAGGCCGAGCTCTTTGTCCTTGGCGGCGGGAGCAACACTCTGGCTCAAGACAGCGGCTTTGCTGGCATTGTAGCGCGCAACCGTATCCCGGGCTTCTCGGTCATTGCTGAGGATGCCGAATCGACAACAATCACCATTGGTGCAGGAGAGATTCTCGATGATGTCGTAGCAAGAACAGTGGCCAGTGGCCTGAGCGGCATTGAGGCGCTATCGGCCATCCCAGGTACAGCAGGCGCTGCGCCAGTGCAGAACGTTGGTGCGTATGGGCAGGAGATTGCCGATACACTTGTCTCGCTCGAGGCGTACGATCGGCAGCAAGAGCGCTTCGTGTCGCTCAGCGCTGCCGACTGCGAGTTCTCGTACCGGCACAGCATTTTCCGGGGCCGCGAGATGGGGCGATATATCATCACAAGCATAACGCTCCGCCTGCGCAAGGGTTTGCCGCAGCCACCCTTCTACCAAGCCGTTCAAGATTATCTCACCACCCACGCTATAGCAGAGCCTACCCCGCAAGACATTCGCCAGGCCGTCATGACGATCCGCGCTAATAAGCTACCCGACCCTGCCAAGCTCCCCAATACTGGCTCGTTCTTCAAAAACGCGATTATTTCCAGCGAGGCATTTGCTCAGCTCCAGCAGCACTACCCCACAGTACCGCACTATGCGCTGCCCGATGGGCGCGTCAAGGTGCCGTCGGGCTGGCTCATTGAGCAAGCGGGACTCAGAGGCAGCGTTCTCCACGGCATGAAAGTACACGATAAGAATGCAGTCGTGCTCATCAATCAATCGGCCACCAGCTACCGCGATCTTGCCGCCGCTCGTGAGGAGATTATCCACACGGTAGAGGAAAAATTCGGCATTACCATTGTGCAAGAACCGCTCGAGATGCCAGCGGCGTGACGAGTCAAATAGTGTGTAACATTTGCATATAATCTTATCTATTTACCCCTGTTAATCAATAGTTTTTGTGATATAGATGTAGTCAAGCAGGCAAGGTAGATACGTATTCTTGAGTATTTTTTTGGCTGCATTTGCCCTATTCTCTGCCAGCTTCACACTTTCTTTCCTCTCAAACAGTCACGGAATTTCACCTCATTAGGCTAGGAGTTCTGTGCTAAAATACATCATCTCATGAGGTGTTCATTCTCGTATAAGCCAAAGCACCCCTTAGTGTGGTGACGATTGACATTGCACCTGCATAACGAAATAGTGTTAAAGAGTCTTGAATACCGTTCCTTTAGACACCCCTTTCTTATCCTTTCGTCGATAAATCATGGGTGCAATTGGGGCAAAGTAGGCCGCGATTCAGCTCAATTCACCTTCTCACCTCTTGCACTTTTACCCCAAAACCCTTATGCTAATTGCATGAGGGTACAACGCGGGTATACAATCGTGGAAATTATTATTGTGCTGGCAATCATGCTGGTGCTGCTAGTGCTGGGCGTGGTGACGCTCAATAATGCGCAGCGCTCCTCACGCGATACAGCCCGCACGACCACTGTTGAGACGGTAGCACGCAGCCTTGAATCCTTCTACAACGGCGACGCAACTGG
>CALBWN010000059.1 GCA_937974295.1 uncultured Candidatus Saccharibacteria bacterium
GATTGCGCAGCTTAATACCTTGCAAAACGTTATTGGCGACTCAATCGGCAAAACGAATCTGAGTGCAGAGGAAAATGGAAAGCTTGAGTGGGCATTAAAAACTCTTGCCGACCAGTACGGTATCAATATCAGCAAATCGGATGTTTTGGCCGGTAAGTACACGGATGAAAACGGACAGGTGCAAGACCTAAAATCCAATATTGATAGTCTTGTCGAGGCGAAGAAAAAAGAGGCACGAATCAATGCCGCGGCTAAAAACCTTACTGAGGCATATTCTGCGCAGATTGACGCCGTGAAGGCGTATCAGTCTGCGGTAAAAGATCTAAATGAAGAGTACCAAAAGTCGTACAAGCATTTCTACGACACCGCGACAGATGCACAGCTTAAGACGGCCGGCCAAACTCGTGAAGAGTTTGCAGCTAATGCAGCAAAGGCATCTCATACATATAATGAGCTTAAAGGTAACGTTGACGAGGCAAAGAAGTCCTTGGAAGACATGAATGGCCAAGTCAAATACCTTGAGGCACAGATGGGCGACGCCGCAAGTGGTGCGCTCGAATTTGGAGACGCTATCGCGGCTCTTGGCTCTAAAGCCATCGAGAGCGCAACTAATGCCGGACTTGACATTACTAAGCTATCGGAGAGCCTCCAAGCGGCTGGTGTTTCCGTTGAGCAAGTATCGGCTCTTGGCACCGACATGTTCTCTGCGCTTGCTACTGCAAGCAAAGGCAGCGTTGACGATATGGTCACCTCAATTCAAAACCTTAATGCCTTGGGGATTGACCACAAAGAGTTTCCGATGACGGGACGATCAAAGACCAGGCAGGCAATGTCTGGGACTTTGACGCCATGACCATTAATGGCAAGCATTACACCGTCAACAGCGATGGCACCATTACGGCTGAGGAGCTTGGAATTGACCACTTAGAGGCTAAAAAGATTACTGATAAGCGTTTTGTCGTTGAGGCAGAAGACCACGCGACAACCACGATTAATCATGTAATCGGTATGCTCTCGCAGGTCTCAGGGGTTTTTACAGCCCACCTTCATGCCAACGCTTCCGGTGGAATTGTTGGTCATGCCGCCGGCGGTATACGTATGCACGCTGACGGTGGTGCGATTTATAATCGTCCGACCTTTATCAGTCCTCATGATGTAATCGGCGAGAATGGTGCAGAGTACTACGACGGA
>CALBWN010000060.1 GCA_937974295.1 uncultured Candidatus Saccharibacteria bacterium
AAGACCTGGGCCCGCAGCAGCACGATCACGCCAGAGATGGTGGGGTTCACCTTTGCAGTGCACAATGGTCGGGTGCATGTGCCGGTGCTGATTACAGAAAATATGGTTGGCCACAAGCTCGGCGAGTTTAGCCCAACCCGTAAGTTCCGCAAGCACGGTGGAAAGGATAAGAAGTAATGGCCGCATCACAGACACAACAGGGGTCGAGCGATGCACCAGCCATCGTTCGGGCGCACATCAAGGGTATAGACCAGACCCCGCGCAAGGTAAGCATTGTTGCTAGCCTGGTGCGTGGCCGCAGTGTGGCCGATGCGCTGGTCATTCTTGATCACACCCCGCGCCGCGCCACGCTGCCCGTCAAGAAGGCAATCGCCAGCGCCCAAGCCAACGCCATCAACAACCATGGCCTCGACCCACGCAGTTTGCATATCCACAGCCTTAGCGTGACTGCTGGCCCACGCCTGCGCCGCTACAAGCCGGCCAGCCGCGGCCGAGCTCAGCCATTCCAGAAGCGCTCGAGCCATATCTTGGTTGAGGTGAGTG
This sequence comes from uncultured Candidatus Saccharibacteria bacterium, assembly GCA_937974295.1. Lineage (GTDB taxonomy): Bacteria > Patescibacteriota > Saccharimonadia > Saccharimonadales > Saccharimonadaceae > Saccharimonas. The sequence goes on from CALBWN010000060.1 coordinate 544, forward strand.
GTGTGGAAAAGCAGGTCAAGAAGGTACCCGCCAAAGCAACCGATACAGCCAAGAAAGGAGACAACTAAATGGGCCAAAAAGTAAACCCAGTCAGTTTCCGCCTCCAAGTCCACAAAAACTGGAGCTCGCGTTGGTTTGGCCAAAACAAGCGCGACTTTGCGGCTTGGTTGGCAGAAGACATCAAAATCCGTGAGCTGATCGAAGCTCGCTATGCAAGCCGGCCAACGATCGACCGGATCGAGATTGAGCGCAGCCCAAACCAGATTACCATCGCGATTCACACTGCCAAGGCTGGTGTGGTAATTGGCCGCGGTGGGGCTGGCGTGACAGAGCTCAAGCGACAGATCGAGAAGATCGCCAGCTTACCAGTCCGTATCAATATTGAGGAGGTTCGTCGGCCAGAGCTCAGCGCCAAGCTGGTGTCGGAGAATATCGCGCGCCAGCTCGAGCGCCGCGCCAACTTCCGCCGCGCCGTCAAGATGGCTGCCCAGAACACCATGAACAGTGGTGCCAAGGGTATCCGCATCGAGGTAGCTGGCCGGCTTAACAACGCCGAGATGGCACGCCGCGAGAAGGTCATCGAGGGCTCGGTGCCACTGCACACCTTGCGGGCTGATATCGACTTTCACACCGCACGGGCCAACTGCCCTGGCGTGGGTATTGTCGGCGTCAAGGTCTGGATCTATAAGGGTGAAAGGAGTGCGAAGTAATGTTGCTACCAAAGAAAACAAAATTTCGCAAAGTCCGCATTGGTAAGAACCGCGGCAACGCCACACGAGGCAACTACATTGCCTTTGGTGACTACGGCCTGCAGAGCCTGAGCAACGAGCGCGTCACAAGCCGCCAGATCGAGGCAGCTCGCCAGGCAATGACCCGCTACGTCAAGCGTGGTGGTAAGATCTGGATCCGTATCTTCCCGCACACGCCAGTGAGCCGCAAGCCACTGGGCCTGAAGATGGGTGGCGGCAAGGGTAACCCTGAGTTCTTCGTTGCGAAGGTCAAGAATGGCACCGTGATGTTTGAGATGAAGGGTGTGCCAGAGGATGTCGCCCGCGAGGCAATGCGCCTGGCAAGCCACAAGCTGCCCGTCAAAACACGCTTTATTAAGAAAGAGGAGGCCTAGCGATGGCAGAGAATGCAGTCCCTGCAACAGAGGTCAAGAGCCTCGAGACACTCCAGCAAGAGCTGGCCGCCAAGCGCGCCGATCTGCTTGAGGCCCAGCGGGGCCACCGGGCAGGCGAGCTCGCTAACCCGCGGATCCTTGGCGTATATCGCCGAGAGATTGCGCAGATACTAACGGAAATTAATCAGCGGAAAGGAACAAACTAATGGCCAAGACATTGACCGGCGTTGTTTCCTCGGCCGCGGGCAACAAGACCATCACGGTGACCGTGACCAGCCGCGAAACACACCCTATTTACGGCAAGCAATACACCGTCACCCGTAAGTATGCTGCTCACGACGAGACAAACGATGCCAATGTTGGTGATACGGTGCGGGTCATCGAGACACGCCCGATCAGCAAGCGCAAAGCATTTCGGCTCGATGCCGTACTCAAGCGCTCGCAGGGCTCGATTGAGCTCAAAAACGATGACGCAGGCGAAGAGGAGGCAGCATGATCCAGCAAGAATCTCGCCTTAAGGTAACAGACAACAGTGGTGCAAAGTCCATCTTGTGCATCCGCGTGCTGGGTGGCACTCGGCGTCGCTACGCTCGGGTGGGCGATGTGATTGTCGCCAGCGTCAAAGACGCCAGCCCAACTGGCAACGTCAAGAAGAAGTCTATCGTTAAGGCAGTGGTGGTACGCACCCGCGACCAGATCCGCCGCAAAGATGGCAGCACCATCTGCTTCGACGACAACGCTGCCGTCATTATCAACGACGACAAAACACCCAAGGCAACTCGTGTCTTTGGCCCTGTGCCACGCGAATTGCGCGACCTTGGCTATAGCAAGATCATTAGCTTGGCACCGGAGGTACTCTAATGGCACAGCGCATCAAAAAAGACGACATCGTCAAGATCATCAGTGGTGACGACAAAGGTACGACGGGCAAGGTGCTAGCGGTCAACCCCGCTCAGCAGACCGCATTGGTCGAGGGTGTGGGACTGCGCCACCGCCACGTCAAGCCAAGCCAGCTCAACCCACGTGGTGGCACCAAGGAAATTCACGTGCCTGTGCCGCTGAGCAAGCTCGCACTGGTTGTCGACGAAGCAGCTGGCACGACGAGCCGTATTGGCTATACTATTAATGCTGAGGGCGCTAAGGTACGCGTCGCTCGGCAACTGAACAACAAGGAGGTCAACTAATGGCGAAGGCAACTGCATCCGCCGCTCCGACTCCTCGCTTGAAAGCCTTGTATCTGGATCAATACCGCAAGGAACTCCAGGCCGAATTAGCCTTGAGCAATGTACACCAAGTACCCAAGCTCGAGAAGATTGTGGTCAGCGCAGGAATCGGCAAGCACAAAGAAGACAAGCGCTACCACCAACTGGTACGCAACACGATTACCAAGATTACTGGCCAAGCACCGGTTGATCGCTTGGCTAAGAAGTCGATCGCTGGCTTTAAGATCCGTGCTGGCATGGGTGCGCCGATTGGCGTGAGTGTGACGCTGCGCGGCGCTCGGATGTACGAGTTCCTCGACCGGCTGGTTAATGTCAGCCTGCCGCGGGTGCGCGACTTTCACGGTGTGGGGAGCAAGTTCGACAAGGGTGGTAACTACAACCTTGGCATTACCGACCAGAGTATTTTCCCCGAGCTCACCTTTGAGGAGACGCAGATCGTTCATGGCCTCCAGGTGACGATTGCCATCGAGCAGGGCAGCCCAGCCGCGAGCCGGGCACTGCTGGAGAAGTTTGGTCTGCCGTTTGAGAAGGAGGGGAAATAGCGTATGGCTAAGAAATCAATGATCGCACGCGATCGCAAACGCCAAAAGATGATCGAGAAATTCGCTGCTAAGCGCGCTGAGCTCAAGGCGGCGGGCGACCTCGATGGCCTGCAAAAGTTGCCGCGTAACTCCAGCCCAACCCGCTGGAAGAACCGCGACGCCCTCAGTGGCCGGCCACGTGGTTATATGCGCCGCTTTGGCCTGAGCCGCATCAACTTCCGCGAGAAGGCATCGAAGGGCGAAATCCCAGGCATTACAAAGAGCAGTTGGTAACGGAAAGGAGATAGAGTTATGAGTTTACAATCAACTGACCCAATCGCGGATCTCCTCACCCGAATCCGCAACGCTGCGATGGTTGGCAAGACGGAAGTCCGTGTGCCCACCAGCAAGCTCAAGCAAGTTGTGGCCGAGCAATTGGTCAAGAATCACTACCTGGCAGATGCTACCGTCGAGGCTGGTAAGCCCCGCGGTACGTTGGTCGTCACGATCAACCGCGCCGGCGAGAGCCCAGCCTTTACCGAGCTAGCCCGGGTGTCCAAGCCAGGCCGCCGCGTCTACGTGGCTGCTGCCGACATTCCTAAGGTCAAGCAAGGTCGCGGCATCGTCCTCGTCAGCACCAGCAAGGGTGTCATGACTGGTGGCGAAGCAGCCAAGCACAAGCTTGGTGGCGAAGTGCTGATGAAGATCTACTAATCCGCACAAAGCCAGCAAAAATGAAAGCGCCGAGGAGAAAATCCTGGGCGCTTTTTGTGATAGACAGCACGCGGCATTATCGCGGTGGTGCATACGATGAACCTCAAAAACCTTGCTCATTACTCACGGGTCATCTCTTCATACTCCCCCCTCAGGAACGCTCAAAGGGGCGATATTTCTCAAACATCGACCTCTTGACTCTTGATGCCAGGGTTGATAATCAATCGTCATGATCGATTCTCACGCTCCAGCAGATGAAGCGATGAGAGAGGCTGCGAGGTTTTATAGTATCTCACGCTGATGTCCCAATTTAATAAGAGGGAGCAGCAGCTATCATCGCTGCTACCATACCAATGTACCCGAGAGGTAGGGGTGGTAGCACAATGAGTGCTGCGCGTAGTAAGATGGGCACGTCCTTTCGCCTCACGGCAAAGTATAGAGCAAACAGCAGTACGTTTGCTACAGGTTGGAAATACGCTAGTCCAAGAATCAAGTCTTGAGTGCTTGAATTATGACGAGTACCTCCCATAAATCCATCCAAAGGATCCGCGCCAGATAGCTTAACGAGAATACCGAACACCATCACAGACACAACAAATACACCAGCCGCCACCCCAACTGCTTGCAGCCACGTCAAACGGTCGACGAACCGAGGGAGGGGGTCGACTGGTACGTTCTTTGCTACCTCAGTTTGAGGTTGCGGTGTGTTGCCTTGGGGTTGCTCCGCTGTGTTTTGGGAGGCTGCAAGTCTTAAGATGTCTCGCCTAACGGAGAAGTGTATAATGATAGCCAGCGCACAGAGTGGGAATGTCACGAGGAAGGCCATAACTATAAGCATAAGCGCACCAACGATCGAGGTGATCGAGATAGGCGAATTATGATAGGGATGGAACGATTCGTGAATATAGCTTAGGCTGGATATTAAGCCGTACTCAATCACCATCGCTGATACATAGATACCACCTAGCCAGGCTATCAATTTTGGCCACGTCATGCGATCAAAGCGCGAGCGGTGTGGTAGCTGCGCCAAGCTGTTTTGCTGATGTGCCGTCTCAGACTGAGGGTGTGATGTGTCATCGTGACGCTGCGATATAGCATCGTGAGATGGTGGTGGCGTTTGTGAAGAATCCTTATCCATGGCAACATCATAGCATATAGTGGCATCCTTTTCTATTTATTTCAATAAGCTTGTAAGGCTATCTCTTGGTAGAGATTGTAGCGTAGTAGGAATAAGGACTGTTGAAGGTCTGCTAGAGGCATACACCGCGTTCTCCAAAGTGCTTGTGGCAAGCTGTATACAATAGTTGATCAGTTGACAATAGGCGGGATAGAGAGTACTGTATAAATCAACAGTGAATAATACATAATATAGGTGCATCATGACGCGCGAGTTACCAATCCCACATAGACTACAAGAGCTAAAGGATCCGTATACACCAAAGCCGCCAAGTGATTTTCAGCAGATATTCAAGACATTGAAGGATTATGTAGCAAATGACCCATCACATTATAACACTGCACTTGATCAGCTAGATACCTTCGATTTTACAGGCAGTGCAACAACAAAACAAGCATACCAATGGAAACTCTCTGCACTGATTGCAGAGCAAAGTGAAGTGGCCGATCCAGCGGTGGTTGACCAAGCGCGAACAACAATGAGGACAGTGTTGGACGACTGGTTTGATAATCATACGTCGTCGCATCCAGATGTGCTGCACTACCAAGAGCAGCTGGGGTTTGTCTTGCCAACGAAGGATGATTTTGCTGAGTTTATACGTAACCACCCGCGGATCGGTGAGGATCAAGGGCAACTAAATGATATATTTACTTCGTGGCGAGATGCATATTGCGATATGCGCTTGCGACAGGCCGATGTAGAAGTATTTCCGGCAGGACGAGAGCTTGCACGTGCGCTGCGGGCAGCTGGGGTGGATCGTATCGATTTTGCTGAACAATGGCAGACGAAAGACGGTATCGCAGAGGCGATTGGTGCCGCAAAGAGTAATACGGATGAGCAAGCTCGGCAGCTTGATACATCCCGTCGGCAAGATATGGAACAAAGCGTGTTATGTCGCCAGTGCTTCTTATACGATAGCCTTGAGGAGCTTGCAGCTGATTTGCGCCAGTTCTATATGCCATTTGGTAGCGAGATGGACAAGGAAGTTCTGCAGCGGGTCATTCTTGATCCACTAAAAAGACATAGTATTCCAGCGCTTGCAGTCCGACAGTACGAGCAATTTCGGCAAACAAATGACTATGAATACGAGTGCCCCTGGCTAGAAGAAATTAAGTGCTGGAGCGTGATTAAGGCTGGTACGCACGAAGACGATAGCTATATCTATCAGATAGAACTATCCTCTCAGGCGGATACCGATCGATTTGCTGTCTATTGTGGCAAATCAAGCACTGGTGGCGATGTAGCGCACATCAGTCTGAAGCCGATGCTTATACCATATGAAGAATTGCGCCTGATGACTCATATAAATGACCCTCTCACCCAGGACGAGTTTGGCCAAATGCGGCAGCAAGCAGAGCGCAATGGCATTGAGCCAACTGAGTTCACTTACGACACTGAGGTTACCAGAAAGAGCATAACACAGTGGTCATTTCCTGAGGAGACACACACGGAGCTGATGGAGATCCTCCGAACCTATGGTGTAGAAGTAGACTATATTACAAGTGAGCGAGGTTCTGAGCTACAGAGAAACTTTGGTTTTGCGCTCGTACGAGAAGTGAGAGAGGCCTTGCATAGTGAAGCAGACGATGGAGAAGGCAACAACGATACGATAACAACATATCGTATAAAGATGCCAGAGAAGTATAGCCTTGAAATTGCCAACCCATCCGAAGATACTGTCGCCAAGATAGGGGCGTTGCGCCGGCTCATATCTCGGCGGATTTTGTAACGAACCCCCAACCTTGCTTTTCCATCAAAAATACCACATACTAATGCGCAAGCACTCAGAACGAAAGCAAAAAAACGAAGCGAAGTATCTTATAGAACGCCATGCCATCATACGAAGTATCACCTCCATCACCCTGCGAAGTAACGCCGCACCAAGACCAATTGCCTGATGCGCTATGGTATTATGCGGCCGAGCGGGCTGTGGAGCTGCTGAATACGCAGGATTTACAACGAGCCGACCTCCGGTGGCCGACACCGCTTGCGACATTGCCGACTGCACTGCCGCTGCGGAGCCGTGCGCACTATGATGATACGATTGACCCAATGACCCCTATGGCCTCGTCAACCTCATTCTGGCCCAGCCAGAGCCTGGTCAGGTGCACCTGTCGCGTGAGCATACTCAGCAGTACCAGAGCTTCGCGAGTATGGCGACAACAGAGGTCAAGAGTATTGTGATTCGCGATCGGAGTACAGACTGGACGGCGGAGGAAGTTGCCGATGCAATCAAGCACGTGCGGCAGATCATTCCCCGGAGTGGCCGCTACATCCCGCTCTACCAACAGTCGACGGGCGAGATCCTCTTGACGCCTGAGCAGTTTGATGCTGCTCGGGGGTAGGTGTATAATCTCTAAAGAGAATTAGCTGGACGGCCCGTCTTGCTTGTATGAGCTTTTGCCCCTGCGGTTCATTTGATGGAGATATGGGTGAGAAGGGTGTATTGGTATGGGTCGTGCTAAGGTTTCGCCGCTGGTGTTTTTCTAGCCTTGCACTCTCCCCACCATCTGTGGTACAATTAGCAAGATATTAACTTTGCGAGTGAAACGGGAGTTTTGCGTTCTGGTTGTTCGTTGTGGAGAGCGGCCGGCAGCACGAGACAAACATTTTGCTGGCTACTAATCGAAAGGTAAGCAATGAGTCTGAGTCGAATCGGAAAACTGCCGGTGGCGATTCCATCGGGTGTGACAATCACGGTTGACTCTGGTGATGTGGTCGTCAAGGGCCCCAAAGGTGAGCTCTCGCAGTTCATTACGCCAGCGGTCGAGGTGAAGGTCGAGGACGGACAGGTGACGGTTCATCCCAAGGATGAGTCTAAGGCTGCTCGGGCCCAGCATGGGCTGATGCGCGCCCTCATCAACAACATGGTGATTGGCGTGACCCAGGGGTACGAGAAGCGCCTCGAGGTCAAAGGTGTGGGCTTTCGGGTTTCGTCGAGCAACAACGAGCTGACGATGAGCCTGGGCTTTAGCCACGAAGTCCACTACAAAGCTCCAGAGGGAGTTAATGTAACGAACGAGCGAATGGTGATTGTCGTGACGGGTATCGACAAGCAAAAGGTCGGCCAAGTCGCCGCCGAGATCCGCGCTCTCAAGAAGCCAGAGCCATACAAGGGCAAGGGCATTATGTACGTTGGTGAGCAAATTTTGCGCAAAGCAGGGAAGGCAGGTAAGAAATAATGGCACACGCATTAGCAAAAAAACTCCTGAATCGTGACCTACGCAAGCGCCGCGTTCGGGCTCGCGTACACGGCACGGCTCAGCGCCCACGTTTGAGTGTGACGATTAGCAACCTGCACGTGAGCGCGCAGCTTATTGATGATGACGCCCACGCAACATTGGCTGCTGCCACGACTGTTGGTACCAAAGCAACCGGCACTATGACGGAGAAGGCCGCTAAGGTGGGCACAGATATCGCCAAGAAGGCCAAAAAAGCAAAGATAAGTGCAGTCGTCTTCGACCGCAATGGTCGCCAGTACGCTGGCCGCCTGAGCGCCCTGGCAGACGCTGCCCGCAAGGAAGGATTGGAGTTTTAGTATGGCAGACAGACCTGCAAATACTACATCTCGCCCAAATGACCGGCGCAACCAGCGTGGTCGGGGCAGGGGTGGTCGCCGCGATGACCGGCGCAACCAGCGTGATGACACGCCAAAGGAATTTGAAGAAGTTGTTGTCAACATCGACCGCGTGGCGCGTGTCGTTAAGGGTGGCCGCCGCTTCCGCTTCAAGGCGCTGGTGGTGGTGGGCAACCGCAAGAATAAGGTTGGTGTTGGTGTGGCGAAGGGTGCCGATGTGCAGACTGCCATTGCCAAGGCAACCTCGGTCGCCAAGAAGCACCTCGTCGTTATTCCAGTGGTGAATGAGACCATCCCACACGAGATGGAAGTTAAGCTCAGTGGTGCGCGCGTGCTTATTAAGCCAGCTGCGCCTGGTACGGGTATCATCGCTGGTGGTGTGGTGCGTGCCGTCATTGGTGTGACGGGCATCCGCAACCTGCTCTCGAAGAGCCTGGGCAGCACCAACAAGGTAAACATCGCCTATGCTACGGTAGAAGCCCTGCGCAGCATGGTGCCGCGTGAGCAGTGGGTTGGCGTCAAGAAGCAACCTGCAAAGGAGGGCAAGTAGATGAAATACAACGAACTCCACATCGCAGCCAATAAAGATCGCAAGCGCGTTGGCCGTGGCATTGCCGCTGGTGGTGGCAAGACCGCTGGCCGTGGTACCAAGGGTCAAAACGCCCGTACTGGTAAGAAGCTGCGCCCAATGTTCCAGGGTGGGCAGAATGGTATTGCTACAGCAGTGCCAAAGGCACGTGGCTTTAAGAGCCTGCGCACCCCTGCTCAGGTGGTGTATAGCGACCATCTCAACAGCCTGTCGGGCACTGTTGATAACTTTGCGCTGTACGAAGCTGGGCTGATTGAGACGCCATTTCACAGCGTGAAGGTAATCACTCGTGGTGAACTGACTGCCAAGCTCGTGCTCCAGACGCAAGGTGCGTCGAAGAGTGTGGTAGCTGCGCTTGAGGCAGCTGGTGGCTCATTCGAAAAGACCGCTACGCCGCGCCAAACCTCACGCAAACAAGCCGAGGCAGAGGACGCCGCGTAAGAAGCATTTTTGCCGACACAACGACAAAGCACCTCTCGTCCAAGAGGTGCTTTGTTCCTGAGGAGACGCTTCGTATAGACGCGCGCTCAAAAATTTATCTATACGCTATAGGATGAACCAAAAAATAACTACACACTCTGGTGTAGCTGATTGTAGCCAGGCAAGAAACATCGTGACGCATGTGCCAGTATTGTACTGGATTAGCGTAACACCAACGATTATACTTGCCCATCCTTGTCTCCTTGTGTTGTGTGGTTTCTACTATATGGTTGTAGCTCCCCCTCTTAGAGGTATGTAGCCCAATAAGGGTGTAGCACACACAGGGTTTTCCTCATCGTGCTATCGAGGCCACTTGACTAGAGGCCACTCGGGTAGATCCCACCAGCCCCAGTCGTACTGAATTGGTTTGCCTGTTGGCATAGTATATTTCCTCCTTTCTACTTGTATTGTAACAACGATTTGCTTTCACTGCAAATTTCGTACAATAAACAGAGGTCACAAAAAAGAGCCAGTGTTATGCTGGCTCTTTTGCTTAGTGATGTGTTGGGGCTTTAGGCCTGCGGTGGCTGCTGTGGTGGATAGTATGGTGCAGGCTGAGGTGCAACCGGCCCAAGATACTGGCTAGAGCCAAAGCCGAGCATTGGGTATGCAATAACTGGGAAGAATAGCATCAGCACGCCAAAGCCAGTTGATTTGCCAAAGGACTTCGCCAGCTCGAGCGTCGACACAACAGCGACATACAGGTTGACGAAAGGTACAAACAACAGCAACACCCACCACTCAGGCCGACCGATGATCTGCATGAGCACAACGGTATTGTAGATAGGGATAAGGGCAGCCCAGCCTGGCTTGCCAGCTTTGGTGAATATTCGCCACATCGAGGCAAGCACGACGGCCATCACGGCAAAGCTCAGGATGAGCATAATAATAACCATCACCCACACTAGTGGGTCGAGGGGGCTGCTGGCCACCGTCGTGTATGGTGGGGCTGAAGAATAACTGGAGGAATAATCGTATGTCATACTACTCCATAATGATCTAAAGTTAATGAATACTACACGTTATAACAGACAGGGTAGAGTGTGGCAAATAATGGATAAATGCGGTATACTGCCATAATATGGCAGAAAAGCACAAGGCGCTGGATAGCTATACAGACGGGATTATGGGCTGGACGTATGGTGCGCGGTATCGGGCTGATGGTATTGTGGTACCAGCACAAGCAGTGCCGGTGTCGTTCGAGATGGGGCTCGGCAGGCAGCTGCCTCCTGACGCAGTGGTGGATTATGCTCCGGCAGTAGTACACGAAGCGGCTACAGCTGCTGGAGTGCCGGCCGATCGGTGGGATGATGTGAGCATAGTGATTGCTCAACCCCAAGACAGCGCGCACCTTGCGCCCGGTCTTCATGGGTATACAACACCTCTGCAGGATGGAGCAGCTATTGCGGTGCGATACAATACCGCACCAGAGAAAATGACGGAGATTGTAGCTCATGAGTTATATCATGCGGGTAAACGCCTTGTGGGTGCGCCATCGCCACTTGATTCGCCGTATTATAACCTTGGCACGCATGCAATGCAGTGGGCGCAGCACCATCGCTGGGCTATTGCAGCAGGAGCAGTCGGAACTATGGTCGCTCAAGAGATGGCTGCGGGGGCTGAGCAGGCGGTACCGCTCGAGACAGTCGCAACGCTTGGCTTATATGGTGTGATGCTCGCAGGCGGTGGTATCATCCTTGCTGCAGCGGGTAACGTGTGCAATAAAGAAGAATGGCAGGCTCGTCGCGCAGGTCGGCGCTTTCGACGCAAGCGAGGGGACGTGGCACCGGCTGTGTGGAGTGAGCGCAAGCACCACGCGCGTGAAGATATCGATTAATACCATCTTATCTTTCTTTGCCTCTCTATAATCTTTCCTCTGTTTTTTGTTTCTACGTTCGCAGACGGCGAATAGTAGATTCGCTATAGCGGAAGAAGTAGAGATGACAAACAAGAATAGCAGGCGAAGTGTTACTGCTCCGCCCCTTGAGCCTTTAGTTCGCGCTCGTAGCTTTGGAGGCGCTCGATGATGTCGTCGATATCGCCACCGAGGGCAGCGGGGATGTTGCTGCGGCTGTAGCGGATGCGGTGGTCGGTGATGCGATCTTGGGGGAAGTTGTAGGTACGGATCTTTTCGCTGCGGTCGCCGGTGCCCACTAGAGCGCGGCGTTCGGCGGTAAGCTTGGCGTTTTCTTCATCAATCTTGCGCTGGAGGAGGCGCGAGCGCAGGACGCTCATAGCCTTCTCGCGGTTTTTGATCTGTGATTTCTCATCTTGGTTGGTGACGATCATACCAGTGGGGAGGTGGGTGATGCGCACGGCTGAGTCGGTTGTATTGACGCTCTGCCCACCGTGGCCGCTCGAGCGGTAGATATCGATGCGGAGGTCATTGGGATTGATGGTAATGTCTGTCTCTTCTGCCTCGGGCAAGACTGCTACTGTGGCGGTGCTGGTGTGGATGCGCCCCTGGCTCTCGGTAACGGGCACACGCTGGACGCGGTGCACACCACCCTCGAACTTGAGCTTGGCGTAGGGTGCATCGCCCGAAATCTTGAAGATGACTTCTTTGTACCCACCAGAGTCGTTGGCGGACTCGCTAAGCAGCTCGGTGCGGTAACCATGCGCCTCACACCAGCGCAGATACATGCGGTAGAGCTCGGCCGCAAAGAGCGAGGCTTCGTCACCACCCGCGCCAGCCCGAATCTCCATGATGATATTCTTCTCGTCATTAGGGTCTTTAGGGGTGAGGAGGACGAAGAGCTCGTCGTCTAGCTGGGCAATGGTGGCTTCGTCTTCGGGAATCTCGAGCTTGGCGAGCTCGGCGAGCTCATCGTTGCCCTGAGCGAGCTGACGCGCCTCGGCCAGCTGCTGCTCCACGGTAGCGCGCTTGGTAGCAGTAGCAATGATGGTTTCGAGTTCCGCAAAGCGCTTATTCTTGGCGGTAAAATCGGGTGCACTATACGCATCGGGCTGGGCAAGAAACTGCTCCAGCGCAGCGCGCTCAGCCGTCAGGGTAGCGATATCGAGAGAAATTTTGGGCATATACTAATGATTATACCACGGGGGGGTGACTCTTGAGCTATTGGATATCCTGAAGTTGCAGAGTAACTACCAGCTCTATACGATCGCCTACCACTCCGTCGCTTTGGTAGAAAAGAGAATATGTGTGAGGATTCAGATATTTTTGCTTGTACATGCAATTATTGCATAATAGCTTGACAAATTAAGAGAGAGAGAGAGTACCTTATATGGTATTAGTATAATGTGAACAAAAATCAGGAGCAAAAGCGATGAACAAAGGCGAGCAGTCATCAGTGATGAAATATTATAATACGAAGCATCTCACGGAGCAAGCCTATGATAGGAGTGGGCAAGAACGCATGGCAGGTGAGCTGCAAACAGCGCTTGCTCAGCCAGACAGCACAGAGGTGTACAGTATAAATACATTGGTATTGGGTGATGACAGTTTTCTTGATCGGTTCAGGATTTGTTTTGGCTGTAGCTTTGCAGACTACACGTTAGCTAAGGAAAAGACGTTTCCGTCGCCAGTAGAGGTAACGGCTCAGTTCTTTGCGCCCCATGACAGTACTATTCATGAAGCAGATGGTATACCAGTAGAAATGCATACGGCTGTAGTAGCGTTTGATACCTTTGATGAGAACCAGACGAATGATAACGGAGAGCGTCAGAAGAACGGTACAGTGCTACTCTTTAAACTCTCGGCAAATATGATTGGCGAAGCGCAGCCAGCGCCTACCATGAAAGACTTTGCCTGGGACAAGAACTGTGCAACTGGTGCAGTAGTGGGAGAGGATGGTGTGAGGTTCTTCCGTTTGACGCACAGCGAGGATGAGCGTGTGGCGGCCGAAGTGCGCCGCAAGGATTCGACTGAGGAGAGTGGCCATACAGTAGACGCGCAAGTGGTCGAGAAAAAACGGTCTCTCCCAATGATTGAAAAAATTGACCCAGCAAGTGATGAAGCACTGCAGCTCAAAATGGAGCTCGAAACATTTATTGCATCGCGAAAGGGAATAGACCAACCATCAGAGGATGAAGCAACATCTGCCCAAGAACCTACGGTTGAAATAGTAGAGACTAACGAGGTTCATGAGCTGCACGAAAAAGCACGCAGCGTTATGGCGGCGATCTTGGACAAGATGCAAGAGTATGCCACAGAAGAAGCAGGCGAAATAACGCGCCCAAGTATCCTTGAAGATTATCTGCTTGAGGGCACTGATGACCCAGCGATGAGTGTGAAGATTATTCGAGATGGCGGCAACTGCTTTGTTGCAACACGTGAGCAGGGCGAGCCGCAAGTTGGGGTGCGCCGCGAGCACATCGGTGGTGCAACGAATAACCCAAACCATAGTGATATCAGAACCGTCTTGCAGGGCGGTACCATACGGAGAACTGAGTATGTATGGCAAGGCCCTGATGCGGGTAACTATGAGCACACCTGGACACTAGAGGACAACCCAGAGCAGTTTTATGCTGAACTGCGTAAAATGCACGATATTATAACGGCAGACGTTGCTGAGGCGCAGACGAAAAAAGGCTTAGCAGGACGATTGGGCGGGACAGTGCTGCGACTACGGAAGCGGAGCTATAGACCTATTCGAGGGAAGTAGCACCTCCATACACATGATAAAAGTATAAACAATTATATAGCAACATTATCACTCAAGCGACATTTCAGCGATATGACAGAAAAAATTAGCAATAGACGTGAGCAGCTACAGCAAAAACCATCTCAAGAGATAATACGTACTCACGAGATATCATGGCATGCCCTGCGTGGCTATGACTTTGCCGGGCTCGAATCGATCCTCCAGTCCGGCTTAGAGCCTGCTGATAACCAGCAAGCTCATTGTGTGTGTTTGTCTGTTGCACCTGTCGCTGCGTGGTTGGCTGATAGGCCAGCTAATTCGTTTTATACCTACACACTTCAAAATGGGATTAGCCTTGCAATTGATACAAGGCATAAACGCCCAACGGGCGACTATGGCGGCTTTTTGGACGAGATAAGGGTGAGCCATGTGCAGCCAGATAAAATTGCTGGAATTATGTTGCCAGACCAAGCGCTGAGCCAACCACTTGTAGATATGACAACCCAGAGTGAGCCCAGGAAACCCCAGCAAGCAGAGAGCTATATTCGTCGTACGGCAAGACATGTGCAAGCCTTGGGTGCAACGATAGGCGAGGCAGACCAAGCGTATTTGCAAGAAGCTATCGAATTGTCTCGTGATGGAAAGCCTTTTTCTCGTGAGCAGAATGATGCTATCCAAGCAATGTTTATGAATTATTACTCGCAATGTTTGGAGCAGTTAGGTTTGGAGCCGACCGTAGGAGAGATGATACAGCTTGTTTTTGCAAGAGCAAACAAAACTCTTGATGTTTATGGCTGGACGGAGGAGCAGAAGCAGGAAATTGGCCTAAGAAATGTTCAGGAGTCTGTGCAAAAAGTTGGTGCTTGTGCTTTGGGTGGCAGCAGTATGTTTGGGAGTGATTATGGTAGGCCCCTAAGAGCTATTGGAGGAATTGATGAATTAGTAAATTATGGGGAAAACCGAGCACTTACCTCTAGTGATCTATACTTGTTGCGTCAGCGTCCTGTGAAGAAGCGTCGTCATTGATTACGCGCGAGCCGCCTTTTGTATTCGCTATTTCATCGTTATACTCCTGCAGATAGGCAACTACACGCTTGATACGTAGAGGATCAGCTTGGGGAGGCTTATTTCTGTTTGTTAATCTAATAACAGCGGAGAAAAGATGAAATAAAAAGCACCTTCTCTAGAGAAGGTGCTGTATGCTGAGCCTGCGTATAGGCTGTTACGCAGCCTTGGCGAAATCGTCTTTGCCAGCACTTGCTTGAGCGGCTTTGGCAGCCTTTTTGGCATTCTGCTTCTTGGCTTTGTTGGCCAGAGCGGCGCGGCGTGCCTCGGCAGCTTTGCGGCGTGCCTCGAAGCGATCGACCCGGCCCTCGGTGTCGATAATCTTCTCCTCACCAGTGAAGAATGGGTGAGACTTGCTGGAGATATGGACCTTGACGAGTGGATACTCGTTGCCATCCTCCCAGGTGATGGTGTCGTCGGTAGCGACCGTCGACTGCGTCAAAAACGCAAAGCCCGCCTGATCATCGCTAAATACGACAGGGCGGTAGGTTTGTGGGTGAATACTGCTTTTCATAACCGCTATATTGTAGCAGAGAGGGTGGGGGGTTGTCAAAGCAATGCCTTGATAGCCATAAAACTAAGCTATTCTGTTGAGAAAGTGGTATTATATCAGTATCAGATAAGGAGAATAGTATATGTCACATGCCTCAGAACATATAACATTGCCAGACCATCACGAGCAGAGTGAGCCAAAAAAAGTACTCGCCTATAATGAGCAGAGTGAGCAAAGACACATCCCCAGCGAAGAAATCTATATACAGACTAAACTTAGCAAAGAATATCTTGGTGATGGTATTCGGCCAACGTATGAGGTAGATGGGCTGCGATTCTGCTTTCGCAATAGCGGCGAGGCACCACAGTTGCCGCACGCAGTGTATGCCGACCAAACGTATAAGAATCCACTGCTATCTGCCAATCAAGAAGCTGTCGCGCAACAGATTGAGCAGTATTCTACACGGAAGCTCGATAGAGACAGTTGCTTAGTTGCAACGACAACACCAGAGGGAGTAATGAGACTGTGCGAGAGGATTATTGGTGACATTGATGAGCAGTTCTTGATTGGTCGATATGAGGACAATTTGCGCCGAGGCGACATCAGTACACCACGAATACAACGCTTGACAGATGAGATGATTGCTGCGGTTGCCTTCGATGAGAATAACGACCCAGCAGAAGAATCATCTAATACTGATGGATTGGCATTGGTGGTTGCGGCGTATTGTGGTGACATCACGGCTATGCAGTTGCTTGATCGAAAGCTAAATATGTTGTATCAAACACTCGAAGCCCAGCAACGAGAAGTGGAGATTACGCTTGCTCGAGGATGGGCGACACGTCAGGAGAGTCGAGCCTTTGAGGGTTCTGAGATGCTGGGTGCAAGCGAAGTTGCGCTTGTCCACTCAACATCACATAGGGTTGAGCGTGATGATGAGGGTAATGTCATTTTGCAACCACTTGCTGCACACACTGATAGTGCGCAGCCTTATGCACGTTCTTCGCTACACTTTACGCCAAACGGGCAGGTTGCATCGCATTCGTATGGGACATGGGATCGGAGCAATAAGCTTATTGTGACCAATATGCAAGAGATGATTGATAGAAATGGCTTGCCTGTATCGATGAATAGTTCAGATACATACTTTACGCGTAGCCCTGGTGAAGTTCTCGTGTTACCTGGCGCACTTGTTGTCGAACCAGTTGAAAATATAGAAGATGGTAGTATTATTGCTGAGGACAGCGAGGGGTGTAAGTATGTCGCGCGAGATGACTATACCGACAAGCAGAAGCAAGTGATTGCTCAGCTCGTTGTTGAATATGGGATCACCCCTGATGGATATAGCGATGAGGCGATTGTCCGCGAAGTAGCACTCCGCATGACAGAAGAACGTCTTGGCGTGCGCGAGTATACGACAATTGGGCAGAATGATGTGTTTGCACAGCGTTATGCTGCTCTTGCGGAGTCTTTGGGTGTTGGTATGATTAGTCATATGAACTCGGCTGATTATGCGATGGAGCGTGCAGTGCAAGGTTTTTCGCAAGAGAGTGATTGGCATAATAATCCAACACTACACTTCTCAATGTTCCAAAATGGTAAGCTGCCATCGCTTGATGCAATGCGTACTGCGGTGTGGGCTGGTTATTTGCCAGCAGTCGATATTGCCAAAGCACATACAGAAGCAGATGCACGCATCAATAGCGGTCTAGAATATTAACAGCTTTCTTGTATGAGAAAATGAAGACATACCTATGAGAATGACGCATAGTATGCTATAATTCTCTCGTAACTAACCATAACGACACAGCTCCACACCACTCCATACCGTGTGGGGCAAGGCAAAAAGGAGTAATGCGATATGGCCGTGCAGGCAGATATCAAGGCTTTGTTTGAAGCCGGTGCTCATTTTGGGCACAAGACCAGCCGGTGGCATCCGAAGATGGCACCATATATTCATAGCAAGCGGCAAGATAGCCACATCATCGACCTGGCCAAGACGGTCGAGGCACTGAATGTGGCGCTGCCCATCATTAGCAAGACAGTGGCAAGCGGCAAGCAAGTCCTCTTCGTTGGCACCAAGAAGCAGGCGAAGGACATCACCCGCCAAGCTGCCGAGGCAGTTGGTCAGCCATATGTGACCAACCGCTGGGTCGGTGGGATGCTCACCAATGTGACGACTACCACTGCGCAGATCAAGAAACTCAAGGATTTGGAGCGCCGCATGGCCAGTGGCGACCTCGAGAAGCGCTATAACAAGCTAGAAGTCCAGCGCTACCAAGAAGAGATCGACAGCCTCAACTTCAAATACGGTGGCATCAAAGACCTCAATGGCAAGCCTGGCCTGGTGCTGGTGCTTGATATCTTGGCCGATAGCAACGCTCTGCGCGAGGCTAAGACGCTCGGTGTGTCAGTGATCGGTATTGTTGACACCAACGCCAACCCCGACCTGGTTGATTATCCTATCCCCGCTAACGATGATGCGATCAAGAGCCTGCAGCTGATGCTCGACTACTTCAGTGCAGCAGTCAACGAGGGCAAGGCAACGAAGGAGGAGAACTAACCATGGCAGTGACGATTGACGACATCAAGAAGCTCAAGGAACTGACTGGCATTGGTCTGACCGATGCCAAGAAGGCACTGGTGGAGGCCGAAGGCGACTTCGACTCAGCACTCAATGCTTTGCGCAAAAAGGGTCTGACCAAGGCGGAGAAAAAGGGCGACCGCGAGACCCGCGAAGGGTTGATCGAGAGCTATGTCCACAGTGGTCGGATCGGTGTGGTGGTCGAGGTCAACTGTGAGACAGATTTTGTAGCCCGCCTGCCCGAGTTTAAGGAGTTTGCGCGCCAGATTGCTATGCAGGTTGCTGCGATGAACCCACGCTATGCTACGATGGACGACATCCCAGCTGAGGTGTACGACGCCAAGAAGCAGGAGTTTCTCGCCAGCGATGCCTTGGCCAGCAAGCCCGAGGCAATGCGCGACCAAATCGTCGAAGGGCAGCTCAAGAAGCACTTCACCGAGCAAGTCTTGGCCGAGCAAGCCTTTGTGCTCGACGACAGCAAGACGGTTGGCCAGCTCATCAAAGAGCAGGTGGCACTGCGCGGTGAGAATGTCCGCGTTAGCCAGTTCAAGCGGATTGAGCTGGGCGTGACAGAGTAGTCGCGCGAAGCTAGAATTTTGTGTAGCGAGTGGCATGATAATGTGTCGCTCGCTTTTTTATGGCTTCATCCACCTCCTCCTATCGACTGCGCCATGTGGGCGGAGTGCAAAAGAGATGGTGGTAACTACTGGTACTTCATAGTTTTTTGTATGTCTTCACGGCAAGATCGCTGCACAAGAAAATATATGGAGACCAGCGAATACACGAACGGGTAAGCCTCTCGCACCATCTGGCCGGAATATTTGCGGTGTAGTGAGTATGTCGTGAAGACACTGTACCGACTCTAGGATTATGAATTAAGACCTAGATAAGCAATGACCGAGAGATGCTTCACTCAAATAGTATTTTATCTGGCAAGCGCGAGCAACAATGCCGGCTATTTTTCTGCAAACTCTCCTCATGCCATAGTAAATAATGGTACAATAAAGGAAAACCAAGAAGGAGATCGCGATGTTTGATACCACCCCCTACGAAGAAAAGATGAACCATGCGCTAGAGCACCTGGAGGAGCGCCTGGGGAAGATCCGCACCGGCCGGGCTCATGCGAGTATGCTTGATGGCGTTATGGTCGAGGCGTATGGCACCAGTATGCCGCTCAACCAAGTGGCTAACGTGACGGCACCAGAGGCGACACTGCTGCAGATTACGCCATTTGACCCAGCTAATTTGCAAAAGATCGCCAGCGCCATCCGAGCCGATCAAGCGCTTGGCCTTAACCCGAGCGACGATGGTCACGTCGTCCGTGTGCCAGTGCCACCACTGACAGAGGAGCGCCGCAAGCAACTAGTTAAGCAAGCCAGCGAGAAGGTGGAAGAAGCACGCATCGCCCTGCGTGGGGTACGCCAAGACGCCCTGAAGGACGCCAAGCGCCGCAAAGAAGCCAAGGAGCTGAGTGAAGATGACGTGAAGGCGGTGGAGAAGGAGATCGATCGCCTCATGGCGCAGCACCAAGCCACGATAGAAGCCGCCTTTGCCGCTAAAGAGAAGGATATTTTGACAATTTAATGACATTCTCTCTGCCCACGTCCGCAACTAAATGCCTATTATGGAGCCACGCATGAGTGCTACTACGCACTTGCCGCAACATGTGGGCTATATTGTTGATGGCAACCGGCGCTGGGCCAAGCAGCGTGGCCTCTCAGCCCAAGAGGGGCACAGCGCGGGCTACGAGAAGCTGCGCGATATTGCCCTTACTACCATCAAGCGTGGCGTGCCGTACGTTAGCGCCTATATCTTTAGCACCGAGAACTGGCATCGCAGCGGCCCAGAGGTCAAACACTTGATGAATCTGCTGGTGACGATGCTCGACCAAGACCTGCCGATCTTCATCGAGCATGGGGTGCGTATCCGCGTGGCGGGGACGCGCCTGCGTCTGAGCCGGCGGGTCAAGAAGGCGATCGATGCTGCCGAGGCTGCCACCAAGGATTTGCAGCAGGGTACGATGGTTCTGTCGTTTAATTATGGTGGGCAGCAGGAGATCATTGATGCGGTCAATCGCTTACGCAAAACACTTTCTGTCCACAAGAAGGTAACGGCCCAGATCTTTGAGCAATTTTTGTATACACCGGATGTGCCGCCGTGTGATTTGATCGTTCGTACTAGTGGTGAGCAGCGGCTGAGCAACTTCATGCTGTGGCGCAGCGCATATAGCGAGCTGCTGTTCTTGGATAAGCCGTGGCCAGATATGACGCACGCCGACGTCGATGCTTTGCTGGCCGAGTATGCCCGGCGGCAGCGACGCTTTGGAGGATAACGAAGGAGGAATATGGAAATAGTCATTGGTATTATTATTGGGGTAATCGCACTGACGCTACTGGTGGCAACGCACGAGCTAGGCCACGGCATTGTGGCGCGGCGCAATGGTGTGGTGGTGGAGGAATTTGGCATTGGCTTTCCACCGCAGGCTTATAGCAAGGTGATCAAAAAAAGTATTCTGGGCGAGAATGTCCGCTTCTCGCTCAACTGGCTGCCGCTGGGTGGCTTTGTTAAGCTGCAGGGCGAGCATGATGCGGCCGATCAACCTGGTGATTATGGCGCAGCAACCTTTTGGCAGAAGACCAAGATTTTATTGGCTGGCGTGACCGTCAACTGGCTGACCGCAGTGGTGCTCCTTACTGGCCTCGCCTGGGTGGGCCTACCCAAGATGATCGACAACCAATTTTACCTACCAAGCGACGCAGTGGTGAGTAACCACCCGGTGCAGCTGGGCACACTTACTCCTGGCTTGCCCGCTGCTAAGGCAGGCCTCCGCCAGGGTGATGCAATTAGCCAACTAGCTGGGCAAACGGTGCGTAGCACGTCCGACCTCGCGCACTTTGCCAGCCAGCACAAGGGCGAGACTGTGCCTGTGGTGTACTCCCGCGGTGATAAGCAAGCCACTGCCATGGTGGCGCTGCGCAATGATAACCCTGACCGCAAAGGCTACCTGGGGGCAGAGCTCACCAAGCAGCAAGATACAATCCGCGCCACCTGGTCGGCACCAATTGTCGGTGTGGTGACAACGGCGCAGCTTACGAGAGTGACGCTCCAAGGCCTGGGCGATATGGTGGTAAACCTTGCTACTGGCCTGGTGCAGCAGTTTAGCAGCGACAGCGCGACGAGCCAGCAGGCCAAGCAAAACTTATCGCAAGTGGGTAATGCTGTGGCTGGCCCGGTGGGGATCTTTGCCATTATCTTCCCAGCAGCGGGGCGGGCTGGCGTGGTGCATGTACTGCTGCTGACAGCGATCATTGCGCTATCGCTGGCAGTGATGAATATCTTGCCCATTCCGGCGCTCGATGGTGGCCGCTGGACCGTGATGGCGATCTTCCGCCTGCTGCGCAAACCACTCAGCAAGCAGATGGAAGAGAATATCCAAGCAGCTGGTTTCTTGTGTTTGCTTGGCTTAATTGTGCTCGTGACGATTGCTGATATAGGGAAGTTGGTGCACTGATGCAGGCTACGCAGTGTAGTAGGGCAGAGCGTTATCGTGGAGGTTTGCGCCGCGGGGAGATATGGTTGCTCAATCGCGTAATGGTAATACATAAGGAACTCACTTCATGATACGTGTTGCTCTCCGCCCCAAAGCCGCTCACTCCTCCCAGCCCAAAACGCCGCTCACACCGCGCCAGCGCCTGCTGCGCGTTGCCTCGTGGCTCGGTTGGCCGCTGTGGGTCTGGCTGAGCTTTATGGGGGCAGGGTTACTCTGTAGTGTGGTACTCTACCTTCTCTTTCATGGCCAAGAGTCAGTGCCGGTCTTGCCGCTCATTATGATGCAAACGGCGGTCTATGTGGTGGCATTGGCGCTGCTGATTGGCCTACCATGGCTGGTGCGGCGCGCACGGCCCAAGATGCCAGCGAGCTTTCGCACCACCTGGCGCCAGCTTGGGTGGCGGCGCGCGCTGCAGTGGCGCGACTTTGGCTGGGCGCTGGTGGGCTTCATTATCTACATTGTGTTATCGATGATTGCGCTGGCGGCGGCCAAGCAGTGGCTGCCCAGCTTTGACGCGACTCAGGCGCAGAATCTTGGCTACCAGCAGCTCTACGGCGCAGAGCGCTTGCTTGCCTTTGCAATGTTGGTGGTGGTAGCGCCAGTGGCTGAGGAGCTGGTGTTTCGCGGCTATTTGTATAGCAAGCTCCATGCCGCGCACATGCCGCTGTGGCTCATTACCGTGGTGGTGAGTGGGCTCTTTGGCTATGTGCATGGCCAGCTCAACGTTGGCATTGATGTAGCGATGCTCAGCGTAGTGCTGGTGGCACTGCGCCATACAACTGGCACAATATGGCCCGGCATCCTCATTCATATGGTCAAGAACACGATTGCATTTTTGGCGGTGTTTGTCTTTATGGTGGGATGATAGGGAAGAACGAGCTGGCGAGCGAGCTCAACGAACAAGAAAATATCTGGAGGCCAGCAACCAAATATACGGAAAAGCACCACCATTCTATCTGGCCGGAACATTTTCGGTTCGGCGAGCTGACTGCGCCAGCGGTTGGCTTCGAGATGAAATTATGAGCATTCAGCCTGGCAGCCGCATGCCACTTTTGCCAATCTTGTGTTACTATAAGAGAGATTATGCGATTATCACACACCTTCACCCGTACCCGCAAACAAGCCCCCGCCGATGAGGTGGCGCACAACGCCCAGCTGCTAATTCGCGCTGGCTACGTGCACAAGACGATGGCCGGCGTCTATTCCTACACGCCGCTGGGCCTGGCCGTGCTCGAGAATATCAAGCAGATTGTCCGCGAAGAAATGAACCGCATCAGCAGCCAAGAACTGCTGATGAGCACCCTGCAGCGCCAGGAGCTCTGGCAGGAGACCGGCCGCTGGAGCGATGAGCTGGTGGATGTGTGGTTTAAGTCGCACCTGCAGGATGGCACTGAGGTCGGCTTTGGCTGGACGCACGAGGAGCCGATTATCGAACTGCTGCGCAGCTACCTCAAAAGCTACAAAGACCTACCTATCAGCGTTTACCAATTCCAGAACAAACTCCGCAACGAGCTGCGCGCCAAGAGTGGCATCATGCGCGGGCGTGAGTTTATCATGAAGGATATGTACAGCATCCACGCTAGCAAGGAGGATTTGGAGGCCTACTACCAAGCGGTTATCGAGGCCTATAAGCGCTGCTACCACCGCTTTGGCCTGGGGGACGACACCTATGTTACCTTTGCCAGCGGTGGGGCGTTTACTAAGTTTAGCCACGAATTCCAGACGATTTGCGCGGCGGGTGAGGACGATATTTTCATCGTGCCAAGTACGAATGTTGCCTATAACGCCGAAGTTGCACCAGTGCGTGCAACGCCGAACCCGGATGCTGGTGCTGTCATGAAACCATTAGGCATGTTAGATGACGAAAATATCATCGGTGCGGAAGCACTGACGAAAGCGCTGGACATTCCGCGCACAGCTAGCACTAAGTCAATGTTGTACGATTCGCCAGATGGTATGTTGCTGGCGGTCGTACGGAGCGACTATGAAATCAACGAAGATAAGCTTAAGGCGGTGGCGAACGTATCGTGGCTTCGCTTGGCGGATGGTGAACAGATTGAGGCAACAACAGGGGCGAAGCTCGGCTTTGCTGGGCTATATAATCTACCTGAGAATGTGCGGCTGTTTGTCGATGATTCATGTGAAGATATGGTGAACTTTGAAACTGGTGCCAATAAAACTGGTCAGCATGCCTATAACGCTAACTGGGGCCGTGATATACCGCGACCAACTGAGTTCGTCGAGATTAAACTCGCGAAAGAAGGTGATATTTCGCCTGAGACTGGCGAAGTCTACCAAAAACGTCGCACGGCCGAGGTGGGCAATATCTTCAACTTTGGTACCCAAAAATCAGAGGAGATGGGCCTGGTCTTTACCGGTGAGGACGGCCGCCAGCACCACGCCTACATGGGCAGCTACGGCATTGGTATCACCCGCGTGATGGGCGTGATTGTAGAGAAATTCGCTGACGACAAGGGCCTGGTGTGGCCCGAGGAAGTAGCCCCAGCCCGCGTGCACCTGGTGCAGATTGGCAAGGAATCGGTCGCAGCAGCAGATGAGCTCTACGACACACTACAGCAGGCTGGCATTACGGTGCTGTATGACGACCGCGCCGCCCGCCCCGGGGAGAAATTTGCCGACGCCGAATTACTCGGCATGCCAACCCGCGTCACGGTGAGCGATCGGCTGCTCGAGGCAGGAGAGTGGGAGGTTGTAGACCGCCGGACGGGTGAGCAGCAGCGCTTGACGACGAGCCAATTGCTTGCTACACTAGGTAACCATTGCGGAGCTTGTCGCAAGGCATAGCCATGCCCCTGGCTTGCCCCACCGACTTTGCAAGAAAGGAGTATGAAGATAATGAAAAAAACTTACCAGATTACTGATGCTGGCCGCCAAGAGCTCGAGGCAGAGCTGGAGGAGCTGAAGGGCCGCCGCGGCGAGATTGCCGAGAAGATTGCTGAGGCCCGCGACTACGGCGACCTGAGCGAAAACGCCGAGTACGACAGCGCCCGCGAGGAGCAGGGCGTAGTGGAAACGCGCATTGCCGAGATCGAGGAGATCTTGCTCAATGCCGAGCAGATCACCGCCCCAAGCACCGGCGCCATCCACCTGGGTAGCACCGTCTCCCTCGCCTCAGACGCTGGGCTGGAGAAGACCTACACAGTGGTAGGGCCGGTTGAGGCCGACCCGTTGGAGAATAAGATCAGCGATGAATCACCCCTTGGCCAAGCCTTGCTGGGCCATCGCGCAGGCGAGCAGGTGACGATCACTACCCCCAAGGGCGAGATTACCTACACCATCCAGCAAGTGCAATAAGCGTATCTCAAGATAATAGGCCGAGCAGTGTGAGCTGCTCGGTTTTTTGTTGGCAACTGGCAGAGGTAGGGGTTGATTCGCACATGGCGCATGTCTCTGGCTCTTGTGGTTTATTTATGGTGTGCGTTTGCCTTTCTCCTATTGCATTTGCTTGATGGCACGAGAAAGCTCATGGTGAGTAACTGACCTCTGATCTTGGCATGAGAAAGGCGCAAATATACGTAGAAAGCTCAGCCTAATAGTGCTCAATCTGTGGGCAATGTACAAGAATCATCCTCAACCATAAGCAATTCACCATCATTGCATTATCGTCTATGTTATGCTATGATAGAGGATCAACCATAATAGCCCAAGGAGACCGACGATGGCTCGATACACACCACGACACGCACGTTACTCCCACAAGAAGCATACACATAATTGGCTAAACCATGAGCATAATCAGCCGAAATCTCAGCACGATACACCCTTAGCGCTGCGGCGGCTCACTGCACTGACGACAGCTGCTGCAGCGCTGATTGGTGGTGGCTATCTTGGCCATCAGCACTACCATCATGGCGAGAAAACCCTGGTCGCGGTGGCGCACCCTACCTCTGGTGAGTTGGCAGAGTATGCAGAGAGCCCCTTTGTGACCGACCCGGCTACTGGCGAGACGCATTGCCGCGATACAACCCGCCAAGAGATATCTGTGACGGCAGAGAAGCCACAAACAACCATCACAAACCCTGATGGCAGCACGACGCGGCTTACGATGATTACCTTCTCGACCAGTGCACAAGAGCGGACACAAGCGACACTGGTGTATCCATCCAGCGCAGAAGGTGAGCCGCAGCAGGTGCCAATTGCCATTGCAACTGGCCCAAGCAAGACTGGCAAGGGTGGCTGGAATATGACGACATCACCCCACATCGGGCGTACGGGTGCAAAGACACAGGCCTCGACGACTGCAGCTGGCCCTGGCGCACACGCAATTGCCTGCGCACCGCCACCTACTTCTTCGCAATCAAAATAGGGGAGAGATTGGCTGCTGTGCGTCGCACTGCGCTGAGAACTTGGTGGAGCAGAGCGGAAGCTGTCGTCCTAGTCGACAACCATCCCATTCTCCGCTATAATAGCAAGCAATTATGGCGACATTACAAGATTACCGAAACGAACGATTACGAAAATTAGCAGCGCTGCGCGAGCTCGGCCTTGACCCCTACCCAGCACATACTGAGCGCACACACGATTGTGCGACAGTGGTCTCGCAGTACGATGAACTGGCTGGCCAGGAGATATCGGTGGCGGGGCGTGTGCTGTCTATCCGCAGCTTTGGTAAATTGGCCTTCATTAAGCTGCAAGACGCGAGTGGCGAAGTGCAGCTCTACCTGCAGCGCGATACGATGGCCGAGCTCGACGCTCCGCGCGGTATCCTTGGTATGAAGCAGCTGCGGCTGCTTGATACCGGCGATTTTGTCGAGGCGACGGGCACGGTGCTGCGGACGAAGACGGGTGAGATTTCGGTGGGGGTGCGCGAGCTGCGCTTGCTGACCAAAACCCTGCGGCCACTGCCAGAAAAGCTGGAGAATAAAGAAGAGCGTTTCCGCCGCCGTTATGTGGATATGAATGTTAACCCGGCGGTGCGCCAGCGCTTTTACCGCCGCAGCACGTTCTGGCAGGCGACGCGCGATTACCTCAACCAACACGGCTTTACTGAGGTCAACG
The DNA here is from genome assembly GCA_937974295.1 of uncultured Candidatus Saccharibacteria bacterium. Taxonomy (GTDB): domain Bacteria; phylum Patescibacteriota; class Saccharimonadia; order Saccharimonadales; family Saccharimonadaceae; genus Saccharimonas. Next base: position 27,263 of record CALBWN010000060.1, read on the forward strand.
TGCCGGTGCTGGAGCACACCACCGGTGGGGCGGATGCCAACCCGTTTGTGACCCACATGGACGCGCTGGACGGCCAGCAGTTCTACCTGCGGATTAGCCACGAGCTGCCGCTCAAGCGCCTGCTGGGGGCAGGGTTCGAGAAGGTGTATGACATTGGCCCGCGCTTTCGCAACGAGAATTATTCGGACGAGCACCTACCCGAGCATATCGCCATGGAGTGGTACGCCGCCTATTGGGACTGGCAGCGGGGCATGCGCTTTATGGAAGACATGTACAAGTATGTGCTGGAGCGAACCTTTGGTACGCTGCAGTTTACCCTGGGCGAGTTTGAGGTCGATATGAGCGGCCAGTGGCAGGTGTGGGACTATGCCGAGGTGATCCATAAGCATTATCATATTGATGTATATAATACGACGATTGAGGAAGTTGCTGCTAAGCTGAAAGAACATGGCCTAGAGGTAGAGAAGACCGATTCCATCCCGCGCGGCATCGATAAACTGTGGAAGAATATCCGTAAAGGCGTGGCTGGGCCCGTCTGGCTGGTTAATACGCCGAAGTTTATCAGCCCGCTGTCTAAAACCAACCCGGATAACCCGCAAACGGTGGAGCGTTTCCAGCCGGTGATTGCTGGCAGCGAGCTTGGCAATGGCTTTAGCGAGCTGAATGACCCGATCGACCAGCTGAACCGCTTTGTGGAGCAGCAGCAAATGCGCGATGCGGGCGACGAGGAAGCCATGATGCTAGATATCGACTACGTGGAGATGCTGGAATACGGCATGCCGCCGGCCTGTGGCTGGGGCTTTAGCGAGCGCGTCTTCTGGATCTTCGAAGGCGTCACGGCGCGTGAGGGTGTGCCATTCCCACAGCTACGTCATGAGATTGATGAGACAACGCGGGCGGTGTATTCAGGGGTGAAGCTGGATTAGGGTGGTAGCTGGGGCTATTAGCGCCTCGCATACTATACTCGTGCGAGGTGAGTGTGGGATTGCAGTAGCACATAGATAGGCTAGTTGTGTACCATCGTGCACGATTTGTACAATAAGCGTGTTAGCTATGATATAAGCACAGAAATAGCAAAATGCTCATTATTTTGGGCTGAATCTGGCTCAAGCAATAATTGGTAAGGTCTGATTGGTAATGCGCGTAATGAATACAAAAACATCCTTGCTGTGATGCAAAAGCTAGTGCGTGTAGTATGAGCAGAGAAATGCTAGAAGGGGAGACTATAGACTGCCGCGGTATGGTCACGAGAGCCCGTTTACACAAAACGAAACCACCAGCAAGATCTGGTTTTTTACATGCTCACCGCTGCGAGTTAGCCCGATACGCTGGGTGGCCGTGGTGGTGGGCTGCTTGGCGCGGGTCGTGGTGATGTGGGGTGCGAGGCACCGCTCTGAACGGCGATGGACGTGCCGCGGCTGGGTGCTGCACTGGCGCGGCGCGGCGGCGGAGTGGTGGTGCGCGGTGGAGCGCTCATTGCAAGGCCGCCCAGGCCACTGCTGGCTGATGAGCCACCTGCGGGTGGTGTGCTGCTTGGCGGAGGGGGTGTGCCGCTACCACCACTCGGGCTTGGTGGCCCACCAGGAGGGGTGTTGCTATCTTTGCTACCTAGCTGCGTGGCGGCAGCATTCTTAGCGCGATAACGCCGGATGAGGTAGAGGATGAGCGCAGCAATGCCAACTAAGAGAGCAAGCAGCGAGATAAGGATGAAGACCCACAGTGGCTTGTCTTCGCCAGCGAGAAACTTGTCTAGGGTGACCTTGCCAATGTGGCGCACCATTGGTGGCTGCTTCTTCTCATCGGGCTTTTTGTCGGTGCGGCATTCTGACCAAATGGCATCGGGGTAGGCGGTGGCCAGCAAGTACCATGCGGTCGAGGCCACAGAGTAAGCATTCGTCATCTGGTTGGCTTCGTCGACATTGGTAACGTAGGGCCAAGCACCGTTAGCCCCTTGGGAGCGGTACGTTCGCTGGGCGCTGGCAGCGACTTCGTCTTTGTTGCCTGCGACGTTGTAGGCCTGAGTGACGCCGAATGTCCCTTCGAACCAGACGGTGGGGGTGTACGTGCCAGTGAGGTATGGAGTGTAACCCTGAGACCCGGCGCGGCTCATGGCAAAGTTGCGCGTGTAGGCTAGCGAGACCTTGGCTTTGTCGTACTCGCCGATTGCGTTGAGGAAGATCGAGCCCCAGCTGGAGGTGTCCAGCGCTTTGGCGTGGTCGTCAAGCCCTTGGTCGAAGCGGTTCTCGGCTTTGTTCCACAGCTTCTCCATAATGACTTTGGCCAGACTGTCGGCCTCTTGGCGGTAGCTAGCGTCGCCGTAGACTTGCGAGGCTCGCTCGTACACATGCCAGAGGTCGGTATTGTGCTCGGTGGAGTGCCAGGCGATCTCGAACTGCTTGTTGTTGTCATCGTCATTGATATTCGTGCCACCGCGGTAGAGGCCAGCACCAGGGCCGGATGTACTTTTCTTAGTCTTGACCCAGGCCAGGGCAGAGCGCACCATGCTGCTGACACCATTGATATCACCAAACTTCTCTTGGTAACGGATGAGCGCATAGAGGACGAAGGCTACACCGCCAGTATAATAGCGCGCCTGCTGGTTACTGGGGTCGAGCTGGTGGGCGCTGGAGGGAAAGGCACCACGCGACCGACCGGATTTGATCTGGATGGTCTTGAAGCCATTGACGAGCTGGTCTGCCATCGCTTTGTCGCCCGCACCAACCGCCACGAGCAGTGCCAGCGATTGATCGTACATAAATGAATAGTGCACGCGATGAGTGCCGTAACCATCCTGGCCAGGCGAGAACTCGTACGAGCGGATTAGTCCTGCCAGCTGTGGCTGGAAGTACTCGGCGAGGATCTTATTGCTGCGCGTATCCACCAGGCGCAGCATCTTGTGACCCTTCTCAGTGCCGGGGAAGCTAAAGGTGCGGTTGGTGTTGGCGGCTTGCTTGGCAACGAGGTAGGTTTGGTCGGTAATGACGTAGGATTGGATCTCGACATTTTGGTACTCAGTGACGCGTGGCCAGCTCTCGCCGAGAGGTTGGCCGCTACTGGCATCGTAGAGACGGAAGCGCCACTCACCACCAATGCTGCCATCAACTGGCGAGAGGTCGAGTGTCCAGCTGCCGTCACTCTGCACCTGGGCAGGGGTAACCTTGCCTTGCTCATACTCGGCATCTGTAGCGCGAAAGGCCTTGACGACGCGGCTGCCACCGGTGGGTGCCTTGCCCGAGACTTTGCCACGGTAGTTACTCGGCACAGATGATGGTGAGGTGACAGAGAGAGGCGTGGGGTTGCCAGTGGCATAGCTGCCACTGTTCTTGAGCTGGAATGAGCCCTTTATCTCGCCAGTGTAGTCAGTGCCGTACTGCTTGGCGGCGGTGATGGTGCTGCCATCGCCAGCGTTGCGGATGGGCTGCATGAGGCCGCGAAGGTTGGCGAGGGCCTTGGCAGCGCGGGCTTTGTCGGTGGGGGAGCTCAGCGCTGTAGTCTTGAAGCGCATTGTGTTGGGGTCGCAGATGTCGGGCTTATCGTCTTTTTTGGTGGATGAGTTGGAATTTGTAGCGGGCTCGGCCACTGCTACCTGGTGCAGCTGCACAAAGCCAATTGCCAGTACCACCACTGCTGCCACGCCTGCAAACCGGAAATGCGTCCAATATCGTCTCACTCCTGCTATACTCCTCACCTCGCCGATTAGTCGTTGGGTATTGCCTGTGAGTATAGCATAACCATTTGCAATATCACAGCATAAGCGGTATAGATTGAACAGAGATTAACAGGGGTAGAAGGAAGTGATTGACGGGGATATTTGAGAATGAATAGACTAGTTGGTGGCAGCCAATTTTTGGCCTTGGCGCTGGTTGGCCGAGACCGACGAGAGGTTAATCCTGGCAAATATTCCATCGACAGGACAGTATAGCAGGCTGCGGTAAGGTGCAGGGTCTAGGCACTACATAGACCAGTGATCCTATGGGTGATGCTCGCGTTTGACATTCCTCGCTGCATGGCGCACAATCGATGTATGAGAACGACACGCGTGATATCTGCGATTGGTGTCTGCTTGGTGCTGCTGGGCACCGCGCTCGGGGCAGTGCCAATGCAGGCCGATACATCGGTACGAGCCTATTCATCATCGAGCAGTAGTAAAGATAATTTCACCATTACCAAATATGCGGTCGATATGGAGCTCGGGCGCGACAGCGAGAAGCGCTCCACCCTCAAGACGAAGCTCACCATTACGGCAAACTTCCCACCAGAACAGAACCATGGCCTTGCGCCAGAGTTCGTCACGCAGTACAAGGGCCACCACACGAGTTTTGCGCTTGGCTCGGTGCAGGATGAGCATGGTAATGATTATGAGTATAGTTGGTCGGGCAACACGCTGCGCATTGGCAACAAAGATACCTACGTCTCCGGTAGCAAGACATATGTCATTACCTATACTCAGCGCGATGTGACGTGGAACTATGGCGACACGCAAAAGAATGAATTCTACTGGGATGTGATTGGCACATCGTGGCGCGTGCCCATTAGCAATGCCACCGCCACGCTCAAGCTAAGCCCCGAGCTTGCCGCCATCAGCCGGACGACGCCGCAGTGTTACATTGGTAGACAAGGGAGCCGCACCACCTGTACCGTCACGTCACCAAGCGTCGACACCATAACTGCCTCGGTGGGCTACCTTGCGCCATATGCTGGCATGACGCTAGCAGTAGGCTTCCCGCAGGGGACGTTTGCGGAATATAAAAAGACACCGGGGGAGGTGTTTCAAGAGCGGCTGGAGGCGCTTCTTCCACTTATATTCTTTGTGAGTATGCTGGTGCTGGGGTTGGTCTCAAGCTTAGTGTATTGGCTCTATCAGCGGGCGATTGGCCGGAGCAAGGAGCTAGGGACGATTGTGCCAGAATACCTGCCACCACCGAGCACAAGTGTGACAACAGCAGCGGAGATCGTGCGGCCATTCCGGATGGTGAAGGGCTCGGCTATGGCAGCGCAGATGATCGACTGGGCGGTGCGGCACTACATTCGTTTGATTGAGGTCAAGCCCAAGACGTTCTTCTCGCGGGCGCAGTACAAGCTCGAGGTTGTCAAGGATGTCAGCAGCCTCCACCCTGAGGAGCAAGAGATCCTGGGCGATATCTTTGGTCACCTGCCTGCGGTGGGAGAGCGCATCAACCTCAAGACGCTGCGCAACAATACCTCCTATGCCTTCCGCCTGAGTGATAATGCCAAGAAGCTCGATGAGCTCATCGACCACACGTACAAGTTGCGCGACACAAGCCGGAAGGGCACACGGGGCTTCCGCATCCTTGCAGGTGTGCTGGGTGCCTTGGTGTTGGTACTGTGTGCAGCCACGATGTTTGTGCCATTCCTCAGCGGGCTGCAGTTCCTCTTCTTCCCAGGGGTCTTCATTGTGATTATCATTGGTAAGCTGGGCTTTGCTAAGCCACTGTCGGACAAAGGGCTGGCATTGCGCCGCTACCTGCTGGGGCTCAAGATGTATATCCGCTACGCCGAGGCCGACCGCCTACGCCTGCTGCAGAGCCCTGAGACTGCCGAGAAGGTGGATATTGGCGACCACGCTCAGCTCGTCAAACTCTACGAGCGGGTCTTGCCCTATGCTGTGCTCTTTGGCCAAGAGAAGCAGTGGAGCCAGCAGCTGGGGCAGTACTATGAGGAAGTAGGCACTCAGCCCGATTGGTATGCTGGCCACGGTGCCTTCAATGCAGCGATGTTTGTCTCGAGTATGAGTAGCTTGTCGAGCTCTACCTCTGTTGGCTCGAGTGACTTCTCGTCGTCGAGTGGCGGTTCGACTGGTGGTGGCTTCTCCGGCGGCGGTGGAGGTGGCGGAGGCGGCGGCGGGTGGTAGAGCCCACTCGCCCCAGCGCGCAGCTATATCTCAACCCTTCTTTTACAACAACAAACAAGCGGCCACTCTCTCATAGTGGTCGCTTCTTGGTGCAAGAACAGAAAAGCAAGTTTGCCAAGAACATAGCCCACCAACCATGCTCAAACTGAATCCGGATATATCTCAATCCGAGAGTGCAAGACAGGCACTACGATCAGATTGAAGCACGAATTACAGTGAGCTATGTTCGGTGGGCTAGGAGCTCTGACTTCGGCTCTTGCCCTCGCGCGCCTTGTGCCATCTTCTGCTGCGCCATAAAGACACAAAGGAGAAGGTGGCGAAGACGCCTGACGCGTAGGTTATCATGAGGATGGCCATGTCAAACGGCAATCGTAGATTAATCTGCCTGTGATGCCACAGCCAAATACAGACGCTGCTTGAGATGACACAAATGACGACGTTCAAGAGTGTGTAACACTTGAGTGGTCTATAGTACTGGTGTCTCTCGAGGATACTGCCGAGAAATCCACCGAATATAATCAGTGGCATCGAGAAGATCACAATGACCGAAGACCACGTCTCTGGTCTCACTTTTCTCACCTCCTTTCAAGGTAAGCCCAAAGCCAGGAGCGACTCTTCACTCCAAGACAAACTTTGAGCAAAAAGTTGATATATATATCAATATATGATCTCTGTGTCAAATTTTGCCAGCTCGAGTCCCAAAATATCACTGTCAATAATCGTTCATGGCTTTTAGATACAAACTAGCGCACTCACCATTTTTCATTTCCGGCTTGGTGCTTTGTGGCGAACTTGGTATACTTGGTACGAGACATAAGGAAAACACATTATGGATTGGCTTCATATTATCATTCTTGGCATTGTCGAGGGGATTACTGAGTTTTTGCCCATCTCGAGTACGGGCCACTTGATGCTGGCCGAGAAGCTGCTGGGCTACTCGGTGAGCGACCCGGGGCTTGTTGCCTTTACGGCGGTGGTGCAGATTGGGGCGATTGCTGCGGCGATTGTTTATTTCTGGCAGGACATTTGGCGCATTGCCTCGGCGTGGTGTGCTGGCGTGGTGAACCCGCGGGCGCGGACGTTTCACTACCGAATGGGGTGGTATGTCATCATTGGTTCGCTGCCGATTGCGGTGGTGGGGCTGCTCCTGAAGGACACGATCGAGACGGTGCTGCGCGGCCTGTGGTTTGTCGCGGCTGGGCTGATGATTTGGAGTATTGTACTGTTTTTGGCCGACCGCCGGGGACGTGAGACACGCCATGAGCGCAACCTTATCTGGCGCGATGCTATGGCAATGGGCCTGATGCAGTGCTTGTCACTCATCCCGGGAGTGTCGCGTTCGGGGGCGACGATTGCCTCGGGGCTATTCCGCGATATCGACCGCACCACTGCCACACGGATGAGCTTCTTCCTGGGGATTCCGGCATTGATGGCAGCTGGTGGGCTGGAGGCCGTGACGCAGTCGCAGCAGATTGGCCGCTTGATTGGCTGGCCACAGATGATACTGGGGATTATCATATCCTTTGTGGTGGGGTATGTGGCGATCTCGTGGCTGCTGCGCTTTGTTTCGAGCAATTCATTTGATAAGTTCGTCGCTTACCGCTTGGCGCTGAGTACATTACTTATCATCCTGCTTGCGGTGGGTGTGTTGGCGCCAGTGTAATTTCTCCATGCTTGTTTTCAGGCTTACCTCACGTCCTATTGAGCAGGGGAGTGAATCTTTTTTGAAGACATCGGCCTTCTAGAGATCATGCTCAAGATCGTTTGGCGTTTCGTTTGAATGAGTATAGCGGTGTTTTTATGGCGACGCGTTTTTGTACTCCACCCAGATGAAGTAGGGGGAGTATTAGTTCATATATGCAAGGCTTCTAGATTCAGCCTTGTTATAATTTTGCTTCTGAAGCGCTAGAAAAAACATTGCAATGTTGTTTACTTCGTTTGCTCTCGCTGAGTGATTGCGGTATAATTGCTATTAACATTAGCAGCTTATGGAGGCGCAATGATCGAAATAAAAAACATTACTAAAGTCTACGGCAAGAAGAAAAACACCTTCACCGCCCTCAAGGACGTGAGCCTTGCAATTGAGGAGGGGTCGAGCGTAGCAGTACTGGGCAAGTCGGGCTCGGGCAAGTCCACGCTGATGCATGCTATCTCTGGCCTGGATAAGCCGCAGCAGGGCGAGGTGGTCATCAACGGTGAGGATATCTTGCGGCTCAAGCGCAAGGCGACCGACCGCTTTCGGGCGCGGACGATGGGCTTTATCTTCCAGAGTTTCTTTGTGGAGGGCGGCGAGAGCTGCTATGACAATGTGAGCCTGTCGCTCGAGACCGCAGGTGTGCCGCGCAGTCAGCGCAAGCAGCGCATTGTGGCGGCGCTTGAAGCAGTTGGCTTGGAGGACAAGATCAAAGCGCGGGCCAAGGACCTCAGTGGTGGGCAAAAGCAGCGCCTAGCGATCGCTCGAGCAATTGCTGCCGAGCCGCAGATTCTCTTTGCCGACGAGCCAACAGGCAACCTCGACTCAGCGACCTCTGCAGTGGTAGAAGACCTGCTCTTCAATTACGCTAAGGAGCACGGTGCGACGCTCATCATCGTCACGCATGACGAGGATCTGGCACAGCGCTGCCAGCGTATTATTCGTATCAAAGATGGGGTGATTGACCACGACAGCGCTATGGATGATAAGGCAACAGCCTCTCCCAATGCTAAAAAAGCGCCAACTCGCCGCAAAACCAAAGCCGTAGCCTCACAGCCCAAGAAAACAACGAAAAAAGCGACGAGCACCACCGCGAAAGCCAAATCCACAACCACCAAGCCAACACCAAGGAGGGCAGACTAACCATGAAAACGACCGATATCATTCGCCGCGCTGGCCGCAACTTGCGCCGAGCCAAGATGCGCACGTTGCTCACTAGTATCGCCATTGCGGTGGGCGGCTTTGCCATTATGGCGAGCCTGATGGCGGGCGAGGGTGCACGCCAGTATATTGACCGGCTGATTAGTAGCAATATTGATGCCAAGGCGGTGTTTATCGTTAAAGATAAGCGACTCATCGGGGTACAATCGGGCCAGCAGGCTGACCTGCGTGAGTATAATCCTGATAGTATCAACCGCTACGGCAATGACTACAAAGCCCTGACCCAAAAAGACATCGACAAGCTCGCGGCACGCACCGACCTCGAGAAGGTGAGACCAGTCTATCAGCTCCAGCCCAAGTACGTGAGCTTTGCTACTAAGAAGGACAAGAAATACAGCAGTGATGTGAGCGTCTTTGATGGTGCGCTCGCGGCCGAAGTGGTGGCAGGCAAGCAGCTAGGCAAGGGCACTGAGCTCGCGCCTGGCGAAGCCGTCATCCCCGAGAGCTATGCCGAGACACTAGGGCAATCGCCTGCCCAGATGGTGGGTAAGCAGCTGACTGTCACAGTGGTGCAAATGCCACAGAAGATCGACGAAGCAACGCTTGGCCAGGTCTTTGCTGAGAAGGGGCAGGCTGGGGTGAATGAGCTGATTAATGGCAAGGAATTGCATAAGACCTTCACCATTGCGGCCGTGACGCGCAAATCGGCTGACCAAACCCAGGCAATGCGCGGCATTGGGATTAATGCCAAAGTAGCCCGCGAGCTGAGTGACTACAGTACCAAGGGTACGAGCCAATACCAAAAGTACATGTCTGCCACCGCGGTTGCCAAGCAGGATGCCGAAGCTGCCAAGAAGTCCCTCGAGCGAGATGGTTACGCTGCAGCTACTGCCAAGGATCTGCAGCAGACGCTCTTTCGCTTCGTCGATATCTTGCAAGGGGTTGTGCTGGGCTTTGGTGCGCTGGCGCTAATAGTGAGTATTTTTGGCATCGTCAACACGCAGTACATCTCGGTGTTGGAGCGGACGCAGCAGATTGGCCTGATGAAGGCACTCGGTGCCAGCCGGCGCGATATTGGCCGCTTGTTCCGCTACGAGGCTGCCTGGGTGGGCCTGCTGGGCGGTGCGCTGGGCGTGCTGGGCGCGTGGGGTGCTGGCATAGCGCTCAACCCGGTGATTTCGGAGAAGCTCGGCTTTGGCGATCATAAGCTCCTCGTCTTTGTACCAGAGCATGCTGCTGCGGTGGTGGCTGGCCTGATGCTGGTGGCAATCATTGCTGGCTGGCTGCCAAGCCGCAAGGCTGCCAAGCTCGACCCAATCGAAGCACTGCGCACAGAGTAATCTGCATAGCTACGAAGAGTCTCAAGCCCGCTTTGCTGTGGTAGGCAAAGCGGGCTTTTGGCTAGCTCAGAGAGGTGCTAGCATAAACCTAACAGAGATAGAGCAAGAGAATCGACCCTAAAATAGCTGAGAATTGAGGGCAGAGTGGCTTGCGCTCTTTAATTTTATAACGCTTGTGCTATAATCAGACAAAAGGGTATAAATAGGGGTATAGCTATGAATGAACACCGCAAAAAATTTGCAAGTCGTTCGCTTGTATTTGTCTTGTTTGGGATATTATTAATCATCATTATATTGCTCTGGTGGTGGTGGCCATGGGGCTACAATAGCAGCTTCAAGGGTGTGCGGCCAGACCAAGTGAGTTTGCGCCAGCATGATGGGAAGATCCAGTGGCAATTTATGGATGGCGCGTGGCACGATATTGCCTCGGTGGAGGACTTGCGCGGGGCAAAAGGCGAGCAAGGTGCGCGCGGTGAGGCTGGTGCGAGTGGCGAACGAGGTGCAGACGGTGCCAATGGCCGTGATGGTGCAGATGGTGCACGTGGCCGTGATGGTGCTCGTGGTGCAGCTGGCAAGAATGGCGCAAACGGCGCTAATGGTGCCAACGGTAAGGACGGTGCAAACGGGGCTAATGGCAAAGACGGTGCATCGGCCGCTAAGGGCGAAAAAGGTGAAAAGGGTGAACCAGGCGCCAAAGGCGACAAGGGTGAGCCTGGCAAAGATGGCAAAAATGGTGAAAAGGGTGACAAGGGCGATACTGGCCCCAAGGGTGACACCGGCGCGAAAGGTGAGCAGGGTGCGCCTGGTACACCTGGTGCACAAGGAGAAAGAGGCGTACCCGGCCCGAAGGGTGACCAAGGAGACACTGGCCCACAAGGACAGCCCGGTCAGCCCGGCCCACAAGGCCCACAAGGCCAAACCGGCCCAGCTGGTGCCGATGGTCGAACCATCGAGCTCCAGAAGGGCACGCTCTACATCCAGTGGCGCTACACTGGCGAAACAGCGTGGCAAAACCTCATTGCTTATACTGACCTCAAGGGTGAAAAGGGTGATGCTGGTCAGCCAGGCCCACAAGGCCAACAGGGTATCCAGGGGCAGCAAGGTGCTACTGGACCCAAAGGCCAGGATGGCACCAACGCAACGATTAATGTTACCAACAGCACTCAGCCATGCTCACCAAATATGACCGTTACAGGCAATGGCACCTCTCAGCTTGGCCTTACCTTTGCGGGTAGCACTGTGCCAGCGGGTGGCACGGTTGGCCAAATATTGTCGAAGAAGTCGGCCGCAAACTGCGACATGGAATGGCGGAGCCTCCCCCAGATGACCATCTTTACGGCAACACTTGGCAATGGCAATGGCGGTGTGACGGCTGCAACGATTGCCAAGGATACCTTTGCGCCAGTGCCACTCAAGACCGTCGTGACAAACAACGGTGGCGGGTCGTGGGATGCCGGGAGCAAATCGTACATTGTACCAAGTGATGGCGTCTACTTGATCCAATCGCGGATTCGCTTGAATGATACATCATCAGCCCGCGGTGTATACCAGGCTGTCAACGATACGGCCCGCGACACTCCAGAGGGTGTGTGGAGCAACAACCAACACGGCTACCGCTTTACCATGCCATACACTCGCCTGATGCGAGTAACAGCCGGGACACCGCTCAAGCTTGTCGTCTACTCGGCTGGCCAAGACGCAAACATCACCGATGCAAGCCTCAGCATCGTCAAGATATCAGACTAAGCTAGGCAGCTCACTACCAATCTCTACAGAACCAGCTCCTATGGCTGGTTCTGTGTTAGTTTCTCCTCGCTCATGGAGTGATCGAGAGGAGAAAAGTGAGGCAAAAATGGGGGTCTGCAGGCCGTGCTATCTGCCCAATAGTACCGTGGCTGGGTGGCCATCGTGCCCGGAAGTTTTATCGAACAAATTGCCATTACGCTTGGCGTGGTATCTGATATAATATAGTTATGTTAGATATTCGTTATATTCGCGCGCATGCCAACGAGGTGCAGGCAGCAGCGCGCCATAAGGGCTATGAGGTGTCCATCGCTGCGCTTCTCGCGTGCGACGATCAGCGCCGGGAGCTTCAGCAGCGGGTGGACGCTGTGCGTACTACGCGCAACGAGACAGCCGCTCAGATGAAGGGCGGCAAACCCAGCCAAGAGCTCATCGCTACAGGCAAGGCACTCAAAGCCGAGCTTGCAACGCTGGAAGAGGAGCTGCGCACCGTAGAGAATAACTTTTTTGCTCAGTTAGAAGCAGTGCCAAATATCACCCTGCCAGACGTCCCGCTGGGTGGCGAGGCAGACAGTGTGGAGATTAAGCAGTGGGGCGAGCGACGTGAGTCGGCTCAGGATCACCTCGACTTTGCTACGAGTCGGGGCTGGCTCGACTTTGAGCGCGGTGCTAAGGTGGCTGGCACAAAGTTTTACTATGTGCTGGGCGACCTCATGCTGCTCGAGAATGCCATCTACCAATATGCTCTTAACTTCCTCGTGAGCAAAGGCTTCCGCCCCATGACAGTGCCGCACATGGTGAGTGGCCGCGTGGCGCGTGGCTCGGGCTTTGCGCCCAAGAGCGACAAGGAGAGCAACGAGTACTTTATTGAGGGCGAAGACACGATGCTTATTGGCACAGCCGAGGCACCGCTGACGGGCTTCCATGCCGACGAGATTTTGGATGAGAAAGACCTGCCACTGCTCTACGCTGGCTACAGCCCCTGCTACCGCAAAGAGGCTGGCGCTGCCGGGAAGTTTAGCCGCGGGCTCTTCCGGGTGCATCAGTTTAATAAATTAGAGATGTATATCTATTGCTTGCCCGAGCAATCGGCCCAGATGCACGAGAAAATCCTCGCACTGGAGGAGGAGATTTGGCAGAGCCTGGGCGTGCCATACCATGTGGTCAATATCGCGGCGGGAGACCTCGGCGCACCAGCCGCCAAGAAGTACGACATCGAGTATTGGTCGCCTGTTGATGGCGCCTACCGCGAGCTCACTAGCTGCAGCAACTGCACCGACTTCCAGGCACGCAACCTCGGCATCCGTGTCCGCCGGGCCGATGGCTCGCTCCAGGTGGTACACACCCTCAATGGCACCGCAGTGAGCTTGGCTCGTGCACTGGTAGCGATTATCGAGAATTATCAAACAACGGATGGCCAGCTCCGCGTGCCAACGGTGCTGCAGCCATATCTGAACAACAGGGAGGTACTCTAGATGGGGCGCACAATCAGAAAAATGAGCCGCAAAGGCTACGCCAAAGTTGCCAAGCCGTTTCTCTTCCGGCGGCAGCCCGACGCAGCGCACCAGTCGATGCTCTGGACGGCGCGGGCACTGCATGCCATTCGCGGTGAGCAGCTCCTTAGTGGCTGGCGCTACAAGAACCCTCGCCTCGAGCAGACCATCCTTGGCCTTAACTTTGTTAATCCCATCGGTCTGTCTGCTGGGCTGGATAAAGATTTTGATCTGCCTCCGGTGGCGAAGAAAATCGGCTGCGGCTTTGAGATTGGCGGCTCGGTAACGGCCATGCCCTGCGAAGGTAACCCCAAGCCGTGGTTTTGCCGCTTAGCCAGTGAGCAGTCGATCGTTGTCAATGTCGGCCTAGCCAATCGCGGCGTGGCGAAGGCGATCGAGCAGATCCGCGGCTACTCACCACGGGTCTGGCGCGACTTTCCGCTCAGCGTATCTGTAGCCAAGACCAACAGCCCCAAGCAAGTCCGCCCCAAGCAAGCAATTGCCGACTACTGCGACAGTCTTCGCCAGCTCGAAGCAGCTGGGTGTGCACCACTGTACGAGATCAATATCTCGTGCCCGAATGCCTATGGTGGCGAGCCCTTCACGACGCCCGCTCGCCTCAAGAAGCTCCTCACTGCGGTGGATGAGCTGAAGCTTTCGCGCCCCGTCTTTATCAAAATGCCGACGGACAAGACGTGGACGCAGTTTGCCAAGCTCCTCTCCATCATCGACAAGCATAATGTGGCGGGTCTGACGATCGGCAACCTTGTCAAAGATCGCAGCAAGCTCACCGACCCAAGTGTCTTGCCTGACGACACTCCTGGTAGCCTTAGCGGCCGGCCAGCTCAGGCCATTACCACGCGGCTTATCCACAAGACGTATGCGCTGTATGGTGACCGCTTTGTCATCATTGGTGTGGGCGGTGTCTTTACGGCGGAGGATGCGTACGAGAAGATTCGGGCTGGCGCGAGTCTCGTCGCGCTGGTGACGGCACTGATGTTTGAAGGGCCACAGGTGGTAGGCGATATCAACGAAGGCTTGGTGGAGCTGCTCGACCGAGACGACTATGTCTCCATTAGCGAAGCAATCGGTGCGGCGCACCGCAAGTAGGGGAGCTGGTGGCGTCCGAAGCAGACAACTTGCGAGATTAAAGCGCTTTATTTCTTTTCGCGTCTCCTCCAGCGTTAGAGTTGAAATCGATTATAGCTATCAATCTGCTGCTCTACTTGAATAAAGCCGCGAGAATGGGCTGGTGCTGAGGAGCGGAATTGTGGGAGTTAGGCTCACAGCCATTTGACATTACTCACAATATACTGCACTATAGGACGAAAGCATTGCAACAAAGGAGCAAGAATGAACGAAAAACAGCCACCAGCAAACGGAGAGCGGCAAGACCCATCAAAATTGGCAGACCAGCTGCAAGAAATGCTCAGCCGTACCTTAACAGAAAGACCCTTCGAGTATGCATGGTGGAGGCAGAGTGCGTTGCAGGAGCGTCGTATCCAAACCAACCCAGAGCTCAGCAAAGATGGTGAAACCAACGCCACCGAGCGTACTATATTCTTGACAGGCCGTGATGGCGAGCATATAGCGGTATTTGGCGTTGTGCACGATAGTCGACCAGTTGTTTTGGGCCCGACTGTCGCTATTATGGCACCTGATAGTAATGATTGGGTGGTGTATCGCTGTGGGGCAGATGCCAACGATAAATGGCAGGTCGTGCGCACCCACGGCACAGGCACCGAGCAATACGATGATGGAGAAGAATACACCTTCTTCCAGCCCACAGAGGGCGACCCCTCGCACAAGGATGCCGACGCACAAGAGCTGAGAGGCCTGATGAAGTTGATAGATACGTCACACTGCCGCACAGAGACACCACCTAAAACCGAGACGAAGGCTTTGCTCGACCAGATTAAAGAACTGCGCGAAGAGATGGCCTATCGGATGGGATTGCTAGCCGGACATCTCTCTCTGCGCTGATAATCCACTCATAACAACCCCTGTTTCTCCTCAACCATGCTATACTATAAGCACAAGTTGCTAACACGAAAGGGGTCAGCATGATCGCAAACATCGACATTACCGGTATTGGCAAATACTCGCCAGACGAGCCAACCAAAAAATATATCCGCAAGAAGATCGGTGCACTCGACCGCATGGTGTCGCGCCACGCTCGCAAGACCGTGAGCGCTATGGTGCGCATTGAGGAGATCAATGGCGAGCATGGCAATAAGTATGAGGTAGAGGTGGTCATTACCGTGCCAGACCAAACCATCAAGGCCAAAGACTCCACACTCAACGTCCTGGCTGCTACCGACATCGTTGAGCGCAAACTGGCTGGCCAGCTACGCAAATATAAGCAAAACCAGCTGCCGCACCTTGGTCGCCGTGGCCTTCTCGCTCGCTTCAAGCGCAGCTTCGAGCGCGAGCAGGATCACCCTGCGGAGTAGATGATAGGCAAGACGCGCGAGCTAAGAGGCCGGTATCGATCGGGTATCGGCCTCTTGCTTATACTTTGTGCGGGCCACCCTTCCCAAACAGCCGCAAACCCGGTATAATGAGGGGAGTTTTTTGAATTGAATGGCCGCTTAGAGAGGAAAGCGAGGGAAGTTTGACACCATGGCAACAACACAGCAAAAAGCACTGACGAAGATTTTTGGCGATCCGCAAAAGCGGATCTTGAAGCGTCTACAAAAGAAGGTAGACGAAATCAACAAGCTTGGGCCCAAATACAAAGCACTCTCGGATGAGGAATTAGCCAAGCAAACAGAGGTCCTCAAGCAGCGCCTGCACAAGAAGGGTACGACGCTCGATACCATCCTGCCCGATGCCTTTGCGGTGGTGCGCGAGATGGCCGATCGGGTGATTGGCGAGCGACACTATGATGTGCAGCTGATTGGCTCGATGGTGCTGCACGAAGGCAACGTCGCTGAGCTCAAGACTGGTGAAGGTAAAACCCTGATGTCCACGCTGGCAGCATACCTCAATGCGCTCGAGGGCAAGGGTGTGCACATCGTGACCGTCAACGACTACTTGGCGCAGCGTGACGCTGGCTGGATGGGGCAGATCTATAGCGCTCTGGGCATTAGTACTGGTGTGATCATTAACGAAGCGTCCTTCCTCTACGATGGTACGTATACCAACGAGAACCATACTGATCCACGCATGCAAAAGCTCCGCCCCTGTACACGGCGCGAAGCCTACGAGGCAGATATTACTTATGGGACAAATAACGAGTTTGGCTTCGACTACCTGCGCGATAATATGGTCAATGAGATTAGCCTGGTGCGCCAGCGCGAGCTCAATTTTGCCATTGTGGACGAGGTGGACTCCATCTTGATCGATGAAGCGCGCACTCCACTCATCATTAGTGCGCCTGCGGCCGAGAACCCCGATAGCTACTATCAATTTGCCAAGATTGCCGCCAAGCTTGTGCCGGAGGACTACCGCCTCGATGAGAAGCACACCAGTGTAGCACTAACGGACAGTGGCATCGACAAGGTGCAAAAACTCCTTGGTATAAAAAATTTGTACACCCCCGAGTATGTCCGCAGCGTTTACCACATCAACCAAGCGCTGCGTGCCCAGACGCTCTTCCATCGTGACAAAAACTACGTGGTGACCAATGATGGCGAGGTGATCATCGTCGATGAGCACACTGGCCGCCTCAAGATTGGCAACCGCTACAACGAAGGCCTCCACCAGGCGATCGAAGCCAAAGAAGGCGTGCCCGTCCAGCAAGAGAGCATGACGCTGGCGACCATTTCCTTCCAGAATTTCTTCCGCCTATATAAGAAGCTTAGTGGTATGACCGGTACGGCCTTTACAGAGGCAGAGGAGTTCCAGCAGATCTACAGCCTGGATGTGGTGGTAGTGCCGCCCAACAAGCCAATTACCCGCAAAGACCACCAAGATCTCATTTACAAAACCGAAAAGGCTAAGCTCAAAGCTGTGGCAGCTGCCATCAAAAAGTACCATGAGCAAGGCCGGCCAGTGCTGGTGGGGTCGGGCTCGATTGCTAAGAATGAGCTGATCGCCCAGTGGCTCGACAAAGCGGGCATTGCATATGAGATCCTCAACGCCAAGAATAATGAGCGCGAGGCCGAGATCGTGGCGCACGCTGGCGAGAAGGGTGCTGTGACGCTGGCGACGAACATCGCGGGGCGTGGTACAGACATCAAGCTTGGGCCGGGCGTGAAGGAGCTTGGTGGCTTGGTGGTGATCGGCAGCGAGCGGCATGAGTGGCGCCGGATCGGCAACCAGCTGCGTGGCCGTGGTGGCCGCCAGGGCGACCCGGGTGACACCCAATTCTACGTCTCGACCGAAGATGACTTGATGCGGATCTTCCAGGGCGAGCGCATTGCCGGCCTGATGGAGCGCCTTGGGGTAGAAGAAGACATGGCCATCCAAAACAAAGCGGTCAGCAAGACGCTCGAGGCGGCGCAAAAGCGGGTCGAAGGCTTTAACTTCGATGCGCGCAAAAATGTTGTTCAGTACGATAACGTCATCAACCGCCACCGCAAAGTGGTCTATACTGTGCGACGCAAGATCCTCGATGGCGACAACATCAAGCCAGAAATCCAGCGCCTGTTGCGCACTGCAGTAGAGAGCCTTACAGAGGTACCAGCCAAGCAAAACCCCAAGTTTGCTGAGGAGTTTGGCGCGATCTTCCCACTGGACAAAGACGAGATCAAGAAGATCGGTGCCGAGAAGCGCGACCGTGTCCGGACTAAGATGGCACTCGATGCGGCGAAAAAATTGTATCAAGATAAAGAAGACGAGCTGGGTAGCGAGCTACTACGCGGTATTGAGCGCGAGGTGTACTTGCAGGTGCTCGACACGCTGTGGATGCAGCACCTAGAGAACATGCAGCACCTGCGTGAGGGGATTCACTGGCGCAGCGTGGGCCAACGCGACCCGCTCGTGGAGTACCGCGCAGAATCGCAAAAGCTGTTCGACAGCCTGCAGGCTAATCTCCGGGCGGAGGTCCTCCATGCAATCTACCAAGTACGCAAGACAGATGCCATCACTCGGGAGGCAACCGACAACGAGCACGACACCGAGCTCACTCGCCTGGCCGAAACCTCGGTGGAGCGCGGTGTGAATGAAATCACGAGCGGGGAAGCCAATCGTGATCAGGACTTTACCAAAACAAAAGCGGCACCAACTACTGCCGACGTCAACCGCAAACGTAACGCCGCCCGCAAGAAAAAGAAAGCCCAGCGGCAGAATCGCAAAAAGAACCGCTAGATGCAACACACAGTAACAGAGGTCAGGCTAAAGAATGGTGCCCGTGGCCTTCTCATTGACGTTCCTGGTGCAACCGTGATGAGCTTCCAGTTCCAATTCCGGGCGGGCAACCGCTATGTTGCGAGCAAGGACATCTACGAGACAGCGCACATTATGGAGCATATGGCCTTTGGTGCTAATGCTCAGTTTGCAAGCGAGCACGAGTACGAGGCTGAGTTTATCAAAAACGGTGCCTACCACAATGCCTGGACGAGTGATTTGTCTATGGTGTATGTGGCGGACTGTGCGGATTTTGAGTGGGAGCGTATTTTGCAGTTGCAGCAGGTGGCTATCACCCAGCCAAAGTTCAACCAGATGGAGCTTGAAGCCGAGAAGGGCAATGTGCGCAGCGAGCTTGTCGGCTATCTCAACAATCATAACCGAGTGCTGTGGCCCAAGATCCAGCAGCTGCTAGGGAATGACATCTACACCTTCCACCAGCGCGTGCGTACCATTGCCCATGTGCAGCTGAGCGATATTCAGGAGCACTACCGGCGCACCCACACCAGCGATAACCTCCGCTTTGTCATTGCTGGCAAAATGGCGGGGCGCAAGGCGCAGATCAAGCGCATGCTGGAGAGCTGGCAGTTGCCGCGTGGTGAGCGCTTTGCGGTGCCGCACGACGAACTTCACAGTGGTAAGCCTACCCTCATCCGTCGCAAAGAGGCCAGCAACCTCACCTTTGGCTGGTCGATGGAGATCCCGCGCGAGCTTAGCGATAAAGAAGACGCTGCACTCGATTGCCTCAACCATATTCTCACTGGCACTATGCACTCGCGCATCTTTGGCAAGGCGCGCAAGCAGGGCATGGCCTATGGGATGTTTAGTGATGGCTCGGTGGGCAAGTATGAGAGTAGCTGGGACTTTGGTGGCGAGGTAGAGTGCGATAAGGCAGAGCGGCTCTTTGCTTTGATTGTCAGTGAGCTCCAGGCAGTGCTGCGTGGTGAGATTACCGAGGCGGAGCTTGAGGCAGCCAAATCCTATGGCCTGGGGCGCTACCAGATGGGGGCGCAAACAGTAGCACAAATTAGTGGGTTCTACACCGGCCGCTTCTTCTGGGATGGCTATGTGAAGGACTATGCCAAGGTGCCGCAAGAGATCAAAGGTACAACCCTCGAGCAAATGAACGCCGTAGCACGTGAATTCATTGCCGCCAACACCTGGGCACTCGCTGGCGTGAGCAGCGGCGAGCGCAGCGACATTGTGCGGCTGGGAGAGCAGCTGGAAGGGCTGTTTGCACAGAGGTAGAAACACCTCTGTCTAGTGCATTTGCCTGTTTTTATACCCGTGAGGGGGTCGAAGCCTTTAGTGGTGGGGCTTTGCCAATAGACTAATAAATTTGATCAAATTATTTTTTTACTATTTCTTAGTGGAAGCACGAGACGCGAAGGTAAGCAGAGAAACACTTGCATTAATCAGACTGTGTTGTATTATTGGAAGTAATAGCATAGGAGAACAATATATGAGTGACGTCAATCCAACCAACAGTAAAAGTTATCGCCCGGGAGACGAAGAAAAAGGTTACAACGACCTTGTCACGATTGTCCTCACAAAACGGGAATGCTCAGATTTATTGACAGCCATGAATGAGCTCACCGCAGGCCCGTATGCACCTTCTAAAAAAGAATGGCAATGGATGGAGGATGTCATGGGTATGCCTACGCGCGAAAGTTTGATGGCACTATTCGATAAGGTTGATGATTTCCAAGAGGGCGACCTTAGGTCGTCCAAGTAGCATTCCGAAATACTTGACTTTTGAATCACAGCGACAATGCATACCTGAGTCGTGCTCAAGTGACTCCTCGTCAGAGTACGAACGATTAGGTTAGTTGCATTTGTCTCGCGTTCCGACGTTGGGTGAGTTTATGGGCACTGAGGCTCAGTTGGACATCGATCAGTATGGTTTCAATCCAGACGACATGCCCGATTGCTTTCTTCCCGATAACTTTGACGAAGTATTTCAGCCTATCGGCATACATAGCACAAGGCATACCGTGCTGGTTGCTCAGCAATTTTGCTCTAGCCTAACATACAGCCGACCATAAACAGCCGGCTGTATGTGTTGGTTGTGCGCTTGGGTTTTTAGGCTGCGCGGTACACTGCCATCTTCGCGTTGAGTAGCTTGTTCATCTCGGTGAGACCACTGTTCTGCTTGTGGAGGACGCCGTCGTCGATGACGTATGTCTCGGCTTTGCTATCTCTGTTGTCGGGCATTTTGGGCGCAGTGTTTTGCCCGCTGTACTTGCTGCGGCTCGTTAGGTCGCTGTGAGTGCGGTAGTATTGAGCGGCTTTGAGACGGTGGTCTTTGACCGCTTGGTAATACGTGAGGTATTCGGTGCCAAGCTTGCGTGCATTGTCATTTTCGCTGATGTTTTGCATTTTTTTGGCTTGCTCGATGCACGAGCCATAGGTCTTGCTTGCTTCCTTTTCGATCTCGCTATCGGTCAGTGCAGGAGCGCTCGTAAGCGCTGCACTACCACCCTTGCGGAAGTCAAATTTCAGAATTTGGCGGTTGAGTGTGTTGGTATCGGCGCACTCTTTGATAAAGGTGGCGACGGTGGAGTAGTAGCTAGGCAGCTTGCCCAGTGCAGTAACGGCTTCGTCCGTCTCGCGCTTGTACTGCTCGTACGCACGCTTGATATCTTCGTCGTGCACGGCGCGTGAGCTGCCAAGCTTGCTTATGAGTTCTTTGCGGTTGTCTGCAAATGCCTTGGTATCGATCGTCTCGCCACGAGAGAGTGGCTGCAGCAGGCGATCCTTGGTGCGGCTATGGCTGCGGATGAGCGCCTGGGCGTCTTGCAGGTCTTTGCGGTTTGGCGGTGCAGATTGGATGGCCACAACGATGATAATGATGACTAGTACAATGCCCACCGCACCAGCAATCAGCCCATATAGCAGCTTCTTATTTGCCAGCAGTTTATTACCCGCAAACTGAGGTGGCTGCGGTGTCTTGCTAGGCTGTGATGTGTTCATATTCATGGTGTTCGTTGGCGAGGTCATAGCTGGTTGGTTATGGCTAGGAGTGGGCTGAGTGTCCATTGCTTGTGTCCTTTGTATTCGTTGTTGATACTCAAATTAACTATAGATTATATATTATAGCAATAGTTGCAGTAAGCGCAAATTGACGGAGGAAGAGCTGTTGCGGTGTGCTACATATAGTGATATACCATTGTGCGTAGTATGCAAGAAACAAGCGAAAAAGCAATAACACCGCTACGAGAGATAGCGATCATAATGAGGAGATGATGAGAGCGCGCCAAGAACAAGGGCAGTATAATACACTCTCTGACCTCTGTATATTCTGTGTTTTGGGTGCTGTGTATGCTATAATGGCGGTATGAAAGTTGCGATTGCTGGGTACGACGTTGAGGGTCGTGCGACGTATGATTATGCGCGGCAGGTGTGGCCTGCGGCGGAGATTGTGATAGCCGATGAGCGGCGCATTACTGATGTGCCGCCTGGGGTGGTAGATGTATTGACGGGCCCAGATGCCTTTGCTCAGCTGGGCGATGCCGATATCGTCATGCGTACCCCTGGGCTGGCGCCGTGGCGGATCGAGACAGACGGCACAGTGTGGTCGGCCACGAATGAGTTCTTCGCACGCTGCCCCGCGCCGATCATTGGCGTGACAGGTACAAAGGGCAAGGGTACAACGGTGAGCCTCATCGCTGCTATGCTGCAAGCCCTTGGGCGCACCGTCCATGTGGTGGGCAATATTGGCCAGCCAGCCTTGGCACAGCTAGGGCAGATTAGCCCAGATGATGTGGTGGTGTATGAGCTGAGTAGCTTCCAATTGTGGGATGCCGAGCGTTCACCGCAGATCGCAGTAGTGCTGATGATTGAGCCCGACCACCTCGACAAACACGTTAATTTCGCCGAATACGTCGATGCCAAGGCGAACATTCGGCGGCACCAGCGGCCGGGCGATGTGTGTATTTATCATCCGAGCAATCCATATGCCGCGCAGATCGCTGAGTCGCTCGACACGGATGTTGCGCGTGGCAGCCTGGGTACGCCACCACCAGCCTATCGCTATGGCACGCCAGATGATGGCATGGTGTATGTGAAAGATGACGCCTTTTGGCAGGGTGAGCGGCGGCTTTGCGCAACGGATCGCTTGCAACTGCCTGGTGCGCACAATATTGAGAATGCCTGTGCAGCGCTGAGTGCGGTGCTCGCCTTCGATCCACAGGCTGTGCCGCAGCGCCTGGCGGAGGGGTTGGCGAGCTTTGCTGGCTTGCCGCATCGCTTGGCCTTTGTGGCAGAGCAGGATGAGGTACGGTATTATGACGACAGTATTGCTACCACACCAGGCAGTGCTATTGCAGCGCTGCGTGCCTTTGCGGAGCCCAAGGTGCTCATCGTTGGTGGGGCAGACAAAGGTGGTGATTACGAGCCACTGGCGCAAGAAGTGTATGCGCAGGGCGAGGCCGTGCGTGCTGTCATTACGATGGGGGCGAATGCTTCGGCAATTGCCGCGGTATTACAAAACTATGATGTTGCTGTGCCTATCATCACGCTTGGCAGCGTGCCCATGGCAGAGGTCGTAGCTGCTGCTCGGCAGCAAGCCGAGCCTGGTGATGTCGTCATCCTAAGCCCCGCTGCCGCGAGCTTTGACCAATACTGCAGCTATGCCGACCGTGGTGAGCAATTTATTGCAGCGGTGCAGGGTGGTGGAGTGTAAGCTATTTTGCGATTGAGCAGGATATACTATAATATATACAAATAACTATATAACTGATACAAGATAAGGAATCGAATAGCCCAATGAATCAGCAACCATATACCAACTCACCGCAGCCTGCCGCAGCGCCGCAGTATAGCAAGGGGCAGCTTGCCGTGGCCCGTGCTGCTATGTCTAGCGACAACACCGTGCTGGCAGTCACCTTTATTGGCTTCTTTTTTATGACGTCGGCGTATTTTATTTTTACGGCGCTGGCCGAGCATTTTAGCGTAGAAGGTACTGGTGTGGAGGCAGAGCAAGTCCCACTTTGGCTGAGGCTTATTATTGCTTTGTTTAGCGGTGCTATTCTCTTTGGTGTCATCCTTCTTGTCGGGATGTTTTTCATCCGGATGGAGCGGCAGAAGATGCTGGGAAATGCTATGCAAGTAGAGTATAGCGATTATGCTTGGCTGCGCGACTGGGCCAACGTCACGGCGGCCGACCTCGGTTTGCCACGGGTAGAGATTTTCGTCACGCAGAACCCGGTCATCAATGCCTATGCCTTTGGCTTCATGAATCCATACTGTATTGTGCTGCATTCTGGTTCGATTCGCTACCTCACGCCCGATGAGCTCAAGGCAGTCGTTATTCACGAGATGGGGCACATTAAATATAAGCACACCATAGCTATGCTGTATCTGCAGCCATTCTTGGCGTTGCCGTTCGTTTCCTCGGTGTCTGGCTGGCTAGCGGGCTTTTGGCAGCGCCGCACCGAGTATACGGCCGACCGCTTGGCACTGACCTACACCGAAGATCCAGAGCTCGTCAAGAATGCGCTCGTCAAGGTGCACATTGGCCCTGATGTGGCGGAGGGTATGAACGAGACCGCTCGCCAGTGGCAGCGCTACACCGCTAACCGGCCAATGAACCGCTTTGCCCAGACCTTGAGCGACCATCCATACCTCGTGCGCCGGCTTGACCACATCGACAAAATGACCGCCAAGCTCCTTACACCCCAAGCACCAGCTGCACCAGCCCAGCCCACAACACCAGTCCAACCACAGTAGGGGAGTGCGAGGCGATAAAACGCTGTGTATACAGAGGCCACTATCGATATGATGGTGGCTTCTTGGTTTTGCTCTATACCTACGATAGTGCACACTTCGACCATAGAGACTCATCGATCACTTGTGCCTGTTCCTTTTGTTGTTCCTCTTCTCAGAGTGATGCGTACCTCTCTTGATTATAAGCTTGCCAGTACAGTACCAGCGCTAAAAATATCGTTATAATAACGATGTTCCGCACTTTGCCTGAACGAAGTTATGGAGTGAGCGAACGCGTGTCGCAATACTCTGTGAGATTCAGGCCTAGTTAGTTATGCTCAGCAATGCTTTGCGCCATAAGTAGAGCCAGCACCTCAGAGTGCGGTATAATAGACCTATGCAACCACTCAAAAAGCGCGCCGCTCAGCTCCTCGCCGACATCCTCGATGCGATTTGTCGTTTGCAGATCGCGGATAAGACTACCCAGCTCACTCAGCTCGAGGCGCAGCTGGCCGACTCGCAAATTTGGGCTAATCCAGCCCACGCTCAGCAGGTGTCGCGCCAGGCAGCAGCCCTGCGGGGGCAGATAGAGCCGTGGCAAGTGCTGCAGGCTCAGGCGAGCGACATTGTGGAGTTGATGGATCTGGGCGATGACTCGATGATACCAGAGTTCGAACAACAGCTTGCTGCCCTCGAGCACGACTACCAGGCACGCCACCGTGACCTCCTCTACAGTGGTGAGCACGACGACCAACCGGCTATTATCAAGATCAGTGCCGGGGCCGGTGGCACTGATGCGCAGGATTGGGCAGCGATGCTCGAGCGGATGTACCTGCGCTTTGCCGAGCAGCACAGCCTTCAAGCGGAGCTCCTCGAGCGCTCGACAGGCGAAGAAGCTGGCATCAAGAGTGCGACATACAGCCTCCATGGCGCGTATGCCTATGGCCAGCTGCGCAGCGAGCATGGCGTGCACCGCCTGGTGCGGCTCAGCCCGTTTAATGCCGACCATTTGCGCCAGACGAGCTTTGCTCTGGTGGAGGTGATGCCAGAAATTGCTGAGCCCGAGCAGGTGCAGCTTGAGGACAAAGACCTCCGGATCGACGTCTACCGCAGTGGTGGCAAGGGTGGGCAGGGCGTTAATACGACCGACTCAGCCGTGCGCGTTACCCATCTACCCACCGGCATCGTCGTTGCCATCCAAAACGAACGCAGCCAGATCCAAAACCGCGAGACCGCTCTCACCATTCTGCGCTCGCGCCTGGCTCAGCTCCAGCACGAGCAGCAGGCCGCCAGCTTGGCCGACCTCCGCACCGGTGAGTCTGCCAGCTGGGGTGCGCAGATCCGCAATTATGTGCTCCACCCCTATACCCTCGTCAAAGACACTCGCACCAAACATGAAGCCCACGACGCCCAAGCTGTCCTCGACGGCGCCATCGACGGCTTTATCGAGGCATATTTGGCGATGGGGGTGGGGGAGAAGTAATAGATATACAGGTAAGAGCAGTACCTGTATTCGTATACTAGACCATTTTGTAATGTACGACAAAAATAGATCAAAAATAGCATCTATCTGTGGTAATAAGTGGTACAATAAGGGCATATGAGAGAAACTGATTTTTCCATCAAGCAATTGGTGGCATATTGCCTTGATTATGCAAATTTAACAGCATCACCAACGTTGATGCGGCCAATCAGCACACATCTGATCCCAAGGGAGCTAATCGATCTTGATCGTATTATTTTTAGCAATACAGACGGATACTCTTTTGATTTGCGTACGGCAATTAGTCAGAAGGAACAAAGCAGCCTAGAAGAAGCAGAGATTGAAGCGCTTCGACAGGTCATTGCACGAGATGCACCGGTTGCTGAGGCAATTGCTAAGATTGATAGAAAATTTCGTGTCAATGGTTATACAAAGCAGGTTGTGCTCGAAACTAGCTTTGTTGATTTTCGAGCTAAGAAGATCAAGCGAGCATTTTTTGCAAATAATACAGAGGAGGAAGAAGGGGGCGAGCTTGAAAAGTTCTCTCGTGCACTGATACGAATTCCTATTCAGCTCTCAGTAAAGCCTGATCAATACAGCACTCGAGTCAATATTACGCTATTGGATGAAAGTGTTTCTATTCTTGTTAACCAATTTCGAGATTGCATTCCGCAGGAAGACTTCGATGAGCTATTCTCATACATTGCTGAGCTGGAGGCAGAGGAAAGGCATTATTTACCACTAAAAAAGCAGTTTATCGAACAAGTCTGGAGTAGATTTTTTGCCGTTCTTCACAGGATTGGCGCAGAAGCGCTGACTGAGATGCCAAACTATACAGAATGTCGTATTATGCTGGTGAGCAAAGCAAACTACTTTTTGTCAGAGGACCTTGATGTAATGACGAAGCTGGACGAACAATCCCTTATAGATACAGCAATAAGTAGCTTCATATCTAGTGACCAGATGGATATCGAAGAAACAGTTGATGATAAAGGTGAAACGGAGATATTCTTTCCATTTTCGTATGATAAGTGGCAGTTACGGACACTTGGTATTATTAAGAATAAAGCAGTTATTGTTGAAGGTCCTCCTGGTACTGGTAAGTCGCAAACAATTGCAAACTTGCTTGTGCATCTAGCAGCAACTGGCAATAAAGTCCTCTTCGCTAGCCAAAAAGACCAAGCAGTTCGTGGTGTAAAAGACAAGCTCAAGGAGCTCGCAATACCGTTTTTGTTTGGCTATATTCCAGACAGAGAATCGCGCCTTCATTCAGAAGATGACGAGAAGGATAGCGCAGCAAACACACTGGTATCGCTCGATAGAGAGTTTGAAAAGAGAGCGCTATTGCCCGACCAAAAACTTCCACTAACCTTGATTAGTGATTTTAAAGAAAAGTTTAATGACCACGCTGCAATAGAACGCAAAATATTTGCTATTACAAATGAAATGAACACTTTGGCAAAATATAAGGATTTTGCTGACTGCTTAATAACAGAAAAACAATACGACGAGCAGGTAGATTACATCAAAAAACTGATTACTGTCACACAACAAACTAACCAGTTCGAGCAAGACCACCAGACATATGTTGATCAGAAGGATAGAGCATATCAAGACCTAGAAGTCACACTAGATGCTGAAATTGAGATAATAGCAACTATTATCAAAAAGTGTGAAGAGATTCTACCAGAGCGATCAGGTTTTATTAATAAAACAATCATTAATATTAAGCTCGCAGCAATACTCAAGACTACTGCCAAGGATCTTGCGCAGGAGATATATCGAGATATTGAAGCAGTTCTGTTTGACGATAATCTGACAAAAACACAAAAACTAAAACAGCTGCGCCTTCTGAGGGACTATTTTGTATATAGTAACCTTGCTGCACAAAAAGACGATCTCATGACGATGGGTAAAGACAGTTTCTTGAAGAATCGAGGCATTCTTGCTGCACTTAACAAACTTATCAAGGCGGAGGGTAAAGAGCAGGTATTTGATCATATTGCAGCCTATCGCCAGCTGCAGCAAGAACTTGATGGTTTGCGGCGCTCGATTGACTCTAGTACACAGCATGGGTATGGGACAGTCAATGATATACGCAAAGCGATCTGTGACTTACAAAAGTTTTATCGAGAAGACACGATTGGTTTTGTGCGCAATAGGGTGCTTGCTAATCTAGATGAGCTGAAGCAATCAAAAGAAACTCGGTCTAAACTAAAGCAAATAGCGCGTTCTTTGACAAAAAGCAAAAAAGCATATCGGACATTCGACAAACTCAAGCACGATCAACACAACTTTGATGTGATGTCGGATGTATTACCAATTTGGATGATGTCACTTGACGATGTGAGCCGGATTATTCCTCTGCAGGCTGGAGCTTTTGATTATGTTGTTATCGATGAAGCCTCGCAGTGTAATCTCGCATACGCACTCCCAGCAATGTTCCGTGCGAAGCATGTTATATTCTTTGGCGACAGCCTCCAAATGCGCGATACAAATACGCTCTTTAAGTCGAACGAACAACTCACCGCAATTGCCAAGAAGCATGCGGTACCTGAGCAATTTCAGATAAAAGCAGAAGAAGATACAATCAAGTCGATTATGGATATTGCAGGGCTCGCAGGGTTTAAGACGGCAGTACTGAAGAACCACTATCGATCACCCAAAGAGCTTATTGGGTTTTCGAATCAGAATTTTTATGAAAAAGTTGGTCGCGCATTGGATGTCGTTAATGATAACATTTTGACCTACCAAGATACAAACCGTGTCTTGCTTAATCATGTGATAGATGTTGATCCACGGCTGGAGGATTCGGCAAAGACAAACCACTCAGAGGCAAACTATATTCGTCGGCTTATCCAAGATATCCGCAAGGATAAGCGATTAAAAAACAAATCGATAGCGGTTCTCACTTTTTTTAATGAACAGGCAGAGCTACTAGCTCGAGAGATTGATGATGATTCGATAAAGATATCAACGATTGAAGGCATCCAAGGAGATGAGCGAGATATCATTATTTATTCGCTTGTTATTACCGATCCAACCAGTGGCAAGAGGCGCTACCAAGCGCTCACTGGCGAAGGTGGTGAAATCAAGAAAAGTGCAAACGAAGGACGAGTAAATGTGGCGTTTAGCCGTGCACGACAACAGGTCCACTGCGTGACATGTATACCACCAATAAGCTGGCCGGATGGTGTATGGATCAAGAAGTATCTTGTATATGTAGATGCGCATGGTTTTGTAAGACGCCACGAAAAGAGCGAGCTACAATTTGATTCAAAGTTTGAAGAAGATGTGTACGACTATCTTATGAATAAGTTATCGCCAGAAGACTACCTTATCCAAACACAAGTCAAAAGCTGCGGGTTTAAAATTGATCAAGTAATTACCAATACAAAAAGTGGTAAGAAGCTTGCTATTGAGTGCGATGGACCAACCCATTTCGAGCACGGAGATGGTCAAGTATACGTCCAGAGTGACTGGGAGAGGCAAAGTGTACTTGGGACGGCTGGTTGGAGTTTTTATAGGATATCATTTTTTGATTGGTATAACATGAGAGATAATGCACGTCAAGATCTTGTACAATATATCGCTGACTACTTTGTAGGTGATATTGATCGCCAAGATATGCCAATCATTCATGATCTACAACAAAAATGCACCCTCCCAGCAGATAAAAGACAAGATGTCTACAAAACACGCATAAAACAATCGCATCAATACACTAACGCGGAAGAGGTGCAACAAGAAACAGTTAGCTCTAATACACCTGATGCACGTAACAAGCACACCTTCACTGTTGGAGACAGGGAAGTAGACCAAAATCAATTCGATTGGTATCTATCTTCTCGTATTGGGCAGACGATCAAGATTCGATACCAGTCAACACGCTCGGGGAGTGCCCGCTCATTTCGAGAGCTAAGGCTATATAAATACGATGCGACATATCTATATGCTGCAAAGCAAGGGGTAGATCGCCCATATCGATACCGTCGAGATAGGGTTGTTGAGTTTCAAGAGTAAGATAAGGGATGGTGCTTGGCTATATTTTGTTTGATCAACCACTCCTTTCTCGCTCCATCCCTCAGCCATATGCTATACTGGTATAGTGATATTGTTAGACAGAGTAACCAAACGGTATGATAAGGACGCCAAGCCGGCGCTCGATCGGGTGAGCTTGCACGTTGAGCCCAATGAGTTTGTTGTTATTATTGGCACGAGCGGGGCGGGCAAGAGTACGCTGCTCAAGCTCCTCACCCGCGAAGAGAAGCCCACAACAGGTAAGATTGTGGTCGGTGGTATCGACTACGACACCCTCAAGGACAAGCATATTCCACTGCTGCGCCGCAAGATTGGCGTGGTGTTCCAGGATTTTAAGCTGTTGCCGCAGCGCACCGTGTTTGAGAACGTCGCCTTTGCGCTGGAGATTGCAGGCATGAGCAACCGCGAGATCAAGAACACAGTGCCTAAGGTGATCGACCTCGTTGGCCTCCGAGGCAAAGAGAAGCAATTTCCACACCAGCTCAGTGGTGGTGAGCGCCAGCGGGTGGCAATTGCCCGTGCCGTTGTGCGCCAGCCCAAGATTCTTATCGCCGATGAGCCCACTGGCAACCTTGACCCTAAGCACAGCTGGGATATCGTCCGTTTGCTTGAGAAGATTAATAAATATGGTACCACCGTGCTCCTGACCACCCATAATGTCGAGATCGTTAACCGGCTCAAGCGCCGCGTCATTACCATCGAGCATGGCAAGATCACGCACGACCAAGCCAGAGGGAGTTACCGTCAATGAGCCGCCGCAAAGATACCGCCCGTGCCCTGATGCAGCAAAAGCGCCGCCGTCGCCAGTGGCTGACGTTTGTCCGGATGTGCCACTATGGCGTTAATAACTTTAGCCGCAACGCGTGGCTGACCGTTGCTGCGACGCTGGTGATGACGATTACGCTCTTGATTGTCTTTACGACCTTTGTTGCGCAGCGTTCACTTGCTGATACCGCTCAGGCGATCAACAAGGATATCGATCGCTCGATCTACCTCCGCCCTGATGTCTCGGAGGAGCGCGCTCAGCCAGTGCTGGTGAGTTTGCGCCGCCTCAGCAATGTCGAGTCAGTCCGCTTCATTAGCACCGAGGAAGCCAAGGAGCAATTTGCCAAGGCCAATAAGGACGATGAGGCTAAACTGAACGCCCTTAAGGAGGCGACGAATTCACTGCCCGCGACGATTCGCATCACGCTGCATGACAATAACGATACATCGCAGCTGATAGACTTCGTCAATACCAATTCTGCGCTCAAACCACTGATTAGCGCCACCCAAACGCCGACCTTTATGAGCCAGCGGCGCAACGGTACGACGCGCATCGCAGAGTGGACGCAGATGTCGCAAAAGGCTGGAGTAGCGGCTAGTGTGCTCTTTATTGCCATCTCGTTCTTGATTATCTTCAATACCATCCGTATGGCAATCTTCAACCGGCGCGATGAAATCGAGATGATGAAGCTGATTGGTGCCGACCGGGGCTTTATTCGAGGGCCATTCCT
Organism: uncultured Candidatus Saccharibacteria bacterium; assembly: GCA_937974295.1. Classification (GTDB taxonomy): domain Bacteria; phylum Patescibacteriota; class Saccharimonadia; order Saccharimonadales; family Saccharimonadaceae; genus Saccharimonas. Next base: position 58,583 of record CALBWN010000060.1, read on the forward strand.
CGTGGAGGCAGTGGTGTATGGGGTGATCGCCGCGGTGATTGCGACCACGCTTGGTATCATTACGCTCTTCCTCTCGGGCAATTCGCTCAAGAAGTGGGGCGTGGCTCTCCAGCCCACGATTGATATGGCAACATCCTACTGGTGGCTTATCGCCCTGGTGATGATGGCACTGGGCGCATGCATTGGCGTCATCTCATCGCTAGTAGCCACTCGCCGTTACCTAAAGATTTAGCATTGATACAAAGGAGGCCCGTGTTGACAAAGCACACACCGCTTGTTACCATAAGAAATATGAAACAATCCACCACATCTGTTTCGCGTGCCCACACTGCTGTGGCCGCACCCAAAAAAACCAAGGGGCTTGCCACCAAGTCGGTCATTGTGGCGGCTGCCGTAATTATGGCGCTCAGTACGCCAGTCAGCACCTACCTCGGGGTGACCACCGGGACTGCCTCGGCCGTGTCGCAGGAAGAGTACCAAAAGCAGATTGATGCGCTTAATAAGGAGATTGGGCAGTATCAGTCGCAGGCCAAGGAGCTGAACGAGAAGGCGAAGAGCTTGCAAAATGAGCTCGAAGTCTTGTCTAAGCAGAAGGCAATGATCCAAGCGCAGATCGACATTAGCCAGAAGAAGCACGACCAACTGCAAGAGAAAATCGCCCAGACCAAGCGCGACATCAAGGCCAACCAAGATGCCTTGGGCGATACGCTGGCTGATATGTACGTCGACCGCACCATTAGCCCGCTGGAGATGCTGGCGAGTAGCCGGAGCCTTGGCGACTATGTGGTGGAGCAAGATCGCCGCGATAGCATCCAGACTACGCTGAGCGAGACGATTACGCGGGTCAATAAGCTCAAGAAGCAGCTAGAAGAGCAAAAGAAGGAAGTCGAGCGTGTCTTGGCAGACCAAAAAAACGCCCGCGAAGCCCTCGCTGCCAAAGAGCGTGAGCAAGCAGACCTCCTTGCCCGCACCCAAAACGAAGAAGCAAACTACCAAAAGCTCACCGCCGACCGTGAGAGTGAGAAAGCCCGCGTTCAAAAGGCGCAGCAGGATGCCATCCAAGCGGCCATCCGCAACGCTGGTGGCGGTGGCTCGCTTGGTATTACCTCTGGTGATGGCTCGATGGGTGGCTACCCATGGGCCGGTGGCTGTACCGTTGATGCCAATGCGTTGTCGCACGGTGGCGCATCCGGTGGTGGCGAAGATCCACTGGGCTATGGCTGCCGCCAGTGTGTAAGCTACACTGCCTGGAAGACGTACCAAAAGACTGGCTACGCACCACGCTACTGGGGCAATGCCAATATGTGGCCGGCTGCCGCGCGCAATGCTGGCTTCTCGACTGGCCGTACTCCACGAGCTAACGCCCTTGGCGTCATCTCGGCAGGGCAGTATGGGCACATCGTCTACATCGAAGGCTACGATGCCGGTAGCAACACTGTCCGCATTAGCCAGTTCAATTACTTCAACGCCGGCGGCCCTGGCTGGGGTCATTATAGCGAAATGACGGTGCCTGCCAGTACGTACGATACGTATATCTATCTGTAGGAGAGAATACATAGCGCAAACGACCACCTAAGTAACGGTGGTCGTTTTAGTCGTTTGTGGTAGGCGAGAGCTTATAGGTTTACGCTGCAGATAGGGTGGGCTGGTGCGGGGCTTCGGTTTGGGCGATGGTTATATCAGGGGTAGTGCTCGTCTCGGGCGGGCCAACCCGGTACCCATACTGGTTATACTCTGTGCCAATTGGATCATCGCTCTCGCAGCGCCGGAGGGGTTCAATATCAGTGGGCAGCTGGGCAATGTAGCTGTTGCTAAAGGCGGTGCGTGTATCGGCCTGAGCCATCTGAGCCAGCAGGGCAAAGAGCTCTTTGACGTTGCTAACCGCCTCGCTCGTGCTGGGTGGCTTCTCGCCACCATAGATAAAGCCGTGCTGCTCCTGTGCTAAGAGATCTTGATCAAAACCGTAGCTGCAATCGCGGCAGTCAAGGCAGCGCTCGTAGAAGTAGTGCACCGCGTAGGTAATCTCGCTATGTGTGATGGTGATGGGCGGCTGGTCACCACGGGCACTATTTCTCATCCCGGCAATAATGCGTGTGAGGCTGTCGATGATACCGTGGAGGATTTGCTCGCGCTGGTGGCGTTCGCGGTCGATGATACACATCACATCGAGCTCCTCATTGCTACGGCATGGAGCAGTCGGCAATTCGGCAACAAGCGCAAGATAACCAACCTGACTAGCCCGAGAAGAAGTGCGCTCAGCAAGCAGTTGTAAGTCGCTCTCAACAGTGGATGGTAATGGGCAAACAGGCGCTGCTTCTGAGCTGACAACGGCAAGAGACATTAGATAACCTCACTCGTTTTGATTAAAGAATGGTAATTGTCTATTATACGAGGATGAGGCAAAAATGCAAGGGGGTTGGATCCTTGGTGTGCTATTCACATTCTTTTGCCACACCGCCCGAGCGTAGTATAATACCATAGTATGGTACAGAGTGACACAACGAGCGCGAACCGCTCGAAATATGAGTATGATGAACCAAAAAAGCTGACCATCTCGCAGCTCACAGCCTTGCTGGTGGCGGTGCTGCTGCTGGGGGCTGGCTTTGTGGCAGGGATGTATGCCGACAAGCTCTATGCAGCGATTGCACCAGTCTTTGGCTTCAAAGTGTCAGCCGATAGCATCGACCTCAGCAGTGTGCAGCAGACCTATCGCAAACTCAAAGCAGAATATGATGGTAAACTGGACGACACCAAGCTGATCGATGGCGCTAACCGTGGCCTAGCTGCAGCTACCGGCGACCCCTACACCACCTATATGGACAAGCAAGAGACCGAGCAGTTCGACCGTAGCCTCAATGGCGAAGTGAGCGGCATTGGCGTGGAGATCGCATCGCGGGGTAACCACGCTACAGTAGTGCGCGTCGTCGATGACTCACCAGCGGCCAAAGCAGGCCTGCGGGCCGGCGATATCTTCCGCAGTATTAATGGCCAATCGGTGGTGGGGCAGAACTCTGAGGTAGTGGCAAGCAAGGTACGGGGCGAGGCTGGCACGACCGTCAAGCTCGTGATGCAGCGTGAGGAATCGACCGAGGAATATACCATCGTCCGGGCCAAGGTGAGCGACGCCAGTGTGCGTAGCCAGATTCGCGATGGCGTGGGTATCCTCACTATTACCCGGTTTGATGACCAAACTGGCCGACTTGCGCGTCAAGCGGCAGAGCAGTTCGTCCAGCAGGGGGTGCGGGCTGTGGTGCTCGACCTACGCGACAACGGTGGCGGCTATGTAACGGCTGCTCGCGAGGTCGCAAGCCTATGGCTTGAGAACAAAGTCGTGGTAGTGGAGAAGTCTGGCGACGTTGTGCGCGACACCGTGCACAGTAGTGGCCAGGCACTGCTCAAGGGAATGAAGACGACCGTCCTCGTCAACGGCAATAGCGCCAGTGCCAGTGAGATCGTAGCGGGGGCATTGCACGATCACAAAGCAGCGACATTGCTGGGCGAAAAGACCTTCGGCAAGGGCACCGTGCAGCAGTTGTTTGATCTGCCTGATGGCCGTAAACTCAAGATTACCGTGGCGCGTTGGTATACCCCAAATGGCCGCAATATCTCGCAGGGCGGCATTGCGCCAGATACTGAGGTCAAAATGAGCACCGATGATCGTAACGCTGGCCGCGACCCACAGCTCGATAGCGCACTGCAAAAGTTTGCAGAATAGACATGTATCCAACAAAATGCAAACGATTGTTCGCCAAAAGTATTGTATTTGTTCTAAATCTACGCTACCATAAAGGCATATGGACAGACGAAAGAAAATTCTCTTGGTAGAAGACGACACCGCACTGCTGGCAGTGTATCGCTCGCGGCTTGAGCTGGAGGGCTTTGCGGTGAGCGAAGTGCACAATGGCGAAGATGCACTCTCGGCGGTGGTCGATGTTCGGCCTGATTTGATCTTGCTTGATGTGATGATCCCTAAGATCAGCGGCTTCGATGTGCTCGATATCTTGCGTAACACCCCAGACACTACCAACGTCCGCGTTATCATGCTGACAGCACTGAGCCAGCCCAAGGACAAAGAGCGGGCCAAGCAGCTGGGAGTGGATGACTACCTCGTTAAGTCGCAAGTGATGATCGGTGACGTAGTGGCCCGCATTAAGTATCACCTGGGCATGAGCCAAGAATAACAGAGGCTAGAGGGCTGTCGAACAAAGCGTGCAGCGAGCCCTTGCTTCTGAGTGATTTTTCTTCAGCGTTGTTTCATGGTATTATAAAAAGATGACGGAAAAACATTCGGCGTCTCTCGGTGCAAGAGAAGAGACACCAGCATCACTCCCACCACGGCAGCCTGAGCATCTCTTGACGCAGCCAATCACGACGGATGGCACGCCACAAGAGCGTGCAACTCATCCCGATACACACAGCATTCCCAAGCGCCAAGATGTGCCACGCCACCGGTGGAATGTACTGCGCAGCAGCGGCCAGCTCGACGAAGGGTGGATTGATAGAGAGATTATTACCGAAGATGGCGTAACGCTAGTGCGGATGACTAAGCTAGTCAACCGAAGCAACATCCACCAGCTCGAGAAATGTGTACCGCTCGCGGTGCTACAGGAGCAAAACATTGACTTCACCAATGCATATCTGCAAAGAGCCTATGGCATGACGATGAAGGATGGCAGGCTGCAACCCTCTGCTGATACCACTCATGCTACTCATCAGGATGACTCAACCGAGCAAGAAACAGAGGTGCTGCCTGCTCAAGGTGGTGATACACACGAGCACCTTGATGGGGATGATGCGCGCCAATTAGTTGGAAGCGTGGCAGCAAAAGCGAGTGACGGAGAAGTGGATAATAGCCCACTAGTGCGGCGGGCGCTTGAGCGTATAAGATAATACGCAGCTTATTCCAAAGGGCAGCAATAACTGGAATCACTAGTGTCAAAGCCCTTGCTTCTCAGGCCAGAGACTGGCCGAAAATGATGAGTATGTCGTTTGTAGCTGTAATACAAAGCGTGTCGTTGCTAAAAGTATGGGCCGCCTATTGATAGCAAGCACCAAGCTCGCTCTGGGTTACCGTCAAAATAAGAAAACCACCTCGATTATGAGGTGGTTTTGCGTTTGTGCTATAAAACACTTACGCTGCGCTAACACACACCTGGGTGCGTGGCTGGGTCTTGCCAGTGAAGGTAGACTTCTTGACCTTCTTGAAGCTGACGACACCACTGTGAGCGGCGTGGATGGTGTAGTTGCGGCTCATGTATGTGCCAGGGCCGGCGATCTTCGTAGCGCCTGTCTGGCGAACGAGGACTTCACCAGCGTTAACCTGCTGGCCACCGAAGCGCTTGACGCCAAGGCGCGCCCCAGCGTTATTGTGGACGTTCTTGCTTGAGCCACCTGCTTTGACTTTTGACATATCACTCCTTTAGCTAATATAAACAATCTATACGATTATACGTGAGGGCGTGGGCGAAGTCAAGCGGCGAGAGGATGAGATCGCACCATCTCGCTGCGTGGCGCTTGCTTTGGCGGCCGCGCCGGCCAGGCAGATATTGGCCAGCTGGCGCTATGGTGGTATAATAGGTGCACTACCAAATACAATAACGATATGAAGAAGGGAGTGATGATGGAAGGACGATATGGAGGAATGGGGTGGGATAATGATGCATCCCCAGTCGGTGGCTTGGACCTGGAAGAAAATTTGGGGGAGATAAGAAGAGAGATACGAGAAGCTGGTGGCTCCACTGCAGAGCGGGCAGCAGGGCTTTCACCTGAGCAGCTTGCTCAGGCGGGTCAGACCCTAGAAGAGGCTCGACGGTATTTTCATGGGGGGGCTTGATGCCTTACATGATTTTATGCGCACGCTTTCTCCTGAGCAGCAAGCAGCGCTTCACCAAGGTATAATATCTTTATTTGAAAAAGCTGCCGACAAGCTGCAGGCCACAAAGGGTGCAATCACTCCACAATAAATAACTATCAAAAAGTTTCTCACTACCAGAGTGGTATAAAGAACCTCAGCATGATATACCTGAGGTTCTTTGCTTTTTGTAACTGTTAGCATGCAGAAGAAATACATGCCTGCTGGATGACCAGAATGAGTTTCACTCCCCAAGGTTATTTCATTACTTCCATCACCAACAACTCCCGCGCTACCACTTGGTTCTCGCGGTAATAACAGAGGTCGGTGGGGCGAATATGCTGGAGTGGACGGCGCTGGTATCCCAGTTGCTTTAGCTGGGTGATGAGTGGCAGGTGAGTAAACTGCCCGTCGCTGCCGCGCCAAGCCGGCACCGCGATGACTAGTGGTGTGCCAGAGCGCAGCTGGGGGTGAAGATTAGTGAGAAAATGGCTGATGATATGGTTGCAGGTGGTACGCACAGCGCTAAGCTTGGCCGGAGCGGGTGGGGCAGAGAAGGGCTGGCCTAGGTATGTCTCACAGACAACGGCGCTGAGCTGCTGGGCAAGTGGCCACTGATGGGTAGTGGCATCGGCTTGAGTAAAGCTATGCACCGCGCCAGGAGCAGCCGCAGCAGAGCGGTGCTGCAGCCAGGTGAGGTTCTCGCTGGTGTAGCTGACCATCTTGGGGTTCAGATCGCTGCCGCACACATCGTAGCCCAGGAGGAGTGCCTCTTGCAGGACAGTGCCAGTGCCGCAGAAGGGGTCAAGCAGTATAGGGCGCGGCGCTGGCTGCTTGGCGGCGAGAGAGGATTGCACCAGTGGCTCAGTCATATTGACCATCATGCGGGCGAGCTTGGGTGGCAGCATACCGACGAAGGCGTCGGTGCGCGGGCGAGCTTGGTCGCGTGCGGCCAGGGCAGAAATATTTTGCGCGCCAACACTCTCCGCCACAATAACCCGTCCATCCTGGGCTCGCACTACCAGCAGCTCAATGTGGTGGGGCGAGCGGCCAAGCTTGTTGTGGTGGCTCGTAGCAGTATTGAGCGCTGGAGCGGCATTAGGAACAAGGCGCAGGCTCGTGCTAGTTGCGCGCAATTTTGTCTTGAGAATAAGGCCAGTCTTTTGCACCTCGCGGGCGCTAACAGAGAAGCCATAGGCGCTCATACCCAGCGTAATCTTGTGCGATGCGCCCTGCCACCGCGCGCTATAGTAACGGACAATCTGCCGACTCACCGCCAGCCAGTTACCGCGCAGCTCTAACACCACCCGGCCCGCCTTTTGGCTGCCACCCAGGCGCTCAAAGGCGAAAGTATCAGAGGTAATAGTAGCGGCCTGCGCACCAAACCAACGCACCGCCGCCGCGCCATACAAACACTCTAGCTCCGCCACACCCAGGGCCGGCTGCCGGCCAAGAATTGCAATATACATATGCCTAGTATAGCGCAAAAGCGGGTGAGAATGGATAGGTGATGGCACGAACGGTATATTACATATAGGTAGCCGACCACTCTCAAGCTTGCACGACAAGCTTTCATACTCAGTCTGATTAAAGCATTAGAAAAGGTTCGCCTCGCTGCTTCGTGGTATAATATACCCTAGCTATGCAGAAATATATCAAAAAAATGAAACAGCTGTCCTTCCGCACCTGGCTGAGTATTATGACGTTTGTGCTGATTGCCTTGATTCTATTCTTGTCGCGGCACGAGCTTCTCCAGGCGTGGCGGTTGCTGCAGCAGGTCAATATATGGGTGTTGATTGCCGTCTTCCCGGTGGCGGCGCTGGGGTACTTGGCAGCGGGTGAGATGATCTTCTCGTATTTGCGGCAAAAAGGTTTCGTGCGCGATGTGAGCCCCTTTGCGTTGATGCGCTTGTCGCTGGAGCTGAACTTCGTCAACCATGCCTTTCCCAGTGGAGGCCTCAGTGGTATATCATACGCCAACTGGCGCCTGCGCAAATACGGTGTCTCGACGGGGCGCGGCACGATGGCTCAGATGGTGCGCTACGTAATGGGCTTTGTGGCGGTGGTGCTGTTCTTGGCAGTGGCGGTGGTAATAGTGACGATCGATAGCGGCGTGAACCGCTGGATTATCCTGATGAGTGGAGGGCTGGTGTTTTGCCTGACGATGATCACGCTACTGGGAGTATATTTGCTGACGAGCCAACAGCGACTACACAAGGCGGCACATCAGATTACGCTGACAATCAACGGCTTCGCGCGGCGCATCCTGCGGCGCACAAAGCCAGTGATGGACGAAGCTGCGGTGCGGCGCTACTGCGATGACCTCCACACCGACTTCCTCGAGCTGCGGCGCGACAAGAAGCTGCTGTGGCAGCCCTTCGTCTGGAGTATTGTCTTTACGATTATGGAGATTTTGCCCTTCTGGATGACCTTCCAGTCGCTGGGGGTATCAGTTAATCCTGCATCAATTCTCATCGCTTATGGTGTGGCCACGACAATGGCGGTGGTCGTCGCTACCCCTGGTGGAGCTGGTGCGTATGAGGCGGTCATGGTGGGGATCTTGGCACTCTCGGGTGTGAGCCAGGGCCAAGCCATCGCTGGGACGATGCTCTACCGCGTGATTGCTATCGTTACCACACTGGTGTTTGGCTATGCATTTTACCAACTAACTATCATGCGCTATGGACGCGACAAACCTCCCACCACTGAGCGTTAGCGACTTCCTTGCCTGTGCGAGCCAGGTACTGGAGGGAGCATTTCCGGTACTAACGGTCGAGGGCGAGGTGGCTAGTATGGCAGTGCGCCAGGGGAAGTTTGTCTTTTTTGACCTCAAGGACGAGACAGGCAGCGTGAGCTGCTTTATGATGGTGTGGCAGCTCCGGGTGGCGCTGGAGGATGGCATGCAGGTGGCGGTGCAAGCCGTGCCCAAGCTCACGGCGCGCGGCAAATTCAGCCTGACCGTGCAGCAGGTGCGACCAGTCGGGCAGGGGAGTATTAAGAAAAACTTCGAGCTGCTGCGCCAGCGCCTTGGCGCGGAGGGGCTCTTTGCTCCAGAGCGCAAGCGGCCGGTGCCCGAGTGGCCCGAGCACATTGCTGTGGTGAGCAGCCCCCAAGCGGCAGGCTATGCCGACTTTATGACGATCATTGGCCAGCGCTGGGGTGGTATGCAGGTCGATGTCTATGCAGTGCCAGTCCAGGGTGCTGGCGCAGCCGACCGGATCATCCGTGCCATTGAGCGCTGCAACCGCCAGGCAACCGTGCCGCAGGTGCTGGCGATTGTGCGCGGTGGTGGCAGCGCCGATGATTTGCAGGTTTTTAACGACGAAGCACTGGTGCGGGCGATTGCTGCAAGCCGCGTGCCAACGGTGGTCGGGGTAGGGCACGACACCGATGAGACACTGGCCGACCTTGCCGCCGACGTCCGGGCTGTGACACCAACTAACGCTGCTCAGCTTATCACACCTGATGCCACGGCAGTGCAAGCGCGGCTAGCCGAACAGTTACAGGCAATGAAGCAGACGATTATCGCCACAGTAGATGATGAGCAAGTAGCGGTGCAGCATCAGCTGGCCGAGGCTCGAGTGAAGCTAGCCAGGCAGCAGCAGGTACTCGAGCAGCAATGCACAGCACTGCAGGCCCGGCTTCGGCTGTATAACCCTGCAGCAACCCTAGCGCGTGGCTATGCCCTCGTGCGCGGCCAGGCCGCCGTCGGCCAGGCGATCACCATCGAGCGATATAGCGATATGATAACAGCGGAGGTAACCCATGTCGAACGCAAAACAACCACCAAAACCAGCTAAAACAACTACCACGCCCAATGCCAGCACTCGGCGCACTTCATCAGCTCCTCGGGCCAAGCGCGCCACGCTGAGCGATGACGACCAACTGGCAATGGCCCTTGCAGCAGAGGGAATCACGCCGGATTATAGTCAAACGAGCAACCCGTCGGTTGACTCATCAACATCGCCACAACCTGACCAGCAGAGCAATGCAGATAACCGTTCACTACGTGAGCAGATGGAACAGCTGGAGGAGATCTTGGCATGGTTTGACAGTGATGAGTTTGAGCTCGAGGCGGCGGTAGAGCGCTACCAGCAGGCAGCACGCGTTGCCGAGCAGATCGACCAGCGCTTGAGAGAGATCAAAAACAAAGTAACCATCATCACAGAGGACGCAGCCGCCTGATGATGTGGTGGGCACTGTTGGTCATCATCCTGCTGTTTTGCGTGACGGCGCTGACGGGGGCACCCTATGTGCCATCGCACCACCGCGATGTGCAGCAGGCGCTGACCAAGCTCTATCGCCTTGGGCCAGAGGATTGCTTGGTAGACATGGGCTCGGGCGATGGCGTTGTCTTAAAGATTGCCCGCCAGCAGGGCGCACGGGCCTTTGGCGTGGAGCTCAACCCGCTCCTCGTCTTGCTCTCGCGCTGGCGCTTGCGTGGTGATACTAAAGCGATGGTGGTGTGTGGTAACCTCTACCGCACGAATTTTCCAGCTGGCACCACAGTGGTCTACACCTTTGGCGACTCGCGCGACATCGCTCGGATGGCTGCCCATGTGCAGCAGCAAGCCACCCACCTGGGCACAGATCTATGGTTCATCTCCTACGCCTTCGCCGTGCCTGGCTGGACGCCAGTGCGCGAGCAGGGTGCGCATAAGCTATATCAAGTGCGAGCAGAACAGCACAAATAGCATCCCGCTCTTGTCTATCGCCCCAGGCATAAGTATAATAGGGATATGACGAAGCAATCTTACAAACGACGAAGTTTTCTTAGTGGTAGCACCTTTGCCATTATCGGGCTGGCACTGCTGGTGGTGCTCTTTGGTGGGTTTTCGGCCTGGGCCTACACTAACTATACCGAGGCCAAGAGCAACCTCGATAGCAAGATTACCGCGGCACAAGCTGAGGCCAAGAAGACGCAAGCAGACGAAGACGAGAAGAAATTTGCCGAGCGCGAGAAGCAGCCTATGCTGCAGTTTGTTGGGCCAGATGACTATGGCCGCCTAACTTTTGATTATCCCAAGACCTGGAGTGCTTACCAAGCCACTGATGTGAGCGAGGGTGGTGGCAAGACATATGAGGCGTACCTCAACCCCCGTGTCGTGCCACCAATAACAGATACGCAGAAGATTGCCATTCGTATCAGCATTGAGCAAAAGATCTACGACAAAGCGGTGGCCGACTACGACAGCCAGATTAAAAAAGGCGAGCTGAAGTCGAGCGCCTGGAGCAACGACAAAGGCCTGACAGGCACGCGCCTAGAAGGGAACTTTAGCAAAGACATCCGCGGCACCGCAGTAGTAATCAAGATGCGCGACCGGACGCTCACGGTGCGGACAGATGCCGACGTATTTAATAACGACTACGAAGCCCTGATAAAAACCATTAAATTTAACGAATAAATATAGAACATTGCGACGATCTGTGCTACAATGCAGCTGGTATGAGCACGGAGGGGAATGCGGTTATGATGAGCGGCGCTTCCTGGGGGGAGGCGTCGCTCTTTGTTGCGGCGGCACACGACCTCAAGTCGCCACTGGCGCTGCTGCGGCAATTGGCGTTGAGCTTGGAGGCTGGGGGGCTGTCGCCCGTCGAGGTGGCCGAGCTAGCCCGGCGGATGGCACTAACCAGCGAGCGGGCCTTGCGCCTCACTACCGACTTAACGCAATCCACCCGTCTCCACGAGGAGCTATTTGGCATCGAGCCGCTCAACTTGGCATTGGTGGCGCGCGACGTTGTGGCCGAGCTCCAACCGCTCTATGCAGCCAAGGGGCGTCGCCTAGCGGTACGTGTGCCGCGGCGGGCAGTGGTAGGTCTCGGCAACCGCGACCTCCTGCGGCGCGTTCTGTGCAACTTCGCCGACAACGCACTCCACTACAGTGGCGAGGGCGACGCACCTGTGGTAGTGCGACTCTCCCGGCGAGCTGGCGGCCAGGTAATCCGCCTGGCGGTACGCGACTATGGTCCAGCCATTCCGCCATCGCTCTGGCAGCAATTGGAGCAGCGCCTTGGCGTCAGCGCGCAGCCGCTGCACAACCGGCCCGGCAGCAGTGGCCTCGGGCTCTACATTGCAGGGCAGTTTGCCAGTGCGATGGAGGCGCAGATTGGAGCAGTTCGGCACCGCGATGGCGCGACCTTCTACATCGATCTCCAGGCGGTGTATCAACAGAGGTTATTATGACACAATCACCGCCGCGGGTGTTGGTCATCGACGATGATCAATGGTTTGCTGAGCTGCAGCTTGCGGCGGTGCGGCGGGCTGGTGCAGTGCCCATCTATGCGGCTGATGTGCTGGCTGGCATGGCAGCGCTTGACGAGGCGCTCCCAGCGGTGATCATCCTCGATATGTTCATGCCCGGGGGTAATGGCTTGGTGCTGCTTCATGAGCTGCAATCGTATAGCGATACAGCGCGCATCCCCATCGTCGTCTGTAGTAATAATGCGAGCGACATGACGCTAGCCGATCTCGCACCCTACGGCGTCGTTGCCTTGCTGGACAAAACAACGATGCGCCCAAGCGATGTGACGAACGTACTACGCAGGTACATCCCAAGCGAGGTAGTGACATGAGTATGCAGCGCACCATAGCGATCGTCCTGCGCCGCACCAACTATGGCGAGGCCGACCGTGTACTGCAATTGCTCACGCCAGAGGGGCAGCGGGCGGTAATTGCCAAGGGTGTCCGGCGCGAGAAGAGTCGGCTGGCTGGGGCGGTTGAGCTCTTTGCGATCAGCGATGTCGTCATCCGCCAGGGGCGCAGTGAGCTGGGCGTGCTAACGCAAGCCCGCCTGACAAAGTATTATCAGACAATCGTGGCCGATTATGACCGCCTACAAGCTGGCTATGCCGCCATCCAACTGGTAGCACAGGCCAGCCGCATGCTAGACGAGCCAGCGTGGTATGAGGTACTGCGCTTGGTATATGAGGGGCTCAATCAGCCTAGCGTACCCGTCATGCTTACTCAAGCCTGGCTAGCCATCCACTATGCAGCGCTGCAGGGCTACGAGCTTAACCTGCTGCGCGACGTCGTAGGCCAACCCCTCCAGCCCGAGCGGCGGTATATGTATGACGGGTCAGAGCGTGGCCTGCGCCTCAGCGACCAAGGCGACATCACCGCAGCGCACATCAAGCTGCTCCGCCTACTCGTCACGCGCCCACCCACAGTAGTAGCACAGGTCGGTGGCGTGCTGACCATCCTGCCCGAATGCTGGCTTGTCGCGCGGCAGCATGCTGGGGTGTAATGCTATAACTTGAGCTGCTGGCCTCCATATACTTTCTTGTTCGGTGAATTGCTTGGGGCAGAGCGTGAGATTATTGAGATGGAGGTATCAATGCCGTGCTTGGCCATAAGACATACTCCACTTTAGGAAAATGCTATAATAATACCAAAGAACCAATCATGAAGCTGCCGCGTTGCCAACGCGGAGAAAGGACGCGTGTGAGTAGCACAACGAGTAATGTAACAATGGAAGCAATTATTAGCCTGTGCAAGCGCCGCGGCTTTATTTATCAGGGGTCGGACGTGTACGGCGGCCTGAGTGGCACGTGGGATTATGGCCCGTTAGGTGTGCAACTCAAGCGTAATATTATGAACTTATGGTGGCGCAGATTCGTCGATGAGCGTGATGACATGTACGGCGTGGATGCGGCGATTTTGATGAATCAGAAGGTGTGGAAGGCGAGTGGGCATGTGGATACCTTCGTCGATCCGCTATGTGAAGATACAGTTAATCACCGCCGCTACCGCACTGATCATATTCTTAAAGACAATGGCGTTGATGCAGACGGTATGACCATGGAGCAGATGGACGCGGCGATTGCCGAACAAGGCATCAAAAGCCCGGATGGTAATCCGCTGAGTAAGTCGCGGACGTTTAATA
>CALBWN010000061.1 GCA_937974295.1 uncultured Candidatus Saccharibacteria bacterium
CTATTCTCTATGTATCGATATCTTTATACCCATGTCTCTATATCCATGCTATTCTCTATCTTTATATCTCCATATCCATCTATATCGATTTCTCTCCTATTATATATAAATATATAAATATATAAAAGAAGAGAAAAAGAATCCGCTGCAACAGAGAAAAAACAGGGTAACTATAGTACAAATCGATTTGTATTATAGTTGGGAGAGGGAGGGAGGGAAATGAGGGGAGGGTAGGCAAAAAAAACAGCAGCCAACACAGAGAGAATATCTCGGTTGGCTGCTGCTGTGTAAGGATGTGCAGAGAGCGCTAGTCTTGCTTCTCGCTCAGTGGCACTGGCGACATGTAGAACCAGTTCTCTGGTTTGTCATCATACTTGCCACTCAGGATATCCTTGGCATCGCGGATGGTGTCAGCGAGCTTGAAGTAGCTACCAGGGTTGCCGGTAAACTGCTCGGCAACGTGGAATGGCTGAGCTAAGAAGCGCTGCAGGCGGCGTGCCCGGGCAACGATCTGCTTCTGGTCGTCGCTGAGCTCTTCCATACCCAGGATGGCAATGATATCCTGCAGCTCCTTATATTGCTGCAAGACGCGCTGCACTTCGCGGGCTACCTGGTAGTGCTCCTCGCCAACCACCTCCGGGTCGAGCGAGTTCGAGCTCGAGTCGAGCACGTCCACTGCTGGATAAATACCAATCTCTGTCAGGGCGCGGTTCATCACGATGGTAGCATCAAGGTGAGCAAAGGTAGTGGCAGGCGCTGGGTCGGTTAGGTCGTCGGCTGGCACATACACTGCCTGAACAGAGGTAATCGAGCCCTTCTTGGTGCTGGTAATACGCTCTTGCAGAGCACCCATCTCCTGTTGCAGGTTTGGCTGGTAGCCCACCGCACTTGGCAAGCGGCCGAGCAGAGCAGACACCTCAGCACCAGCCTGTGTAAAGCGGAATATATTGTCGACGAAGAGCAGCACATCCTTACCCTCGTCGCGGAAGGCCTCAGCCATTGCCAGGCCAGCCAGTGCCACCCGCAAACGTGCCCCCGGTGGTTCGTTCATCTGGCCAAAGACAAGCGACGTCTTATCCAGCACGCCAGCATCCTTCATCTCGTGGTAGAGGTCGTTGCCCTCACGGGTGCGCTCACCCACACCAGCAAAGACAGAGTTACCACTGTGGAACTTGGCGATGTTGTTGATTAGCTCCTGGATGAGCACGGTCTTACCCACACCAGCACCAGCAAAGAGCCCAGCCTTACCACCCTTGGTGAGTGGCGCAATGAGGTCGATCACCTTGATACCAGTCTCGAGGATCTCGGTCTTGTTGGACTGCTCGGTGAGGGCAGGGGGCTCAGCATGGATAGGCGCACGCTGCGCATCATCAGCTACTGGCTCGCCGTCAATCGGTTCACCTACCACATTAAACATCCGCCCTTGCGTTGCTTCGCCCACGGGCACGCGGATTGGCGCACCAGTCGCAATCACTGCCTGGCCACGCTTCAGGCCGTCGGTCGATTGTAGACTAATGGTTCGCACCGTTTGCTCGTCAAGATGCTGCGCCACCTCAAGTGTCAGCGTCTGACCATCACGCTCGACGTGCAGGGCGTCGTAGATAGCTGGCAGCTCCACCTCGCGGTCGAACTCGACATCCACCACCACACCCATGATCTGGATGATTTTTCCTTGGTTTTTACTCATTCATTTCTCCTCTCGATCATTTCATTATACTTTCTTTGCTTGCAGATTATTATGACTATCTGGCGTCTTGGCACGATGTTTCTGTATATATCGCATAGCATCACGGGCTGCAATACCACAGTAAGCTAGCAACACCACAATTGGCACATATGGTAAGAGGCTACTCACAGCTGGCAGCTCGGCAAACGCCATAATCGGCTGAGCCGGCCAGGCAAGGCGAGCAACATCATTGGCCTGCGCCTCCACGCCATGCACAGCAAAGGACGCAAGAAAGCCTGCAATATATGAGCCAAGGCCAGCAAGGATCACAACTAATAGGCCAGTCGTGACACTTACAAAACTCGCACTGTGCCGCTGGCCATACCGCCAATACCACAGCCCACCGAGAGCAAACGGCAACATCAGCGCAAGGCCAAAGAGTAACCCCTCACCACGGCTAGCAGACAGCATCTGAGCACCGCCCACAAGAAGCAACACCACACACACAAGCGCATACATGGCAAGTGCAGCCATTACAATACGCCCGTAGTGTTTCATCCCATTGCCTCCACACCAGCGCTGATCTCGGTCAGCTCTTGCGTGATGGCACCTTGGCGTTGCTTGTTCATCTCGAGTGTTAGGTCATCGACAAGGCTAGTAGCGTTATCGGTGGCATTCTTCATGGCAAGCATACGCTGGCTGTGCTCGCTCGCCCGAGCATCGAGCAGGGCTTGGTAGAGCCGGGCACTGACCATGCGTGCGGCGATGGTGTCGAGTACTGCTTGCGGGCTTGGCTCGAAGAGCGCTTCATCATCTGGGATTGCTTCATCGTCATCCACCGCATCGAGCTGCTCGGCATCAAGGCCAGCGGGCAGGAGATGGATTGCGTCAGGGTGTTGCGTCATACTGCTATAAAAGCGGGTGAATACGACGTCGACCGCATCGACCTGCTTACTCACAAACATATCGTGCGCGGTGTCGAGAATTGCCCGGAAGGCTGGGCCTGTTGGGCGATCTGGCACATCCTCATACACCCCAACCACCTGCGTATCCTTAAGGCGCGCAACAAACTGCGCTGCCTTGCGCCCCACCGCAATGGTAGTATTTTCGATCCCGGCTGCATCGTCATCGCGCAGGAGCTGGACATAGCGCTTGAGAACATTGCTGTTGTAGGCACCAGCCAATCCTTTATCGGCGGCAATGACGATGATCAAGCGACGTTTAACCGTGCGCTGGGCAAACAGGGGGTGATCGTCGGTCGCACCCTGGCGCGAAAGGTAGCGCAAGAGGCCACGTGCTGCTGTGGTATACGGCGCAGTGGTGCGGCTTGCATCTTGGGCACGGCGCATCTTGCTCGCTGCCACCATCTGCATTGCCTTGGTGATCTGCTTGGTACTCTTAACCGAGCGAATCCGTGCTTTGAGCTGTTGCGTATTGGGCATAGCGACCTCCGTTGCTTACTCCGCAAATTCCTTGGCAATTTCGCCCGCGGTTGATTCTATCAAGTGGGTGAGTTTCTCATCAGCTCCGAACTTCTGGTCACCCTTGTTGAGGGTGCGCATTTGTTCCTTAGCCTCGGCCCAGAGACGGCTCAGCAGAGCATCTTGCGCGGCTTTGATCTTCGTGGCTGGCACGGTATCAAAGTAGCCTTGGCTCACCGCCACAATACTTACTACCTGCTCCCAAACACTCATTGGCTGGTACTGTGGCTGCTTGAGGAGCTCTGTCAGGCGCTGGCCACGGCCAATCTGCGCCTTGGTCTCGGCATCAAGGTCGCTTCCAAACTGAGCAAAGCTCGCGAGCTCGCGGAACTGGCTGAGGCCAAGCTTAAGGTTGC
>CALBWN010000062.1 GCA_937974295.1 uncultured Candidatus Saccharibacteria bacterium
TCGTTGCCCTCACTATCCTCCGTGACGGCAAAGAGCGCGTCGTGCGCGTGACCCTGAGCGAGTATCAGGGTGGAGAGAGTGGGGAGTAGAGCGAGTCGTTGTGCTACCTACTCCTTGTTGCCTCTAATCCAACGCTTCGTAATCAAGTCCAAGACGGTAGGGTATCAACCGATCAGTACCAGGATCCAACTGATCATCAGGCGTGTAGGGGTTTGGGCCTTCTGGGGTCACCCACCCCCAGTAACGCAGTTGGCTTGGCACTTTGACTGCCCCTATGTCCCGCAGCCGTATAACGCAAGCATGAGCTATGTCAGCGATCGCTTTGCTGTGGAGCGGCCATCGGCAGTCACGCCCCCAGTTTGGAATTGTTGGATCGTTGCGAGCAAACCCCAGGCCATTGAGCGTTTGGCGCTGCTCGGTAGTGAATGACCCTTCGCGTATCCCAATATTTTCTCCAGTAAGCTCGGCAGTTACGGCATAGTCGAGCGATAGATCGTCTTCGACGCAGAACTGGACGAAAGGTAGATGGTCTGGGCTCTGCGAATCAGCAATGATTAGGAAAGAACGCCGGGGGAGCCTTGAGATTGTGAGGGCTAGCTGTTCTTCGAACGCGTCCCATGTTAGATCGTCACCTCGACGCAGGGTATAGTCTTTGCCATCCTTCTGAAACGCTTTGCTTGGGATAGCAGTCTTGATGACACCAAGATCGCGCAGTGGAAATACGCGGCTGAAAATATAGTCCCCTATGAACTCGTCGAGTGTTATTCCGCCATGCTCAAGTCGCGCGCTTTGTGGGCTCACAAAAAGCAGTGGAGGCCAACCATGAGGGTGAACTATTTCGACGAAGCAATTGTGCGGGCCTTGCCATAGTGCATATGAACGGTCTCCGGTTTCCTGGTGGAGCGGTGGTTTTGGCCACGTACTTCGTAACTTTTGAACATATTCTGCAAATAAGTCGATGGCCATTTCTTGGTCTTGGCCAGTTTCGGTGCAATGTGCGACAACTGCTAGCGTCGAACTGAGACGATTGACGTCTATCCCGTCGTGACATAGAAACGGATCTATACTGTCCGAAATAACCGTTTCTAGTCTGAATGGGTAGTTGTCTTGAACTTCCTTGACGGCATGATTGATGGCTTGAGGATCGCCTGCGGCATCCCACGGAAGTTTCGTGATGAGGTTTATCCAATGTAAGAGTTCTGGAAAAGTTAGTTTAGTTGGTGTTGAGTTTTTCATTGATGATCCTTACGTTTTGAATTAAATCAGCTTATTGCTTTATAGCGTTATTATACCATCACAATATAGCAAGAGCACTGCTGAATTTTCCACAACAATTTATGGCATAACCTCTGTTCTATAAATGTATGATCGCCATATGTTGCAAGATATGCTTGGAGCTCAGCAAAATGTATGCTATAGTCGAACATAGGTGGGACAAACAATATGAGAACATAACGCACAGGGGGCATTGTGGAAACAATCAACTTTTACCAACTAACACGATATTATGCACGAAAGTGGCCGATGATGATTGTTGCCATTCTCGTTGGTGTCGGGCTGGGCGCAGCCTATGTGCTGTCTGTCCAGCAGCCGCAGTACAAAAGCTCCGCAACGTTGCTGCTAACAGGGGTGCAGCAGGGGCAAAACACCATTACACTTACCAACTATACCACGCTCTTTACCTCGCGGCGGGTGCTCGACCCAGTGATCGACCGTGCCCAATACAAGGGGAGCTACGAGACATTGCTAGCCAACACAACCGCCAAGCAGATAAAGAACACCGACATCATCACTGTCTCGATGAACACCGGCGAACCCAAGATGAGCGAAACCTTGCTCAAACAGGCAATTACCGAGTTTGAAAAGCAGACGGAAGCATTGTATGGCAAGACCAAAATTAGCATCAAAACAGTCGACGCTGTCAATACGCCAAGCGCACCAGCAAGCATAGGGCTTGGGCAGGCAATGGCACTTGGTGGCGGCGGTGCATTGCTGCTTGCCATTGTAGGATTGTTCTTTGCCTATGACTACGCGCAGTCGCAGCGCGCGGCCGAAGCAGCCGCTGCAGTTACATCCGCGGCGACCAAGGCTAAGCGCTAGTCGCGCTACCTAATAAAACTTATTTTGCTGAAGCATACAGCCGCACGGGTACGCGGCACGATAACAACACAGGGTAACAAGGGGGTATACCATGTATCGGGAATACGGAAAACGCATCGAAGATGTGAGCATCGCGCTGGCTGCGCTGGTGATTCTAGGGCTACCAATGCTGCTAGTCGCAGCGGCGATTCGCCTCACGTCAAAAGGGCCGGCCTTGTTCCGCCAGAAGCGCTTCGGCAAAGATAAGCAGCTATTTACAGTTTATAAATTCCGCACTATGTCTACAAAAGCACCAAAGAATATGCCAACCAATAGTTTTACCAACGCAGATAGCTACATCACACCGCTTGGTGGGGTGCTGCGCAAGCTATCCATCGATGAACTACCACAGCTGCTCAACGTCATCAAAGGCGATATGAGCATCGTTGGGCCGCGGCCTGTCATCAAGACAGAGAAGAAGCTCATTAGCCTGCGCCAAAAATACCATGCTAATTCCGTCAAGCCCGGCATCACCGGCTGGGCGCAGGTGAATGGTCGCGACGACCTAGACGACCAGCGCAAAGCCGAAATGGACGGCGAGTATGTGCAGCGGCTGAGCTTTCTGACTGATGTCAAGATCATGATAAAGACGATTGGAGCGGTATTGATGATGAGTGGTCACACAGAGGGAAGCGAGCGGGCGGTCACGGGGGTCGATAATGCCCTCGAATAAGAAGAAAGTCCTCTTCACCTCACACACCGCTAACTTCCAGAAGTTCAACCGACCCTTCATGCGGATGCTGCGCGAACAGGGGTACGAGGTGCATTATGCCTCGATGGGTGAGGAGCAGATTGAGGATTGCGATAAGCAGTTTGTCGTGCCATTTACGCGTAGCCCCTTCACACTGAGCAACGTCCGGGCCTATCGCCAACTCAAGGAGATTATCGACCACGAGCAGTACGACCTCATCCACACTCATACGCCAGTGGGGGGTGTCGTGACGCGTCTTGCGGCTCGACAGGCTCGACAGCGCGGCACACGGGTGATCTACACTGCCCATGGCTTCCATTTCTTTACGGGTGCGCCACTGCTTAATTGGCTGGTATACTATCCCATCGAGCGCCTGATGGCGCACTACACCGACGTCCTCATCACAATCAACGCCGAGGATTACGCTCGAGCCAACCGCCACTTTGCTACTAGTGTGGTGTATGTGCCGGGGGTGGGGGTGGATCTAACGGTGTATAAATCTCTTACCAAGCGAGAGAAGCAGCATCTGCGCCAAGAATACGGGTTTCACAAGAATGATTTTATTCTTATCTATGCTGCCGAACTGAATAAGAATAAGAATCAAGGGTTTTTGATTCGGATGATGACACATTTGCTCAAGACTGTGCCAACGGCGAAACTTGTCCTCTGTGGGGTTGGTAGCAAAGAGCAGCAGTATAAGGCACTTGCCCAGCAGCTTGGTGTTGCTGACCACGTAAAGTTCATGGGGTATCGCCGTGATATGCCGCAGCTGCTAGGGATATCTGACGTGTCTGTGTCGGCAAGTGGGCGTGAGGGGCTGCCTGTTAATGTGCTAGAGGCGGTGAGTGTGGGGTTACCAGTGGTTGCTCTGCCGTGCCGTGGTATTCAGGATATTGCTCAGCAGACACCACTTGTGCAGATGATGCCCGATAGAGATACGAAGCGCATGGCAGATGTACTGGCGTCGATTGCAACAAGCGAGGCAGACACGTCTGCACAAAAGATAGACTTGTCTCGCTACGAGACACACTCAATTAAAAAAATGATGGAGCGCATATATGAATGATATTGCAAGCTACCTATTCTATATTGGTGCCTTTGCGGGTGCGGCGTTGCTCTTGCGAGCTGGCTACCGATATAAGAGTATGGTGCTCAAGATAGTTGCTGCGATCATTCCAATTATTGTTGCGGCACTGCGTGATAATGTTGGGACTGATTATGCAACATATGTTAAGGTATTCGAAGACTTTCGGACGTTGTCGATCGATGATTTCTTTAGCAATCGGTCGAACGGTACTGAAGTTGGGTTCTATCTCATCAACAAACTCTCGCAGTGGCTGACGGATGGGCCAGGGCTTATGTTCGCCATTATGTCGATAATTTGTATCGTCTTTTTCTTCTGTGCGATGCGTCGCTGGCATGTTCGCTACCCAGCACTGGTGTATTTCCTCTATTTGATGCTCGTATTTCCAAACTCACTCAATATCGTTCGGCAATCTGCTGCTGCAATGATAGCACTGTACGCTTTTTCGTTTATTCTTGAGAAGAAGCCAGCCAAGTACGTCTTTGCAATCTTGTGCGCAAGTTCTTTGCATACATCGGCGCTATTCTTGCTACCGCTATATTTCGTGCGGTTCTTGGTGCAAGCAAAGCGGGGTACGCACATCCGATTTGCTATCAAGACAATACTTATTGCACTTATCGTTGGCGGGGTGTTACCATTATTGATTGCGCAGTTTTCGAGCCAGAGTATCTTCTCGCGCTATAGTATTTATGACAACATAATTGGCTCGGGGATTAACCTCCAGCTATATGTCCACATATGCTTTGTTGTGATATTTACTATGATATTGCGCTATCGATATGATGATATACACTACCGCTTCTTCTATGTGCTAGAAGTGCTGAATGTCATTTTGTTAGTAAATCTTGACCCAAGCCAGATTACAAAACGACTTGCTGTGTACTTTTCTATCGCACCAGTGATGCTGCTTGGCAAGCTGCCGTCTCTCCCTCAGTCGCCGAGTGGTAGGCGAGCAATGATGGTAGGGATTGTCTGCTATGGTCTCGTTATTTTCTACATATCATACGTTGTGTTGATGCAGGCCGATATCATACCGTATAAATCAATGCTGTTTGGAGGTAGCTCGTGATGAAATTGGGGTTTGCCATCATTGCACATAATAATTTTGGCCAAGTATCGCAACTGATTGACCAGCTGCTGGTGTACAAAAAAAGCCACGTATATATCTTCATCGATGCGAAGAGTGATGCCGCTGAGTTTGTTGCTCAGATGGCAAAGCACCCACGGGTTATGTGTATAGCCGATACATTTTCACTCAACTGGGGTGATGCAAGCTTAAACAATGCCACCGAGGTGCTGCTCCAGGCTGCCATTGATGATGATAATGACTATATCTCGCTACTCAGTGGCGCAGACTTGTGCGTTCGGCCAGTGGCAGAGCTAGCGGCATTCTTGCGTGATGACGATAGGGGGCTGTATTGCTCGATTCGCAAAATGCCAGTTGCTGGCATTGGGCATGGTATGGGCGGTTTGGAGCGACTTGTGCTGCGCTATCCGTCATGGATGCGGCGCAAGGGTACTCGGCAAGAGGCAATGCCGTATATTCGTGCGCTTTACCAAATCGTTGGCTCGCGGTTGCCGCGGCGTATAATGAAGCAGATCCCACATATTGATTTTTATTTTGGTTCGCAGTGGTTTACGGTGAGTAAAGATGTGGGTCAGCGCGCACTGGCATACCTTGCAGCCCATCCAGAATTTCGAGAGGTGTTTCGAACGAGTTTGGCCTCTGATGAGATCTATTTTCAGACGATCTTTATGCAGCCAGAAGTGAGGGAGTGTGAGGCATATTGTGTTTCTGATAATCTACGGTATATCGACTGGACAAGCACTAATACGCAAGAGGCGGGGTCACCACGATTACTCACTGAGGGTGATATACCGGCCATCGAGCAATCACGGATGTTTTTTGCGCGTAAATTTAATGCTGCGGTTGATGCCGCAGTGGTTGATTATTTCGTTGATAAAACGACTAAAAGGAGCTAGCCTATGACGCGACCAGTCGTTTCAATCATCGTGCCTGTATACAATGCTGCTGCTTATGTGGCTGAGTGCTTGCAGTCGTTGATAGCGCAGACCTATCCAGCACTTGAGATCATTGTCGTCGATGATGGATCGACTGATGATTCGTATGCGATATGTCAATCGTTGTGTAGTGCATCTGACCGTATTCGGCTATATCAACAAGCAAATGCTGGTGTGTCCGCTGCCCGTAATGCAGGTATTGCCAAGAGCACAGGCGATTATATTATGTTCGTTGATGCTGATGATGCCCTGCGCGATGCAACGACTGTCGAGACATTACTACAGGTGTACACCAGTCAGCATGATGTACTTATATACAAAAAATACCATGCGCACCACACCGATACACACAAGACAATAGCTTGCCCAGTGCGCAAAATTGCTTGGCGGCTTGTGATGCGCGAGACACTTAATGCACCATGGAACAAAGTATATAGAGCAGAGATCATCAAGCAGTATAGCGTCGATTTCCCGGTGGGAGTGAAGATTGGTGAAGACCTGATGTTTAATATTGCATACTTTCGGCATGTGCAGATGGTGGCGATGATTGACTACGGAGGGTATGTGTACCGTGAAGATAATATCCACTCTGCAACCAAAAATCTATCAGCAACAGTTGGGCGCGATCTTGCCCGAGCGCGCAAGAAGCTGCTATGCTGGGCGATGCAGCAACGCTCTCTATCACTTGGCATCGCCTATAGTTATATTGCACTCAAAAATACACGAGTTACCATTTTACAGTGGTGGAGAAGGATAAAACATAAGGGAGGCAGCGCATGAAAACGGTTAGCTTACGCTATTATGATGCAGTAAATTTGGGTGATGATTTGTTTGTGAAGATTGTACTAGAGCGGTATTGCAACCCGTTCATTATCAGCAGTCGGTCGCGGTACATTGTGCAGCGCTATGATAATGCTCGGGCGTCTGTGGCGAGTGATTTGTTCAATAGAGCAATGCGCTATGTGCGGCGTGGGCGAGCTGTTGTGGCACCAGCGCGGTTTTTTGCTGGTGATCTTTTGCTGTATATCGGCGGATCGTTATTCATCGAGCAGGGAAATCCAACACTCTGGAGCCAAGAGCAGCAGCTCTATCGTCGACTCTCGCATCCATACTATATCCTTGGCTCTAATATTGGCCCATATCGGTCGCCAGAGTTTCTCGAGATGGTGCGATCGATCTTTCGCGGGGCTGCCGATGTATGTGTACGCGATAGCTATTCGTACGATTTGGCCAAAGATATTCCTCAGGTGCGATGTGCAACGGATATCGTCTTGACGCTTGATGTTGCGCCGTACCCTACGAGCGATAATGGCTCCTATGTGATATCGGTCATCGATGCAACGCAGAAGTTTGATGCTACGGTGGCTGCAAAATACGACACGATGATCGCTGCTCTCGCAACCAAGCTGCTAGACAACGACAACACTGCCACCGTTACACTCATGTCCTTTTGCAAAAAAGAAGGGGACGAAGCAGCGTGCGAGCGCATCCTCGCGCAGCTTCCAACTACATTGCAGCAGCGGGTGAGTATCCATCGCTACCGTGGTGATATAGACGGTGCACTGCAGACGCTCGCTCAAGCACGTGCTATCATTGGGTCACGCTTCCATGCTAATATAGTGGGCATGGTCTTTGGTAAAAAGATTCTCCCGATTGCGTATAGCGACAAGACGATCAATATATTGGCCGACATACAGTATACAGGACCAGTGGTTGATATCCGTACAATTGATGACTTCGACCCTACCACTATTAATTTTGATGCGATTGCTGTGCAAGATATATCACACCTCAAGCCGCTTGCTGAGGAGCAATTCCAGGTGCTTGATACTGTACTCAAAAGGAGAGACTAGCTGTATTTATGTCAAAAACTACCACCCTCGTCAAAAACACGATCATTATTGCACTCGGTAAGATCTCAACTCAATTTTTGAACTTTTTGCTTCTCCCGCTCTATACGGCATATCTTGCGGCGGCTGAGTTTGGAGTTGTTGATCTCGTTACTGTGGTAGTGTCGCTTGTTGCACCAGTGGTGATGCTATCGCTCGAGATGGCAGTGTTTCGTTTTTTGATTGATGGGCGGGGGCATCATAAGCAGCAAGCACGCGTGATCACTAATGCGCTGCAGCTGATGGGGAGTAGTATGCTACTGGCTGGTGTGCTCTTTGTGCTAGTGATGCAATGGGTGGCAGTGCCGTATGGTTGGCTCGCGCTTGGTGCGGTGGTGGCAGCAGTAGCCTCAAACTTTTGCCTGCAAGTTGCGCGTGGATTTGGCAACAATACCCAATATGCTATTGGGAGCATGGTGGCGGGTGCGACAATTGTTGTACTTAATATCGTTTTCATTGCAGTGCTCAAGATGGGTGCAACGGGTATGCTACTGGCTACGGTAATTAGCAATGGTGTGAGTGCGCTCTATCTCATTACAACTCTCAAGATACCGCAGTATATCGACCTCTCTTTGTGTGATGGAGATACGAGGAAAGAACTCCTCCACTACGCTTTGCCACTCATCCCAAATAACATCTCGTGGTGGGTGGTCAATGCTGCCGACCGTATGATCATCGCTGCCTTGCTGGGGGTGACGGCGAATGGTATCTATGCAGTGGCCTATAAGTTCCCGCAGGTATTTACAGCAGTGTATAATTTCTTTGGCTTATCGTGGGCGGAGTCGGCCTCGATACATATTCGGTCAAAGGATCGCGATGCATTCTTTTCGAAAGTGGCAAATATGAGTGTGCGGGTATTTGGTAGCTTTGGCGTGGTGCTGATCGTCGGCGTATCGGTTTTTTTCAATATACTCGTTGGGGCGCACTATAGCGAAGCACGGCTTTATATCCCGCTTCTTTTGATCGGATCGTTTTTTAGTGCAATTGTTGGTGTCTACAGCGCGATCTACATCGCCAAGAAACGAACCAAGCAGGTCCTCTATACGTCATTGGTTGCAGCTGGTATTAGCATTGGGCTATCTGTAGTACTTATACCCATCATTGGGCTCTATGGGCCAGCGGTGGCGATGATCGCTGCGTATCTTGGCATGGCCATCTTTCGCCATCTCGATATCAAAAAGTCGATTAATATCACGTACGATCGCACAGCAGTTGGCAGTGTTGCGCTGCTATATGCGCTTGCAATTGGCCTCTATTATATTAATTCACCATATGCAACCATTGCTAATGTCGTCATCTCGAGTGCGGGTGTCATTGCTATCAATCGCCACACGCTACGCGCCTTGCAGCAGACACTCTTTCGCAAAATGAAAGGCCTCAAACAAAAGCAGGCGGATAAATTGGCTCAGGCTTGGGAGGTAGACCGTGGGGCAGAGTAGAGCGTGGCGCAGGTTATATATCCTAGCGCCGGTATTTTGGATGGTAGTTATCTTCACTCTCTCTCACCAGCCCGCCACTGTCTCTAGCGGGCAGAGTGGGGTGATTGTTGGGCATTTGCAGCAGGCTATGCCAGGAGTGAGTACAGCTATCTTAACGTTTCTTGTGCGCAAGAGTGCTCATATCATTGCGTATTTTATCCTTGGTATATTGATGTATCGTGCCTTGCGCATCAGCATCCGCCGCTGGCGAGCGCGCACCGTAGCGAGCCTTGCCTTGCTGAGTTGCAGTCTCTATGCAGTGACAGACGAGATCCATCAACTCTTCGTGCCAGGGCGCAGCGGCGAACTGCGCGATGTCATGATCGATAGTGTGGCAGCACTGGTGGGAGTGGGGCTGTGCGCATGGTTGATGCGCTGGAGGGCATTGCGCAAGAGCACTGCCGCGAACGATCGATGACAGTATAATGAATATACGTACTCATAATTTTTGTGATAAACCCCAGGCACATTTGATGTTATATTCTGCTGCAAGTCAGGTAGTAGATGAGATGATGGCCATGGTTGTAAGTAATGAGTAGTGCGATGCACAGTTTGGTTACAAATATATAACATTCGGCAACAATCTCGAACAAAATTCTCAAAAAATGAAACAAACGTTTGCTAATTGTTCGATATAGTGCTACACTGTCGTAGGGGGTACTGATAAGGTACTTCGAACACATGTTAGCACAGAGGTAGCTATGGGTTAGGCTACTGGTGCAGCGATCAGCTATGTGAGCTATCTATACATACTAGAGGTCTCCACCACGATGGATAGATACGCAAACGGGTGATCATTCCTCCTCTTTTGCTCATGAGCGAGCCATTATGTTTGCGTTTTCTCATAGAGAAAGCGCCTTATTCTAAGCCAAGCTTAGCGCTATTTCCTTTTTCGCTAGCAAGATGCCGCAGCAGATGATGCTGCGGCATCGCTATATCTACGCTAGTGGTCTTACCTCTGAGAAGCACTTTTGCAAGAGATATAGATAATCTTACTTGTCCTGGTAACGCCGGACGATTGGTGCTACAAGATACAATGACATAGGCAGGACGAGAAGCTCACCGTCTTGCCCTAGCCAGTACAATATGCCAGCTACCACAAGATGAAGCACGATGATCCCTGCCGTCAGCCACGGCAAGAAAGCTCGTGGTATGCGCGGTGCAAACAAGAGATAGAGAATACCGCCAAAGCAGTCGAGTGCCAACGCGAGATGTAAGAGGGATGGTGTCATAGTGCGAAACTCCTTATAGTAAAGTGATGTTATAGCCTAGCATACTGTGATTACACAGTGCTGTCAAATGTTCGATACGTATATATCGTATCCTCTCCTATGTCTACCTCAATCTATCCACCTACCTCTCACCATTTCATACAGGTAGTATATGATGGCAGATTGCCATAATCTATGTTTAGTTCTGGTATAAGGGTATATGACAGAGAATGACCCTTATCGTGCTAGAGGATAGGGAATAGCGAGCGACAAGGTGTGAGAAATGAATGAAACTCCGAATTTATTGCTCAATACACCTCGGCAAGCAATATTGCCTATGTTTCACTATTTGGCATTATGCTGCTATAATATGTACGCAATGAATAACTCTACAAAACGTACAAAGATACTGGCTACTCTGGGGCCAGCCACCAACACACCAGAGAAAATAGAAGCGTTGATCCGGGCGGGCGCCAACGGTTTTCGCCTCAACTTTAGCCACGGCTCATACGAAGAGCGGCTTGACCAGATTGCATGGATTCGCATGGCAAGCGCTACTGTTGGTCGGACTGTTGCGATTTTGCAAGACTTGCAAGGGCCAAAGATTCGCCTTGGTGCGCTGAAGGACAATCACTTCGATATTGCGGCAGGTGATGAAATCATCCTCGACCATGCGGTGGAAGAACACGATGGTAGCAACCGTTTGCCTATTCAGTACAACCTTGCTGATAAGGTCAAGGTGGGTGAGCCTGTCTACCTCTTCGACGGCAAACTACGCGGTGAAATGACCGAGCGCGTCAGCGATACTGCCATTAAGGTGCGTCTGAGCAACGATGGTTTCTTGATGAGCCGCAAGGGGCTCAACCTGCCCGACACCGACTTTGGCGGTGACATTCTGACGCCAAAGGACTTGGCCGATGTCGAATTTGGGGCAGACAAAGATATTGACTTTGTAGCGCTGAGCTTCATCCAGAGTGCAGAAGATATCAACAACCTACGCCAGATTTTGCTGAGCCATGGTTCGACCGCGCAGATTATTGCCAAGGTAGAGACCAAAGCAGCCATCGAGCCAGAGACACTCAAGGCAATCGTCAAGGCCGCCGATGGTGTGATGGTTGCTCGTGGTGACCTTGCAGTCGAGACGAGTCCAGAGATCGTGCCAATCGTCGAGCGCGAAATCATCCGCCTCTGCCGCAAGTATGGCAAGCTCTCGATTGTTGCCACGCAGATGCTAGCCAGTATGGTGGATAACCCCGAGCCAACCCGGGCTGAGGTGAGCGACGTTGCAACTGCCGCTATCCTTGGGACAGACGTCGTGATGCTTTCTGACGAGACAGCCAATGGTGACTACCCAGTTGAGGCCGTTAAGATGATGGCCGACACCGTGCGCTACACTCAGTCGCGCTGGCCGATGAATGACATGCCCATCAAGGAGGGCCGCACCAACCGCCGGCTCAACGCGATCGCTCATGCTGCTGTTGACGTGGCCCATAAGGTTGACGCGACAGTGATCGTCGCCGAGACACGCTCGGGCGCAACCGCTGCACGTATTGCTGCTTGCCGCCCAGCGCTGCCAATCATCGCTGTGGCACCAGATGCCCGTGTAGCCCAGCAGCTTGCCTTGTCGTATGCAACGCGTAGCTTCGTCCGCCCCGACAGCCAGCACCTTGGCAGCGACCTCACGCGCGAGCTGCTGAGCCAAGGTGCTTTTGGTGATGTATCGTCGGTTACAGCCGTCATTATCAGTGGTCGCCAGCCTGGCGCAACTGGTGGAACAGATACGCTCAGCGTCCGCACCTTCGAGCGCTAGATCCGCTGAAGTACCCCTACGGAAATACCCACCTATCACTACGGTGGGTGTTTTTGTTGGTGAAACAGAGGCAATCTGTGTGTATATCACCTGCCGATTGTAAGAAGGTGTAGGCAGGGTACGAAGTATGTCGAGCTGTTTGTCGCTAAAAATTGGTGTGTTCTATAAGGATAAAGAGTAGCAGTAGGTCGTTTGTAGTAACTTCGCATGCTGTGTCGTTGTATATAATACATCGTATATGAAAAAAGTAGTGTAAAAATAACATCACACAGCATGAGCACTCCTTGTGAAGTCATCGACTAATCGACCAGAGGTGGGCTATTGCCGAGAGCGCAACACGATGGTATGAATGTAGCAATCGATGGGTCGATACTTCGCATCAAATGAGCCAGGTGAGTTGCACCACAATGTCAAATAAGCTACACTAGAGAAAACAACATAAGCGATACATTGTGGGCATACGATTGATCAACAACCGAGGTAGTATCCAAAACTCGATACGAGGCTCCGGTTCGTTGTATCAGGGTGTGGACTGGTGTGCACCACACAAAAATTGTAGCGCTTGTATAAAAACAAACAAAGGAAACCGTTCATGCCAGATATAGACTTCGACGAACTTGACCGCGCGGTGCACGACCTCATGCGCCAGTCTGGTCAGCTGCCAACAACGCCAGACAAACCGTCTGAAGCACCTGCCACCACACCAAGCAAGGATTCGGCCTCATCAAGCACTCAACAAGCTGCATCACCCCAACAAACAACGCCAGTAACAACTCCAGCTCGCCCTGAGGCAAGTGATGGTACGCAAGGTGCAAGCACGTCAAGTGTTCAGGATAACAACACCTCAACAGGTTCAGTGCAGCAGGCAGACTCACCAGATACTGCAACGCCAGCTAAGCAGTCACCTGCATTAGCGCCTCGAGATAATACTAATAGCACTGATGAAACAGTGCAGACTGATGATAGCACTACCGTCGCTGATGCTACCTCTGATTCCGAGGCTGGCAGCACGCCTACACGTCGCCGCGGTGTGACAATTATGCCACTGTCGCAGCAGCCAGACGGGGCGGAGCTGGCAGGGGAATCGTATGAATCGGCTGAGCCTGAGCCAGCCGTTGACCGTGCCCGAGCGCTGTCAGAATCGGTCGTTGCATCAGAACGTGAACCGGCATCGATGCCTGCCAATCTAGAGCAAACTGATGCGGTGGATGATGCAGAATCAACTCAAGCGACCTCTGTTGATACAGCAACACCAATGCAGACGACGACAGATGACATGCCGTCTCAATCTCAGCCTGCAGCAGTTGTGACGGTTGATCCTGACGATATTATTACCCCAGCCAGCGATGACGACGACGAGGATGATGACGTATATGCCGATCGAGCCCAGTTCTTCGGCCGGCCGGCAGCGCGGCCGTTTGTTGCATCGCCAGCCCGTAAGGCGACACCGGTAGATGATGTAGCACCTACAACAGATTCAGATACACCAGCATCTGCAGCAAAAACAGATAATGTAGCATCATCAATATCGAGCGACAACGTAGCGAGCGAGGAAGCATCTGCTGCGGCTACAGAGGAAGAGACGCCAGCGACGATTGAGCAAGTTGAGTCGGAGACGCCAACGATGCCGTACCAATTTGCGGGCGAAGACGCTGAGGGTGATGACGAGGATGAAGCACTCGTTCGCCATCCCAATGAAGTGAATCAAGCACAAACCGATGCTGCTGAGCCAGTCCAAGTATCCGTTGTTGATGATCTTGATGATGCTTTTGCTCCGCAACCACTTGTTATCCCACCACCAACAGAGGAGGAGAGTGATACTTCGCTACCCCCTGCCGAGGTGGTAGTGAAGCCAGCGGATGATGCATATACGGCTAATAATGTACCTGTCGTCGCACCGCAGGATGAGCCAGATAATACAACCAGTGTGAGCGATACCGATGAGGCCAATGACGACCAGTTGCTCTATGCACCAGAAACATCTGCAAGCACAGATATGCCAGTAGCGCTGAGTGGTGATGATACCTCTGATAGTGAGGTAGTACAGCCGCTTGACCAGTCGCTTGACGAGCCAGCATGGCCTGAGCTGCAATATGATGAATCGGGCAATATACCAGGTGTGCAAGCCTCTGATATAGACCACGCTACACCTGCGTGGTCAGAGGTGGCAACAGACAGTACGAGCGTTGCAGATGATAGCCAGACGGCGGCTCAGGTGGCTGATGCAGATATGCTGAGTGAACACGTGTCGTTTGGTGACGAGGGCATGCCCTGGCAGGATGAACTCGCCGCTCCATCTACTCAATCGCACGTAGATGATGTCGCTCCAGCAGAACTACTAACGGCCGAGCGCGCCATACCCGATGCAGCAGTGGCTAATGATAACCCATCGCCACAGCCAGAGGAGACGCGCACTGAGGATGCTATGCCAGAAGCTCACATCGATCGCCCATTGCCGCTGCTAAGTACGTATAATGAGCACCGAGCGACTCCTGAACCATACCTCGATACCCCATTGCCCGACTCGCACGAGGAAGCGAATGCTATTGATGCAACCGATGTCGCTCAGAATACGAATGACACTGCGCAAAACACGGTAGCAATGCAATTGTCAGATACTCCTGATGGCCAACCGGAGCAGCTATATGCACCCACCACACCACTGTTTGCCCCGGCTGACGATGTCGTAGCCAAGGCGCAGCAGATTATTGCTGCTCGCCCTGAGACATCCACCAATGATACACCAACGTCTCCACAAAAAGAGGAGGACATGCCAGAGAATGCGCCTGAAGTTGTGCCAATTGCCCTCTCTCAATCGGCCGACCAACAGACTGAGCCGTCGGCTGCTGATGCGTCAGCTATGCATACTGCAGATGAGACAACACCAACTGAGCCAAGTAGTGATCAAGCAGCCGCTCCATCTATTCAGCGTCCGCGTGGCCGCTTTATGGATATTGTGGGTGGGGCAGCCCCAGTTGCTGCAGCCGCCCAAGCGGCCCGCCCGCGAGTGCGCCGCCAGGGTGCGGTGGTTGAGCCGCTAACGAGTAGTGCGCCAGTGGTTGGCATGGATATTCGTCCTGCACCTGGGCATGAGCCAGTGCAGCATTACACAGGAGCAGCATCGAGTCCTTCGGCAAGTGATGAAGCTAAAGCATCTGATGTAGCAACGCCTGATGGAGCGCCATCTGCAGATGCGCTCGACCTCCAGCCTGGCGATGAAAAGCCGCTAAGCTACACGCCATTCTTACCTGACGCCGAGACCAAGGTCGATAAGCGCCCACTGGGCGGTGCTGATACACTGGTGGGTGATGCGCCAACCTTGGCTGACACTACCCCGATGGGGATGTATCATGATGAGCCTGGCGCATTCGGCATAGCTCCGGCTGATAATAACGAGCCATCTGCACCGCCGCATCTCTTTGCGCCGCATGATGAACATGCATCAGCTGAGCAATTCATTGATGCGCTGACAGATACGAGCGAGAATGCGCCATCACTCTATCCAACCGATGGTCACTACCCATTGCCTGAGCAAGATACACGAGAGGTTGCCACGCCGCATGATGAACTCTCATACCAAGCAGAAGACTACGACAATGCTGACCAGTTGCTCTACCCGGATGAGCAAGCTGACTCTCATGCAGTATCGGCCGATGGGGCAGGACAGCAGTTTGCAGAAGATGAGATTGACCTGAGCTTGCCCGTGCCTGGCCCTGGCGAGCCAGATATCGACTACTACGGCGAAGCAGAGCGAGTCGAAGCTGAGCCAATGACGGTGGAGACTGAGTGGGATGATGAGCCAACCGCGAGCGACCAAGCACACGTCAATACCATCGAAGAAGCGGCTGCCACCACCCAAAATGGCGACACTGCGCTCGCCCTCCACCAAGCACTCCAAGAAGAGAACGAAGGCAATGTCGTTGCACCAATTTACAGTGCTGAGGAATTTACCCGCGCACCAAAGAAGTCGCGCCGCCGCCCCGAGCAAGCCGCCGGCTGGATTTGGCTGCTGTGGATCGTCATGCTATTGGCACTTGGTGCTGGCCTTGGCGCGGTCTATTACACACTCTTTACCTAGCATCAGTGCAGCAGCATCCGGTATAATAGGCTACTATGGATATACTTGATGGATTGAACGACGCCCAGCGGTCGGCAGTGGTCGCATCTGATGGCCCGGTCTTGATTCTCGCGGGGGCGGGTAGTGGCAAGACAAAAACACTGACGCATCGCATTGCCTACCTCCTAACCGAGCAGGGCATCTGGCCGAATGAGGTCTTGGCTGTTACCTTCACCAACAAAGCAGCCCGCGAGATGCGCCAGCGCCTCTGGCAGATTGCTGGGCACACCCAGACAAACTCACCCCACACACCGCCAACCGACCAACCACCTCGCTCCTTCATGCCATGGATGGGGACATTCCATGGTATTTGCGTGCGGATATTGCGGCGTGACGGCGCGGCCATCAGCATTCCACCAAATTTCGTAATTTACGACGAAGACGACCGCCAAGGGCTCATCAAACAAGCGATGAAGCAGCTCTCCGTTGGTACAGACAAGCTCAAGCCGCGTGCCGCCAGTGCAGCGATTAGCAAAGCCAAGAATCAGCTCCTCTCGCCCAGCGACTATGCGGCTAGTGCGCGGTTTCCCTTCCAGCAGGCGGTGGCAGAGATCTATCAGCTGTATGAGCAGCTGCTGGCCGATGCAGGTGCACTCGATTTTGATGACCTCTTGCTCGAGACGGTACGCCTCCTGCGTGACCACTCGGCGGTGCGTCAGCGCTATCAGGCGCAATTTAAGCATATTCTCGTTGACGAGTATCAGGATACAAATGCCGCGCAGTATCAGATCATTAAGCTGCTAGTCAACTCACAGCGCAATATCTGCGTAGTAGGGGATGATTGGCAGTCGATCTATAGCTGGCGTGGCGCAGATTTTACGAATATTCTCAACTTCGAGCGCGACTTCCCGGGGGCACTGGTGGTGAAGCTCGAGCAAAATTATCGCTCAACGGGCGCCATTCTCGAAGCTGCTGGCAATGTGATTAACAAAAATCAGCAGCGGACGGATAAAACCCTCTGGACGGCAGCAGGCCCAGGTGCACCAGTGCAAGTACAAGCTGCTTATGATGAAGCAGAGGAGGCATATACCATTGCCAGCCAGATTGCTGCGCAGGTGGCGACAGGTGAGCGCGACTATAGCGACTTTGCTGTTTTGTACCGTACCAATGCCCAGAGCTATGCCTTCGAGCGGGCCTTCAACCAGCAGCGCGTGCCATATCAGTTGGTCGGTGGGGTGCGGTTTTATGACCGTAAGGAGATTAAGGATGTCTTGGCCTATCTGCGTCTTATCTACCAGCCAAATGACCGCGTGAGCTTTAGCCGGATTGCTAATGTACCAACGCGGGGGATCGGCGCAACGAGCCTGGAGAAATTCCTCATCTGGCAGGGCACTAGCGGGCTCGATATCATTAGTGCGCTGGTTAATGCCAGCCAGGCAGCGGCACTGACGAAGCGGGCGCAGACTACCCTGACGCAGCTGGGCCAGTTGTTACGAGGCTTCCAGGCGCAGGTCGAGGCCGCGGCTGATCCAAGTCAACTGATTGATGATGTGATTACTAAGACGGGCTACCGCAATTATATCCTTGATGGCTCGCCTCAGGCTGATGATCGCGAGGCTAACCTCAGTGTGTTATTGTCTGATGCGCGGGCCTTTGCCAGCATGCCAGACTTTCTTGAGGAAGTTGCGCTTATGTCTTCGGTCGACCAAGCGACGGATGCGCACAGCGTGACGCTTATGACGCTTCATGCTGCCAAGGGGCTGGAGTTTCCGGTGGTGTATATGGTGGGGCTTGAGGATGGCCTATTTCCCAGTGCCAGGGCACTCGAGGAGGGGCCAGCCGCACTCGAAGAGGAGCGTCGTCTCTGTTATGTCGGGATGACACGCGCTCGGCAGGAACTCTATATGAGCTATGCGCAGAGCCGCTTGCAATTTGGTAGCCGCAGCTACAACAGCCCATCACGCTTTCTCGACGATATGGGCATGAGCCTGTCGATGGTGCATGCCGAGCCAGCCACACCCGTGTATGACGATGCGCTGGATGAGGTCATGCCATATGAGGTTGGTGATATGGTACGGTCGCTCCAGTTTGGCGATGGTGAGGTGATCGACATCGATGGTATGGCAGTGAGCGTGCACTTTGCAAATGGCTCTACCAAGAAACTCAATGTGCAATATGCCCGCCTCGAGAAAATTACCGGCTAAAACCAGCTATCATTGGCTAAAAAATGCTATACTAAAAAAATGAAAAACACACTTGTAAAGCAGCTGCGCCGCCTCTTGCCCGCAGCGATGATCCACACTCTTGAAGAAGCATATCGGAGGAGCCGCATTGCCCTGGTGGCAGCACGCTATGGCAACCCGGCCAAGCATCTGCGCGTTATTGCCGTGACGGGCACGAATGGTAAAACGACCACCGTTAACTACATCAACGAGATCCTTAAAGCCAGTGGCCGCCGCACCGCAATGTTCTCCACAGCGCTGATCGAGGTGGCAGGTCAGCGCCAACTCAACGACCTCAATGCGACGGTTGGCTCCACCGCGCGGATGCAGCAGTTCTTTGCCGAGGCGAAGCGAGCCAATGTGGATTTCGTCGTGCTAGAGATTACCAGCCACGCGCTTGATCAACATAAGCTTGATGGTGTGCCAATTGAAGTTGCAATCATGACCAACCTCACCCAAGACCACCTCGACTACCACAAGACAATGGAGCGCTATGCCGCCGCCAAGGGCAAACTCTTTGCCCGGAAGCCGCGCTTTATTGTGCTCAATCGTGATGACGAATGGTTTCCATTCTTTGACAAGTACACGGCGCGTGAGCAGAAGATTACCTATGGCCAAGACGCAGCTGCCACAGCCCGTATTTCGCAGGCAGCGACCCGCAAAGGAGGCGGCAGTGCAATAGTTCTTCTTGGTGATGCGACAAAGCTACCACTGACAACACATCTCCCAGGAGTGTTTAATATTTACAATATGACGGCTGCAGCGGCTGCTTGCCAATTGCTGGGCGTCGCACCAGCAGACATTGCTCGGGGCGTAGCTAACCTCACTGGTGTGCCAGGGCGCTTCGAGCGTGTACCGGTGGATACGCCATATGATGTGGTAGTCGATTATGCCCACACCCCTGATGCGCTTGAGAAGCTACTGACCTCAGCGCGGGCCATCACCAAGCAGCGTATCATCCTGGTCTTTGGTGCGACGGGCGATCGCGACAAGGCGAAGCGACCCATCATGGGCGAGATTGCTGCTCGCCTGGCCGATCAGATCATCGTTACCGACGAGGAGAGCTACAACGAAGAGCCAGCCGGCATCCGCCAGGCAATCCTGCGCGGCATTCACCAGGCTGGCGGGGCAGATCACACCAAGGAGATTGCCGACCGGCGCGAGGCTATTGCCCAGGCGCTCGCTATTGCTCAGGCGGGCGATACCATTCTTATTACTGGCATGGGCCACGAACAATTCCGTATCATTAATGGCCAGCGCCAACCGTGGAATGACGCGGCAGTGGTGCGAAGTTTAGTGAAGGGATAACTGTCTGATGTTAGGAGTGTTTCTGGTTAGTAAAGTCATTAGTTTATCTTGATGAATAAAACTATACTAGAAACTATAGCAACAGTATTGTATAATTGATCTACTTATGGCTCACCACGAAGAATCCGAAGAACGTGATCAACGACACTCAATACGCGACGCAATGGTACTGGAGCGAGTAACGTCGCCACATGCGTTTCAGCAGCTCCTTTCGTTGGCGGAAGAAGTGTGTCTTTCTCGACCACTTCCACCAGTTGAGGTGTTGTCAGACATGGATGAAGCGCAGCAGGTCGTTGCTATGTATGGCGCACGAGGACTAAGGGATGCGATTGAGATCACTTTGCGTGGCGAAATGACAAATCATGCGCCAAACGCCTCGACATTGGCTGATAGCATGACGGTTCGCTACCCAGAAGCAACTGGATACGAACAAGACTCACAGATGCTTGCACAGATAGAAGCATTTGGCGCGGCACTCCTTGATGAATCATATAAAACACTCGGTGATGATGCTGATGAAATGCGCGATAAATTCATGCACGCTCAAACCTACGAAGAGAAAGATGAGGTCTTTGTTTGGCTACAAACAAGGATTGCTAAGATGACCAAAGGCGCTATAGAAGAAACTGAAGATGATGATATTGATCCACTCATTTATCACCCAGCACGGCTCTCGCCAAAGTTCGTTGGCGTGTATCCAGACATCAAACTTCCGCCAACCTGTCTTGGAGTGAGTGTTATAGCAGCAAGTTTTTTCCGTGCAGCTGGCGCGCCAGTTATGCACGCAGGAGTAATGCGTCGGGCGTATGATGATGACATGTCAAGCATATCATCCATGGCTTGGTATGCAGCAGAGGAAACAAAGCGTATTGCAGGTGATACTGCGCTCGGGCGGTCGCTGTTGCAGCGCGCAGAACAGATAAACGAAGGGTTGAAGCAAAATGATATAGGATACCATGCCTCTACTCTTGTGCGTATTGGCGAAGGAGAATGGTGTCAGTTCGATCCAAATTATAAAGAAACAATACTATGGGATGGCTCTCAGGCTCAGGCACGTAATCTTGATAAAATTTATGATATATTACAAGATTTTCAACATGTGGCACCAAACCTCGAAATCGCACTCTATAGTGGAAGCGCCTCACCCTTAAGTGTTTACGGCTATCATGGATATTATCACGACGAAGCACAGCTCTACAAAGCACGCAATACAATCGAATCTCTCATGACTAATGCAGATCCTGAAACGGCGCGGCAGCAGCTTTGCAATGAGCTTGCTCATGTTTATTTCGAACTATATAATCTCCCAGCTGAGCAATCTATTCATGAGCAAACACTATTTTTTGATCTCAATGAAGCTAACGTCAAGCTTGCCCTAGAAGCTCCTGAAGATGATGAGCCAGAAGAAGAGCTACCGCGGACGCCCTTTGAGGGGATTGTGATGGAGCTGATTGATAAATATATTTTCTATGGCGATCCTATCGAAGAAGTACTAGAACGCTGCAAGCATGACACTGCCTATCGAACGCGACGAGCAGACGACGCTCTCTCGATCTTGTTTGCAGTGCGTGCAACAGGTATTAGCCCCATCAAGGATGTGCATCGCATGATTGAAGTTGGCAATGCAGAAATGCGGATTGGCTTTGCAGTGTTGAGTGATTTTGCATCGTATTTTGGGAGCGATCTCACAACAGGCTTTTGGCACAGCAACTGGCCAAGCCTTATTCCGGTTACTGAACGGCTTGATGATGCTCAAACTGATGGTGAAAAAGTATTAGCTATTCGAGCGCTGGCAACAGCCGCAGGCCGGTCTTTGACGTACCTAAGGGAATATGATAAGATGATGACTGATTTTGCTCAGGACGCCTTGAGAGGAGGTGAGATAGATGAGCACGATCAGTCCAAAGAGGCTTGAGAAGCTTCTTGACGAGGGTTCTGGTCTCGATTCAGAGACCAGGAAAAAAATTGAGGAGGCTAACAAGCCTTCTCAATCAAAGCGATGGGGGTGGGGACATGGAGCCCCCGCACCCAAAGACGTCAAGGTTAATCCTCTCTAAGGATTAACCTTGACGTCGCCCAGCACTGTGTCTCAATATCCTGCTTTGGCAGTAGAGATTGATTGATGCAGTGCTGGGCATCACCCTTGATGCTATTGATGACACCTGTTAGAGAGAGCACTTTGTAGGCTATCCACTAGCTTTTTTACCTATATTTTGCTATACTACATCGTAGCGTATATTACTACGTAGATTATGATACAGTCTATTCCATTTTTGAAGTTTCTCTCGCCACGCAATCTTGCTGTCGCTGGTATGGTTGCGCTGGTTGGTATTGGCTTGTGGCGGATTCCGTCTGTCCATGCGGCGTCGCGCCAGCCGGGTAGTGGTGAGCATATCATCACACTGCACGAAGGCGCAGCCAAGCGCGGGTTCTATACCAAGGCGACTACCTTGCGTGATGCGTTGCGTGAGGCAAATGTGCGACTGGATAGCAAAGATCGCACTGAGCCTGAGCTTGATACACCACTAGAGAGCGCTTCGTACGAAGTAAACATCTATCGAGCGCGGCCAGTGGTGATTCGCGATGGTGGGGCAGATACGAAGCTTATCACCGCTTATCGCACGGGCAAGCAGATTGCTGAGCAGGCGGGTATTCCACTGCACGATGAAGACCAAGCGGTGCTGGCTCGCTCGCGCGATATCATTGCTGATGGGGCAGCGGAGGTAATGACGATCCGCCGCGCAACACCCTTTACGCTTGTATTTTATGGCAAAACCATCCAGGCGTACACGATGGAGAAGACGGTCGGCGCAATGCTTAAGGCTAAGAAAATTACCCTAGGTGCTGATGATACGCTATCGGTACCGGTTAATGCGCCACTGACGACTGGTATGACAGTAGAGCTCTGGCGTAATGGTAAGCAGACGGTGACGGTAGAGGAAGAAGTCGATTTCAAGACGGAGGAGATTAAGGATGCCGACCGCGAGCGTGGCAAAAAAGAAGTCAAGACCGAGGGCAAGAAGGGTAAGAAGGCTGTAACGTACGAGATTATCATGAAGAATGGCCGCGAAGAGTCGCGCAAGCAGCTCAGCAGTGTGGTGACGCAAGAGCCAGTTAATCGGGTAGAGATCGTCGGGACAAAGAAGAAGTCAGTCGATACTACCTTTAGTGGTGACTTTGCGGGGGCACTAGCGAAGCTACGTAGCTGTGAGGGGAGTTATACCTCCAACACTGGAAATGGTTACTACGGTGCGTACCAATTTGACATCAAGACCTGGGGTGGCTTTGGTGGCTACGCCAATGCAGCAGAAGCACCACCAGAGGTCCAAGACCAAAAAGCTTGGGAGACGTACCAGCGTCGTGGCTGGCAGCCCTGGCCAACCTGTAAGAATAAGATGGGGCTGCAAGACATCTACCGCTAGCAGCTAAGCAAGAGAAGTGAGATGATTACGAAGAGCCTCCATCGCTTGTGGCAGCATCGTCAGCCGATGATTGCCTGCTTGCTGGGGCTGAGTGTCATAAGCGGCCTTGTCGTGGCAAGCTATGCTTCGGCCCAGAGCCCATCAGCAGTGCCAGCTCGACTTGTTACTGTGGTAGAGAACGGTCGAGAGCGTGCTGTGTACTCGACTGCTTCGTCTGTGCGGGAGCTCATCGCTACCTCAGGTATGAAGATCGATGCCTCGCACGACTCTGTCTCACCTCACCTTGATGCATCGCTTGCGCAAGCAGCGCCAACAGTGACAATCCAGCGTGCTCGGTTAGTCACTGTGATAGATGGTAAGAAACGTTCTCGTGTGCTCACCGCAGCACAAACGCCGCAGGACATTGCCAAGGCGGCTGGTACGGTACTCTACCGCGAGGATAGAGTCAGCTTCCAGACACCTGGCAACATTGCACTGGACGGGCCAAGCGAGATGATGACTATTCACCGCGCACCAACGCATACAGTGACAGCGGAGGAGCCGATTGCATTTGCGACTGAGACAATCAAAGATAAGCAGCAATTCATCGGTAGCAAAACAATTAAGCGAGCTGGCCAGCCAGGCATGCGCCGCTTAACCTATACAGTCGAGATGAAGGATGGTGCTGAGGTGCAACGCCGCTTGACGGCGCAAACAGTGGTAAAGCAGCCGGTTGCGCAAGTAGAAATAGTTGGGACCAAGCCTAAGAATCCATTGACGAAGAGCAAGGGTGCGCATCACTTTACTGACAGCAAGGGGGTAAGCCACCGCGAGACATACTACGATTTGCCAATGAACGTTGCCATGCGTAACTGTGGTGGTGGCGCTTACACCATTCGCGATGATGGCGCTAAGGTCGATAAAGACGGCTACATCCTCGTGGCGGCGAATTATAGCAACTACCCACGCTGCTCGGTAGTTGAGACAAGCATGGGCCCAGGCAAAGTGTATGATACTGGCAGCTTTGCCACCAAGCATCCGCATGGCTTCGACCTCGCGACAGACTGGACGAAGGCGGACGGGAAGTAGGCTATCCTTTCTCTCTTCATAGTTGTAGATAATTAGGTGAGAAAATGACAAAAACTGAGAGTAGCTAGTGGGAGCATAAGAAACTCACGCAGAGCATACTATCGCTAACCCTGGTATAATACAACTATGGCATTACAAAACAAAAAATCCCTAGGGCAGCATTGGCTCAAAGACCCGGATATGCTGGCGGCGATTGCCGATGCGGCAGCGCTGACCCCTGATGATACAGTACTAGAGATTGGCCCGGGACTTGGCACATTGACGAGCCGGCTCCTTGCTCGGGCAGGCAGGGTAACCGCGGTGGAGTACGACGCCGACCTCGCGCGCAAACTACCAGGGCAATTCCCTGGCAAGCAGTTAACGGTTGTACACGAAGATATTCTGCAGTTTGACCTCAGCCAGCTTCCCGCTGACTATGTCGTGGTAGCAAATGTGCCGTATTATATTACGAGTAAGATTGTCCAGAAGCTGCTAACGGCAGAGAATAAGCCGCGCCGCACGGTGCTGATGGTACAAAAGGAAGTGGCTGAGCGAATTGCCGCTAAGCCCGGTGCGATGAGCCTGCTGGGAGTGAGCGCTCAGCTCTATGCTGAGGCGACGCTTGGCCCAGTGGTACCACGCCAATTCTTTGTGCCACCGCCCAAGGTAGATTCGCAGGTGGTGGTGCTCGAGACGCGTGCTCAGCCTCTCGTGTCGCCAGCGGACGAAAAGGATTTCTTCCGCGTGGTACGGGCGGGCTTTGTAGCCAAGCGCAAGAAGCTGCGCAGTGCACTTGCGGCAGGC
Organism: uncultured Candidatus Saccharibacteria bacterium; assembly: GCA_937974295.1. GTDB lineage: Bacteria > Patescibacteriota > Saccharimonadia > Saccharimonadales > Saccharimonadaceae > Saccharimonas. The sequence goes on from CALBWN010000062.1 coordinate 25,185, forward strand.
CTTGCACTAGATAAGACAGAAATCGAGACGATACTACAGAACGCTGGTATATCGCC
>CALBWN010000063.1 GCA_937974295.1 uncultured Candidatus Saccharibacteria bacterium
GTGCAGGCGGCGTTGCAGCGGGCGCGAGATGCTAAGGAATACCATGCTCTGCTGAGCCTGACAGAAGAGCGGGCATTGCAGCGGGCACAAGAAATTGATGAGGCGCTGGCTCGGGGCAAGGACGTTGGGGTGCTGGCTGGCGTGCCGTTCGTCGTTAAAGATAATTATCTTGCGTATGGTGCGCCGAGTACGGCGGCCAGCAAGATGCTTGAGAATTTTGATACGCCTCTCCAAGCAACAGTGGTAGATAAGCTCGAGGCGGCTGGGGCAATCTGCATTGGCAAGAGCAACCTCGATGCCTTTGCGCATGGTGGGAGCACAGAGAACTCATACTTTGGTGCCACGCACAACGCTGTCGACAAAACAAAAGTCGCTGGCGGTAGTAGTGGCGGCTCGGCTGTGGTGACGGCGCTCGACATTGTACCATTTGCCTTAGGGACAGATACGGGAGGCTCGATTCGCCAACCCGCCAGTTTCAATGGCGTGTATGGTATCAAGCCAACCTACGGCACAGCGAGCCGCTATGGTGTGGTGGCAATGGCTTCGAGCACTGATACGATGGGCTGCTTTGCGCGCAGTGCTGAGGATGTTGCTGTGGTGATGAGCGTCATGGCTGGCCAAGACCCGAAGGATATGACGACGCTGCCCGACTTCTTCGCGCCTGCGACAGAGATGCCGCAACAGCTGAAGATCGGTATCATCAACGAAGCAATGGGTGATGGTGTTGATGCGGAGGTGCGTCAGGCGGTTAGCCAGTATGCCGACACCCTGCGATCACACGGCCATACTGTTGAGACAGTCAGTATGCCGATGCTTCAGCATGCCCTTGCTATCTATTACATTGTTGTGCCGGCTGAGATCTCAAGCAACCTGGCGCGCTACGATGGCGTGCGCTATGGCCATCGCGCTGAGGGAGTTAAGACACTGGCCGAGCTTTATGGTCGGAGTCGCGACGAAGGCTTTATGCCAGAGAATAAGCGGCGCATTATGATCGGTAGCTACGTACTCAGTAGTGGGTATTTCGACGCGTACTATCTCCAGGCGCAAAAAGCGCGGACACTACTCATCAACGAATTTAACGCCCTGTTTGAGCAATACGACATGCTTCTTTTGCCGACAGCACCAACTCCTGCCTTTGGTCTTGGTGAAAACAGCGACGACCCGCTTAAGATGTATCTCGCGGATATCATGACAGTGCCAGCCAGTCTGGCGGGACTACCTGCACTGAATGTGCCAGCAGGGGTGAACCAGGCGGGCCTGCCAATCGGTGCGCAGCTGATTGGCCCTATGCAGAGTGATGCAACGCTGCTTGCTGTGGCAGCCCAAGCGGCTACAGAAAGGAGCGCCTGATGTCTGGCAGTGTCACGATCCTTTTGGTGGGTATTATCATCATTGCTGCGATCTTGGTTGTCGTTGTTGCCCTGACGCGCCAGGGTGGCAAGGTGCTCAATGTCGAGAAATACCAAGCACGCTGGCTTGCTATTGAGAATAGCCTCGATAAATCCAACATTGGCACGTATCAGCTAGCTATCTTCGAGGCAGATAAGTTGCTCGATCTTGCTCTCCGCGAACGTGGCTTTGCTGGCGACACGATGGGCGAGCGCATGAAGTCGGCCCGCGAACAATGGAGCAATAGCAACCACGTATGGGGTGCTCACAAGGTGCGCAACAAGCTGGCGCATGAGGCTAATGTGCGGCTCTCGCGCGAAATTGCCTTGCGGGCATTAGCCGCGTATAAACAGGGGTTAAAGGATTTGGGAGCGATATAATTATGGCAGTTTCTCACGATGTTTTGCAAAAATATGAAGTGACGATTGGTATCGAATGTCACGTACAGCTGGCAACAGACACAAAACTCTTCAGCCCAGCAGACAATGACGCCCGCGATGCCGAGCCTAATAGCAAAGTCCATCCAATCGATTTCGGCCTACCTGGTATGCTACCAGTCCTGAATCGCCACGCTGTTGATCTTGCGATTCGGGCTGGCAAGGCACTCAATGCACCCATCGCTCGTGTTTCGCGCTTCGATCGTAAGCATTATTTCTATCCAGATCTACCGAAAGGCTACCAGACAAGCCAGATGTATCAGCCAATTATCTTGGCGGGCTATGTCGATGTGCCTCTTGATGATGGCAGTACCACGCGCGTCCGGATCGACCATGCTCACATGGAGGAAGATGCTGGCAAGTTAACACACCACGATGGTTACTCATTAGTTGACCTCAACCGAGCGGGTACACCACTGATCGAGATTGTCTCACAGCCTGATATTCACTCAGCAGCCGAGGCCCGTGCCTATGCGGCAGAGCTTCACAAGCTCATGACCTATGCTGGCGTCACACATGGTGATCTCTACCATGGTAATATGCGCTTTGATGTCAATATCTCGATCGCGCCAAAGGGTTCAGATCAGCTTGGGACGCGTGCCGAAGTGAAGAATCTCAATAGCTTCCGCAGCGTAGAAAAGGCGGTGGAATATGAATATGCACGCCAGGCGGATCTGCTCGAGCGCGGTGAGCGTGTCGTGCAAGAAACCCGCGGCTGGAGTGACGATAAAGGCATCACCACGAGCCAGCGCAGCAAAGAAGATGCACAGGACTATCGCTACATGCCCGACCCAGACATCCCGCCGATCGTCTTGACGGACGAAGAGATTGCTCGTGTCCAGCAGGACGTGCCGACGATGCCGGGCGAGTACCGTGCGCAGTGGCAGAGCCTTGCGCTGGATAGCTCGGTGGTTAATACGGTGCTGAGCCATCAGCCACTGGCTATTTTGCTGAGTGATATTTACCCGCTCGAGCATAATGCTGCGTCGATTTTGCAATGGCTTGGCGTTGATGAGTCGGTGTATGAGCGGCTTGTCAAGCGGATCTTTAACTGGTTTGCTTCCACGCCAGAAGAGTTGATGGATATGAGTAAGGTCGAGTCCGGCTTTGTTGGGCCGCGGCGACTCTTGCTGCTCTCGCAATTGGTGGAGGACAACAAAGTCAGCTCGACTGGCGCGAAGGAGCTCTTTCTCGACCTCTTTGACGAGCAATATACTGGCAAGATGCCTGAGGCGATTGCTGAGGCGAAGAACCTGCTCCAGGTATCAGACGAGGGGGCGATTGGCGCGATCGTCGATGAGGTGATGAATGACCCAGCCAGTGTAGCGTCCATTGCCGATATCAAGGCTGGCAAGGATAAGGCAATTGGCTACCTCGTCGGGCAAGTCATGAAGCGCTCCCGCGGCAAAGCCAACCCAGCTCTGGCGCAGAAACTGATTCGTGAGAGGCTGAAGTGAGCAACTAAAGGATATACAAGGAGAATCATAATGAAACGACCAACAAAAGCAATCATCGCCGCCGCGGGTTTTGGTACGCGGTTCTTACCGCAGACGAAGGCAATGCCTAAGGAGATGATGCCGCTAATTGATAAGCCAATCATCCAGTATGTGGTGGAGGAGCTCGTCCAGGCGGGGATTCGCGATATCATCATTGTGGGGAGTGCCAATAAGCGTGCGATCGAAGATCACTTTGATGTGCCAAATGAGGATCTGCTAGCTAACCTCCGGGCTGGTGGGCCAAAGAAGCAGCCACTGATCGATACCGTCAAGCAGCTCTCGGAGATGGCAAACTTTATCTACATCCGCCAAAAAGGCCCATACGGCAACGCGACGCCGCTAGCCTGCGCAGCGCATCTCATCAACCGCGACGAGCCCGTCATCTATACCTTTGCCGATGACTTCATTGCTGCCAGTCCAAGCCGCTTCCAGCAGATGATCGCTGCATCGCAGGAGCTCGATGGGGCAGTGTTGTCGTGCAAAAAGATCGTCGATGATGCTGAGTTTGATCGCTACGGCGTTGTGGCTGGCCAGCAGCTATCGGACGGCGTTATTAAGATGAGCAACATCGTTGAAAAGCCAGGCAAGGCTAATGCGCCATCCGATCTCGCTAGCGTCAGTAGTTATATCCTGCCCGGCAAATTCTTTAGCTACCTCGAGCACGCCAAGGAGCATTTTGATGGGCATGGCGAATTTACTGTTCAGCCTATTATGCAGCGGATGATTGATGACGACCACGCGTTCTTTGGCGTGGAGATTACCAACGGTACATATTATGACACTGGCGATAAGCTAGAGTACCTCAAGACTGTCGTGGATTTTGGACTTAAAGACCCCGTGCTTGGCCCAGAGTTTGCAAAATACCTACGGGCCCGCTATACTGATACTCAGGCATAGTATATACGCTACTAACATAAAGGAGATACCGCATGGAGTGGGCTCAGATATTAGTTATCATGTTATCGGTATTGCTGGCGCTGCTGCTGGTGCTTGCGATTGTCTTGACGGTTATATTGATTCGTATTACTAAGCGGATCAGTGCAGTGGCAGAATTAGCTGAGCGCGTGGCAACCAACCTTGAGACAACAACTGATAATATCACCCGATTTACTTCGCCATTTTGGCTGGCTAAGACGGCTATGTCTTCGATCAAAAAATTGTTTATTACCAAACGTAATCGATAAAGGAGAATATAAGAATGTCGAAAGGTAAATTTGTCCTTGGTGCAGTCCTCGGTGCTGCTGCTGGCGTGGTAGCTGGTCTATTGACAGCACCAAAGTCGGGTAAAGAAACACGAACCGACCTCAAGAAAAAAGCGCATGAGCTCAAGCAAGATGCCGCCACAAAGGGTGACGAATTGCGCGCCAAAGGTGAGAAGGTATACCACGAGGCACGTGATGCCGCTCGCGACCTGCACAGCCGCGGTGACCGTGCCCTGCGCAGTGCTCGCGACGAGTTTGCTAAGGGTAAAAAGTAGCCTGTAAGCTACAAATGGGTACGGCGAGTATCCTCCTAGGGGGAGCAAGCTCGCCGCACCCTTGCAATTATTATGACAGAGCAATCACTACCGTCACAGCGCCCATCAGACAAGTCAGCGACTTGTGAGAGGCATGATCATCCTGGGCCAGTTGCCGAGCTTACACAGCAGATCAAACAAGCCAACGAGACCGATGCACGCAAGGCTACCCTCGAGGATTTATTTTACGATTTTCATCGAAGCCGCGCAGAAGTCTACAAAATGAACTTCATCCGCGGGATATTTTTTGGCCTCGGAAGCGTGCTTGGCGGGACGATTCTTGTGGCACTGTTTGTTTGGCTGCTCAATGCTATTGGTCTCTTGGTGCCAGGCTTGGCAGACTTCATTGATAGTGTTATTAAAGTGATGAACGCACGGCACTGATATGCTATACGGGGGTAAGGCTCCCCATTTATTCTGCAGTAGATCGTCACACTCCACTAGATGGAGTGATGAACGACTGGCGCACGCAACTCGAGAGTAGTTGAGTTTGTTTTTTGCTAATCACAACGATGGAGTGTTGGCCTTATCGCTCGTTCATTTGCTATACTAAGGAGGTATGACTTCTCACTCATCAGCTTTGCAACCATCGGATTTTGTTCACCTGCACAACCACACTCATCACTCGCTACTTGATGGCTTGACGAAAATTGGCGACCTTGTTAGTACTGTCAAGGATTATGGTATGACAGCAGCAGCCATCACCGACCACGGGACGATGAGTGGAGTATTGGACTATTACAAGACAGCCAAGGCGGCGGGTATCAAGCCGATCCTTGGCATTGAAGCGTACGTTGCCGCTCGCTCGCGCTTCGACCGTGACCCTGCCAAAGATAAGATGCGCTACCACCTGACCATCATTGCGATGAATAATCAGGGGTACCACAACCTCATGAGGCTGAGTACAAAGGCAAACTTAGAGGGGATGTACTATAAGCCGCGGATTGATCATGACCTCCTCGAGGAGCTCAACGAAGGGCTGATCGTCCTGAGCGGCTGTGCAAGTGGTGAGATTGGTGAAGCGCTGCGCTATGATGACTATGCTAAGGCAGTCGAGATTGCTCAATGGTACAAGGGCGTATTTGGCGACCGCTACTACCTTGAGCTGCAAGACCATGGCCATCCCGAGTCCAATACGCACTGGGATGTGCAGGCGAAGATTAACGAGGGCCTGCGCCGCATGGCTGAGGAGCTGGACATCCCTCTAGTGGTGACCTGCGATGGCCATTACTTGACCCATGACTTCCAAGATGCGCATGAGATATTACTCTGCGTGGGGACAGGCTCGTTTTTGAGTGATGAAAAGCGGATGAGCCTGAAGGATTTTGAGCTCCATCTGACTGACCCGCGCGATATCATTACTCGCTGGGGAAGAGAGCTACCCGAGGCCATCACCAACACCAAGCAGATTGCCGACCGCTGCAATGTTGATATCGAGCTGGGTAAGATCCTCATCCCAAAGTACCCATTGCCTGAGGGCGAGACGAGCGAACATAGCTATTTGCACAAGCTGGTGTATCGTGGCCTAGCCCAGCGCTACAATGGCGCAAAGCCCGAAGATACTGCCGATCAGCTCCCCGAGCAGATTATCCCTACCTTGGCTGATGACGTGCGCGAGCGGGCTAAGATGGAGCTGGGCGTTATGGCAAGCATGGGGTATGAGGGGTATTTCCTCATCGTGCAGGATTTCATTAACTGGGGTAAGAGCCAGGGGATTGTCTTTGGGCCAGGCCGGGGTAGTGCCGCAGGGTCTATTATTGCCTATGCGCTCAACATTACTGATCTTGACCCGCTCAAGTATGGCCTGCTCTTTGAGCGCTTCCTCAACCCCGATCGCATTAGCATGCCTGATATCGATGTCGACATCCAGGATACGCGGCGCGATGAGGTAATCGACTATTGTGCAAATAAGTATGGCCACGACCACGTCAGTAATATTGTCACCTTTGGTAAGATGGCGGCTCGGGCGGCGGTGCGCGATGTCGCGCGCGTGTTGGAGGTGCCGTATGCTGAAAGTGACCGCCTGGCCAAGATGGTGCCACCGCCCGCCCAGGGGCGGCACATTCCGCTGGCTGTCAGCACTAAAGAAGATCCTGACCTTAAGCATGAGTACGAGACAAACCCGACTGCTAAGCAAGTCTTTGATTATGCCATTCAGTTAGAGGGGACAATTCGCAGCCATGGGGTACACGCGTGTGGTGTGGTGATTGCGCCCGACGAGCTTGTCAAATATATCCCACTTGAGCAGGCGCAGAAAGGCGTGGTGGCGACGCAATTTCCAATGGGCGAGGTAGAGGACCTTGGCTTGCTCAAGATGGACTTCCTTGGCCTGTCAAACTTATCGATTATTAACAATGCAATGCGGATCATCCGCAAAGTCTATGGTGATACGATCGACCTCTCCACGCTGCCGCTCGATGACGAAGAAACCTACAAGCTCTTTCAGCGGGGGGATACAACAGGGGTATTCCAGCTTGAGTCGGCTGGGATGAAGCGTTATTTGCGCGCCCTCAAGCCATCACACTTTGAGGATATCATTGCAATGGTGGCGCTGTATCGGCCAGGGCCAATGCAGTTTATCGATAGTTTTATTCGGCGCAAGCATGGTGAGGAGGAGATCACCTACCTTCACCCGGGGATGAAGAGCTCACTTGAGAACACCTATGGTATTTTGGTCTATCAAGAGCAGTTTATGCAGATCTCCAAGGAGTGGTGCGGCTTTACTGGTGGCCAGGCCGACACCCTACGTAAGGCCGTTGGTAAGAAAAAGATCGACCTGATGAAGAAGGTTAAGCCGGAGTTTGTCGAAGGAGCAGTGAAGGTCGGTGGGGCAACGCGTGAGATGGCCGAGACGTTTTGGACGCAGCTGGAAGAGTTTGCTAACTACTGTTTTAACAAAAGCCATGCGGCGTGCTATGGGCTTATTGCTTACTGGACGGCATATCTCAAGGCGCACTACCCCGATGCCTTTATGGCGGCCTTGATGACAAGTGACCATGATGACGTCGACCGGCTGGCGATTGAGATCACCGAGTGTAAGCATATGGGCCTGACGGTACTCAACCCTGATGTCAATGAATCGTACGAAGAATTTGCGGTGGTGCCAGGCAAGAAGCAGATTCGCTTTGGTATGGCAGCAGTGAAGGGTGTTGGCGTGGGGGCAGTGGAAGAGATCGTCAAGATGCGTGACCGCGATGGGAAGTTTGCGACGGTGGAAGATTTTGCCAAGCGTGTTTCGACGAGCAAGTGCAACAAACGGGTCTGGGAGTCGCTCATTAAGTCGGGTGGCTTTGATGCACTGGGCGATCGCTCTGACCTCCTCTTTAATCTTGAGAATGTCCTTGCTTTTGCCAGCAAATTACAGAAGGAAGCGTTGAGTGGCCAGACCGATCTCTTTGGTAGCCTCGCCGATAGCTCGACCGAGGTTATGCCATCAATTGAGCTTAAGCCAGCGCCCGTTAAACACACTGACAAAGAGCGCCTGATGTGGGAGCGCGAGCTAATTGGCCTCTACATTAGTGCGCACCCGCTTGACCACTACGACACGTTCTTTGCTGAGCAGACCGTGCCGCTGCGTAATGTCTCACCACAGATCGACGGCCAGACAGTGACGATCGGTGGCCTCGTGACGCGCTTGCGGACGATTGTGACGAAGTCGGGCAGCAAGATGGCTTTTGTGGGAGTTGAGGACAAGTCGGGTGAGAGTGAGATCATTATCTTTCCGAACTTATACGAGAAGCTGGCTGGCCAGCTGGAGCAAGATGTGGTAATCACTGCCAGCGGCAAGGTGAGCGCACGCGATCGTGATGGCAACCTTGGTGATGAAGCGAAGCTAATTGCCAATGAAATCACCGTCGTGACTGATACCGACTTAGCCGAATATCAAGCAACTGGTCGCACGATGTCTACACCAACCGGCCCAGCAGCTACGCCGCGCCGCCGGTCATCATCGCAAAAAAATACCCAGCGCTCAGCACAAGCATCGGCACGTGCAGCCGCATCAGTGTCAGCAGCCGCCCCGCCGCCCAAACCACTCGATACACTCCCAACGGTCTATGTGCGGGTCAAGAACCCCGATGATATGGCTGCTCTCACGAAGTTTAAGCAGCTGTGTACACAAAATCCAGGCCAGCACCACATTATTATGATGCTGGGTGATGACAAAACGTCGGCAATTCGCTTGCCATTCCGGGTCGACGCGCAGCAGCGATTGCAGGATGAGCTTGCACAAATCCTCGGTAGAGACTGCGTTGTTGTTAAATAATGCCGTCCCCGCGTAGGGGGGTGACTCGCGCCACCCTGGGAGTCTGCAGATTGCGCGTGTTATAAAAAAACTTCGAACAATTGCGTCTACGACCAGGGCAGCGCGAGGCCAGATACTTGCAAGGCGAGCGAAATAAGCTCAAGCACAGGCAAGTTGTGGGCGGTGGCTTGGTCGTGCCACCTGCTGCCAGTATAACCCGATATTTGCCATAACGCAAACAAAATGGGTACATATGATGCTATAACTATCCAGCAGTCGTGAGCGCATAGAGCGCGATACCGGTCGCGACCGACACATTAAACGACTCCTTCTGCCCATACATCGGAATCTCGATAATGTCATCCACGAGCGCAAGCGTCTCGGCCGGAATACCATGGACTTCTTCGCCAAGCAAGAGGACGAGCTTGCTTGGTGGCTGATATTGCTGGAGAGAAACAGAAATAGGAGCTTGCTCGAGCGCAACAATGCGATAGCCGGCAAACTGCTCAAGGTCGAGCTCAGACTGATAATCGAACGGCACAAGGGCCTCGGCACCAAGCGCCGTCTTGTGGATCTGCTGGGTAATCTTTTCGCGGATGTGCGGCAAACGTGGGTCGCCTCGCACTGTCTCTTCAGGCTGGTAGGCACAGTGTGGTGGGGTTGGCTGAAGGGCGAGATCGGGGTAGGGGGTGTAGCCACTCAGGATGAGCTGCTGCACGCCAAATCCTTCGCAGGTACGAAAGATCGATCCGACATTGTGCGCTGAGCGAATGTTGTGCGCGATAACAATAATCTCTGGCATAATTGTATTATACCTGAAGTGCTTTGGACTTGCCCCTATATTTACCACGAGCTTTTTGTTACACTAAGAAGGATGAATGAAGATGAAGTCCAACAACGTCGTCGCCAGCAAGATGAGGCGTCGACCGAGCAACGATCGCGCATTCTTGGCCTTAAGTACCTTGATATGCGCCCCATCGAAGAGACGCTGCCACTAGCACGCGACCTAATGACGATCGAGGAGATGCACAACCTCTATATGCTGCCGCTAACTGACGGTAATGAGCAGGAATCGTATCAGTTTGCCGTTACGACACAAACGCCCCAGTCGGTTATCCAGCGGACGCGGCGTACCTATCAAGACCAGGGTTTGCCTGTCGATTTCTATCTGATTAGTCTCAGCGCCTACCGCGTGCTGATGAACCGCTTCGACCCACCGAAGAAGATTGTCTATGATGATATCAAGATTGCCAAAGCGGGCGACAGCGAGACCATTGCCGAGGTGAGCCAGACGCTTGGGCGAGTGAGTAGTGAGGAGGTTTTCGACTTCTTGATCAACCAGGCGGATATGCTTGGTGCGAGCGACATCCACATCGAGAATGAACGCCATGATATCCGGATTCGCCTCCGTGTCGATGGTGCGCTCCACCCCGTAGCAACGATCAGCCGCAGCCGCTACCGCGTGATCATGGGCGAGCTTGCCAGCCGAGCCGGTGTGTCGAGTGCTTCGATGGAGCCGCAGTCGGGTCACATCCAAAAGGATGTCACGCATGGCAACGCAACGCACTTGCTCAATATCCGTGTCGAGACTGTGCCAACCATGTATGGGCAGGATGCCGTGCTGCGTCTCTTTAACTTCGATGAAAGCTTGCTCAATCTTGATTTGCTGGGTATTCCGTCCAAGCAGCGCCAGCAGATTGATGAAATCGTCAGCCATCCGCGCGGCCTTGTGCTGATGGTTGGGCCAACGGGCTCGGGTAAGTCTACCACGCTCTATAGCATGCTCAATGCCCTTAATACGACCGACCGCAAGATTATTACTCTGGAGGATCCAATCGAATATGGCCTGGCTGGCATCTCGCAAATCCCAATTAATACCAACGCCGGTGGAAGCTTTGGCGAGGGTTTGCGCAGCGTGCTTCGTCTCGACCCAGACGTTGTGATGGTGGGTGAGATCCGCGATGTCGATACGGCGCGCACAGCCATTCAAGCGTCTATTACTGGTCACTTGGTGATGTCGAGCTTCCACGCCAATAGCAGTAGCGCGGCCTTTAGCCGGATGATCGACCTGATTGGCGTGAACCCGATTTTTGCCAGCGCTATCCGCCTCGTGGTGGCGCAGCGTTTGGTGCGGCGGCTTGTGGATGAGACCAAGGAAGCTTATGAGCCAGATGATGCCACGCGGAGCTATGTCAAGCGAGTCCTGGCTGATATTCCTGAGGAGGTAGAGCATCCCGACCTCGACACCTTCAAGCTCTGGCGGCCAGTGCCGAGCGACGATGCGCCGTTTGGCTACAAGGGCCGTATGGTGATTATGGAGCAGCTCATTGTGACCCCAGGTATTCAGAAGTTCATCCGCGGTGACTTTACTGATGTCCACCCAGACGTCATCGAAAAAGCCGCTCAGCGCGAAGGCATGCTCACTCTCGAGCAAATCGGTGTCCTTGCAGCCCTGCGCGGCGAGACAACGCTGGAGGAAGTCGGGCGGGTGATATAAACGCGCTATCTTGCTGAAGAGTACTTAGGGCCGATCTGTACCATGTATTACATAGCAGATTTTTTGACAAAGTATCATTTTTTGCGTATTATACTATGGCATGTCGCATGAACAGATTGGCTATCCACGAGAACCCGAATCACTTCAAGTGTCTGTCATAGACCGTAACCCTAGTGGAGAAGAGCTTAGCATAACGCTACCAGACAGTGTTGGTAAAATGCCGTCTAGTGAGCGTGAGCCAACCCTAACCGAACAGCAATTAGAAGAAGATATAGCATCACTCAATGCGAGTTTTACAGTCTTTGGTGGTGTGCTTGAGCACCTGTCGCCTGTGATGCAACAGCATAAAGAAGCGGCTATAGCCATACAAAATACTGAGCGTACGCTTCGGCAGTGCCACTTTACGAGTGAGAGGTATAAATACTGCATGCGTCGTGCACTATTGTGCGAAGCTAACTCGTGGCGTACAACAAATATGCGATTATATCCGGCAGCGGCGGAGCGTGCACAGCAATATATCAATAAGCAGCGCGACAAGCTAGCGATGCGAAGCGTGCGCGCCGTTAAGGCGGTATTTCTGGCTGGCGGAATAGTGCAGGTGCCAGATTGGTGTCATACGGTTATTCCAAAGCGTACTGAATGGCAGCAGGATAAAGCTCTGCTGCCATCGGCAGCTAACGATATATACCAAAAGTTAGTTCAGGAGGCAGTCGATTGGGCAGTGGCGCAGTGCGAACAGATAGCCTTTGATGAACCACAGCAACCATGCTACGATGACGAAGTTGCAATCTGTAAATCGGAGAGTCAACATCTCGATGCATTGCAAACGGAGCATACAGCGTTAGTTGCGCAAGCTCGGCAGCTTGAACAATCGCGAGACGAGGAATATACAACGGTACCGGCTGATACATTGCTGTCTTTCTGCCACTACCTCACAGAGCGTGTACCACAAATTAGCCAGACGCAAATTGCGCTCTTACAATGGTTTGATCGATCGGATAAGGCGATAACTCACGATATAGCACAGCGCTTGGTTGATCGCCTCTGGCCAAAGAGTGCACAGCACGCTGATCGTCAGTTAATTGATATGCAAACGGAACAGATCATTGCCGAGACGGCTGAGCGGCTAGCCAATGCATTGGTAGCGTACCAACCGACAGCTGACCAGCTAGCAACCCATGATTTGCCAAATGTATCTAGCAATAAACGACGCAGCATGGAAGGCTCAGTAGGCCTGCTGCCTAACAAGTCGAATCAGCCAGATAATGTCACGTCGCTGCCAGTATCAGAACCACTACGCCTTCGTGCAGAGACTAAACGTGTGCCGCTTGATTACCTTACCTTGCCGCACAAGCTTGTACCATGGCTTGAGGTGGATAGTCGTGATAGTACAGTAAGTTGTAAAGTTGTTGTCGATAGCGTACCTGGGGCGCTTGTGATTGATTGCCGTAGCAAAGCACTGCAAGAAATTGAGCGTCGGATGGACGGCTACAGGTCAACACCGTGGGATTATATAGCACCAAATGTACAGCAACGTCTCACACACTATGCTCAGGTGGCTATGTCGGACGGTGGTTTAATTCATGCTGGTAAATTCTCAAGTGTTGATAAAAAAGGCGAATCGACTTACCCGTACCCTGTGATTTACAGTAAGGACGCGAAACACAATGTGGTGCGTGTCTACATATCGAACCTACGTGTTAACCAGATGGACAATAGACTTGCGAGTGTGCGTGAGCAACTCACAGCAATGCAGGTGCACGAATTGATTATGTTGATCGGTGTCTGTGACAAGCAGCACCAGCTAGCGACATTGGCAGAAATCACTGGACGTTCTCGACGAGAGTTACGCAAACAGCGTGTAGGTAGCATCTAAAGAGAAGCTATACAGAAATAAAACTACGTAGCCCTTGTATGCTACGTAGTTTTATTCTTTAGGCTCGCTGTCTCTTGCGTGACAAAACTCACCGATATACCCAGTGCTCTACGAGGTTACGTGAGGTATGCAAAGTGGGAGGCAAGATTTAGGAATGTAGACCTTGGCGAGTATAAGTATCAGTCTAGCGAATAACCTTTGCTACAGCCTCCACTACGCGCTCATCAAATGGCGAGGGGATGACGTAGTCTGCTGTGGGTTCATCAACCAACGCTGCCAGCGCCTGGGCGGCGGCGAGTTTGTGCTCGTCGGTGATTTTTTGCACGCCGTTATCGAGCGCACCGCGGAAGATACCCGGGAAGGCCAGAGCATTATTGACTTGGTTGGGAAAGTCGCTGCGGCCAGTGGCAATGACGGCAGCGCCAGCTGCTGTGGCGCTATCTGGCATGATTTCTGGCACTGGGTTGGCCAGGGCAAAGATAATCGGGTCTTTGGCCATCATCCCGACGAGCTCTGGAGTCAGCAACCCAGCGCGCGATACGCCAATGAATACATCAGCACCGGCCATGGCGTCCTCCATTGACCCCTGCTGCGCGGCGTCAACATAGGCAAGCAAGGCGGTTTTTTCGGCGTTGAGATCAGTGCGGTGGCTGCCCACGATGCCTTTGCTATCGACTGCCACGATGTGCCGAGCGCCGTAGGTGTGCAGCAGCTTAATGATAGCAGTGCCAGCAGCGCCAGCGCCGACCACGACGAATTTGCTATCAGCTAGGCTGCGGCCCGTCAGCTTGGCGGCGTTGATCAGCCCAGCTAGCACCACCACAGCCGTACCATGCTGGTCGTCGTGGAAGACGGGGATATCCAGCTCGGCCTTGAGGCGCTCCTCAATCTCAAAGCACTTGGGCGCAGCGATATCCTCAAGGTTAATCGCACCAAAGCTTGGGGCAATTGCCTTAACCGTAGCAATAATCTCCTCTGGCTGGTGCACATCCAGCACGATTGGCACGGCATCCACGCCAGCGAAGTGCTTAAACAGCAGCGCCTTGCCTTCCATCACTGGCATGGCGGCCTTGGGGCCAAGGTCGCCCAGGCCTAGGATGGCCGAGCCGTCGCTAATCACCGCCACAAGGTTATTCGTCCAGGTGTAGGTGGGCAGAGTAGCGGGATCATCTGCAATTGCCTTGCTGACTGCGCCCACGCCAGGGCTGTAGTAGCTGCTGAGTTTATCACGGTCTAGCTCATTGCTATCGCGCAGGCTGGTGGTGATTTTGCCCTTATATTTTTTGTGTAGGTCGAGTGCGAGTTTGTTATAATCCATACGCTCTAGTATACCACGCATGCCAGAAAGAGTATGGGTGAGCCCAAGGATAAACAGCTTTCATTGCAATACTTTCGCGCCAAATGCTATTATATGATGCACGATACAAACCGAGTAAGGAGCTCTCCATGCTGCAGAGGCTGCCCTCAGCCCAGAAGTACGCACCCAGATCGAGCAGCTTGTAGAGCTTGCGCAGCCACTGATCGATTCCTTACGAGAAAATAGCGCCGACGATAATGCAGACAAGCAGGTATTTCGCATTCAAGATTTGCCAGGGATAGAGAGCCAATACACCTCCGAGCACGACCTAGAGATATTCCTCAACAAAGCTCGGCAGGCTGGGCTCATCAACAAAAAACAGCTGCGCAATCGTGCGCTACCGTCTGCTGGCGAAGCGCTTGTGCTTATCCTTTATGCATACGACCCGCAGACGATGTACGACCTAGTGCGCAATGATGCTGCTAAGCGTGTGCTCCAGCATAAATTCCAGCAAGCGTACGAGAACAGAGCTGCACAGGTAGTGAATAGCCGCGAAGGTGGAGCAAGCGCAGCCCAAGAAAGTACCACCAGCTAAACTAGTTGCTATATATACCAAAGTGCGGTATAGTTTAGATTATAAATCCAAAATAGGCATCATCCACCAGTGATGATACAGAGAAAGAGGAGGAAAGAAAAATGGGCGAACGATTAGCTGATAATATGAAGAAGAAGACAAAAGAGCTTATTGGGGCAGGTGCTGGCCTAGCTTTGGCATTTGGTGCGGCGGCGTGCTCTGCAGAAACACCACGAAATGAAGCACAACCAGATCAACCTGCTGTCACTGCCGAAGCAACGTCGTCAGCAACACCAAGCGCAAATCCATCCATCGAAGCGCCAGCACGCAACAAGACTTCGCAGCCTAAGTGGTCTCACTCTACTGACAAAGCAACGGAGATACCATCGTTCCCAGCGTCTCCAACCCAATCGCCTGAGCAGCAGTCGACAGAAAAGGCTCGGCCTGGTGAGAAGAAGCTGTCTGCGGAAGCTAATGAGGCCTTTCGTACACAAGTCGATGAAGCGCTAAAAAACAGGACGAAAATCAATGTCTTACGCGGCAGTGTGGTCATTCCGGATTATGAAAACAGAACGAGTAGGGTGTATCATAATCTTTTTGGTGGAGATGAGTATGGTAATATCACAGGTGATATGTCACCTGATACCTTCTATGTGCAGGACCAACAAGGAAACTGGTCTACAGTTAATTTAAAGACCCCAGGCAGCTACAGAATAGACGAGCAAGGCAATAAAGCAGAGAAACTACCAGTCCAAAAAGTAGAGTTTTACACTCAGGGGCAAAATGAATCAGATAGCAAGCTTAGCGATGTATATGA
>CALBWN010000064.1 GCA_937974295.1 uncultured Candidatus Saccharibacteria bacterium
GCTAAAGAGAAGGCTTGGCAACGAAAAATTATCGACCCGCCAAAGTTTGTCTCCGTTGGCGACATAAGCGGGCGCGGCACCGAGCTTATCATTGCCGGAAAAACCCAACCATCCGACCAGTGGGCCCTCACGGCCGAGATGCGGCGACGGATCCTGCGTGAGTTTGAAAAAGAGCACATCGAGCTCGGTGCAGCCTCGCCAGGCAAGCACAAGTAACTTCTATTGCGTATGCATTGCTCCCGCCATAACAAAAATTCATTCTGCGTAACGGATACTCCTGCTGAGCTATTATGCTTTAATGAAGTCCTGATCTCAAGGTATATGACCTCTGTTAAGACACATCGCGTATTTACCAGTATAGTATAATACGCTCATGAATCAGCAATTTCCTTCTTATCCTTATCAATCACAGCCGACAGCTCCACCTCAGGCTCAGCCTGTGCCGCCACCATATTATCCACAGCAGTCAGTACAAACACAGCCACAGCAGCCATCAGAGCCAACGCTCCAGGATAGTCTCACCCAGCCAGCTGAGCAATCACCTATCCGGCAGCCGGCTCCTCTTGTTATACAGCCAGCGCCACAGCCTGCACCAGCTCAGATATCACAACCGGCAACTCCAACGCCCCAAGTAACCCTGCGCAACCAGCCGAGCAATTACCCGTTCAGCAGCCCGCACCCCTTGTTGTCCAGCCAGCAGCCCAGCTGGCACCGGCAGTGATGGATGCCAATTACAGCAGTGTTTTCGACGGCACACCACTGGTTATGGCGACGCCCGTCTCGCACTATCACAACCGCACCGTCTTTAGCCAAGTGCCCTGCATTCTCGAATGGACGACGGCCAATCGTATCCGCGCCATCGACTTCGACTCCAAAACAAACCAAATGGTCGGCGTGGTACTCGATATCGATCCGCAGCAGATCACCAAAGCAGCCGTCGAGGCAAGTTTTATCATCATATGGGTCAATGGCCAGCGCATCCAGTTCGACTTTGCTGGAGCACATGCCCAGCTGCTGGCTGGCCTTGGTGCTGCAGTATCGCCAGGTATTGGTGGTGTTCTCTATGGACACAATGTCGAGCGTGCACTCGACAACGACTACGACTGGTGGTGGGCTGCCATTCAAGCCTACGCACCCTATGCTAAAATTATTGACGGCTTCGAGCGCGACGCGATGATTATCAACAATGGCGTCAACATTGGCCTCATCATAGCTTTTGTGACACCAATCATAGTAGTACTTATCGCCTTTATTATGGCATTATTATCATAAAACCAGATGACTCCAGCAAGCTGATTGACTTATTTTCTAATAAACAACAGTATCCAAGACACCATATAATAGATACAGCAAATGCAGGCATACTCCTGCATTGTTACTTCTATAGGAAGTCTACAACCAAAAATATATACCGTAAAACATATTCGTACTTGCCGATCTCAAATTATATAGTATAATACTTCCATGAATCAGCAGCCCGCGACACCTGTATACCCGCAAACCACCTTATACTACCCACCAACACCAGCTATGCAACCCGCACCACCAATTGGCCGGACTCCTGTTGCAGCAAACCCTCTCCCTCAGCCCATTATGCAGCCAATGCAGTTACCTACTGCCCAATCATTGCAACCTACTATTGAGGCTAATTATAGCAGCGTCTTTGATGGCACACCACTCATTGCAGCAACATTTGTCTGGTATAGCACTGGTTATTTCAATGAGACACCCTGTGTTCTCGAATGGACGAGCACCAACCGTATCCGTGCTATTGATGTAGATGCTTCGATGGGTCAATCAATCGGTGTTATCTTTGACATCGACCCACAGCAGATTACCAAAGCAAGAACTGAGTCAAGCTTTATTATTGTCTGGGTCAATGGTCAACGCAACCAATTTAACTTTGCCGGAGCGAACACGCGATTACTCAACGCCTTGAGCGCCGGTGTGTCACCTGGTATGGGAATCCTTTATTATTCCCATACCGTTCAAGATGCTCTCAATAATCACTACAACTGGTGGTGGAATATTCAGACATACGCACCATCTGCCAAATTCGTTGATGGTGACGACCAAGGACTCAAGATTGGTGTTGCTATTGGTCTTGCAATACCTTTCATGGCTTTTGTTCTTGCAGTTATTATACAGATGGCATCACACCACCCTTAAAGAACTCCCAGGTTTTGTGCTGAGCTTGAAGGTGCTAACGCAAAATCTGCGTAAGATAGTGGCCAACCGGAGCGACACAAGAATTTAATTCAATCTAGGCAAACTATTTGACCAATCTCCTCTGATGCGTCATAATGGGGAGCTATGAAGCGCACTTTTCTTGCTGTTGTTATAGTTGCTACTGCTGCACTTGGCTCTCCGGCCTATGCCGAGCCAGTTGCGCCACTCAGCAATGATCAACTCACTCAAATAAAACAAAACTGCGTCCGCGTCAAGTCTACCCTGCGGCGCATCCATGCCAACGACGGGCTTGTCCGGGTCAACCAAGGGCAGCAGTATGAGGTGATTGCCACCCGTCTGATGGCACCACTCAATAGCCGCATTGCCCTCAACCGGCTCGACGGTGTGGAACTTGCCAAGACAACGGTAGAATACAATACTCAGCTTGCCGCCTTCCGCAGCGAATACCGCCAGTATGAGGAGAAGCTGTCCGAGTTGCTACGGACTGATTGCACCGATCAGCCCGTCGAGTTTTACTACCTCATCAAGCCAGTGCGTGAGCGTCGCAAGCGGGTGGCCGATGTCGCCTTGCGGCTCAACCAGCTACTGAGCCAGTACGGTTCGCAGTTTGATGTATTTTATAGTAAGCAATTCCCTGCCAAAAAGGAGGTGCCGAGTGCCCAGCAGCCAGCCCAACCAGCCCAATAAGATCGACTTTGAGCACCAGCTGAGCACTATGCGCGAGCACCGTTTTTTGGTGATGATCTGCGGAGTCATCGCCATTGCGGGCGTCATGGTGTGGGTTGCTATGGATATGTACAATACCAGTGGTGCAGCGCAGGTTGATCTCAGTCGGCCTGGCTTCCAGGAGGTGCGCAAGCAAGCCGCTCGCGATGCTGAGCCCGAGACATACAAAACTGAGGGTAGCGTTACTAAGCAATCGCTCGACGAGTTTAAAAAAATGTACCAGCAGCGCCGTAGCAAGATCGCCGATGGTACCTTTGACCCAAACGTCCTGAGTGACGAATCACTCCAGCTATTCTCTACCAATAGCGACACCGAGAATCAGCAACAAACGCAAGCGCCAGCTGAGCAGCAATAGTACCTCACGCTGGTAGCACACCTAAAACTCGCTTCAGTAACAAGCGAGTTTTAGCTTTCTACTAATCTGCTTCTACCTCTGTAGAAAAGTTGAATATTTTAGAGAGAGTGCCTAGCTTTATTTATGCTTACAAAAGAGAAAATAGCAAAATAAGAGAATGAGCTAACATTGCAAAAGAAGGGTCTTAAGCTGCAGATGGCTAGAACCACGCAGCGCAGGTCTACATAGTTTGCCATTTTTGACTATTTAGTGATATAATATTGCTAATATGACTCGCTCAAAATCTGAGGCTGTACCAGATGGCTCAGTCAAAAAACCATCACGACATCTCTCGCGTCGTGAGGCGTTGGCAGCAGCTTGCCTCGGAGCACTGAGTGCTCTACTCAGCGGCGACACCTCTCAGCCTTCTGCAGAGCAGTGCCAAGACCACGAGAAAGATTCATTCCAGCCGGTTGTTGTCCGGCTTGGTGTTGTGGCGCTCAACGCCGCTGGCTTCGAGCCTGGCAAGACCAACGAAGAAATATACGAAGAAGTGCGCGTCCACACTGGCCGCATCACTCACACAACTCGTGGTGCGTATGAGTTCCACATTACCGAGTTTGCAAGCAACGTTGCGCCAGATAGCACCCGCACCAAAGAAGATGGCACGACCGAATACTATTACTCCAACGACCAAATCAAAAAAATCGCCGAAGAATACCGCGAGCAGCTAGACGTGCAGGATGGTGAGCATTCACTTATGCTGATGGCCGTTAATACAGCAGGTGTGGAGAATGATGTACTCGGCCTCGCCTTCCAGAGCACCGACGAAGACAAAGCCAAGGGCGGCAACGGCCCGATAGTACTTGTGCTGAGCAACAAGACTGGTGGCAACGTATACAGCCATGAGATTGGACACCTACTCTCGAGAGATGAGAAAAACGGCGACCCCAGCAAAGAAAAGCAGTTCGGCAAAGGCATGGGGCACGAGATGGTGATGGACTGCCTCATTACTGATGCCGAGGGCAATATAACGCAGTATTGTGCTGTCGATACCATCCAGCAACTGCTTGCTATGGGCTGCGGCCTCAGCAAGCGCGATAAGTCGGATGCCGTGAATGAATACGCCTCTCCCGTCACTGTTATGGGTAATTCTATGGTCTACACCGACGCCGATACAAAGGTGAGCCAAGTAACGAATGAAGCCACCACAACAGAGGAGCACAAACCAATCTACTCGCCTGCCGAGCTTACCTTCCTCGATTCGCGCCACCAAGTCGAGTGCACCACATCGACCGATGGACGCTACCCGCTCTCGTACGACTTTACTAAGCGTTTTGCCCTGGCCTACTCGCTACCAAATGACCACGCACTCAAGACGATCCTCCCCAAGGCCGATACACTGATCTTTGCGCCAATCATCGAGTATATCGATAAAGACACGCCATTTGACTCGACCAATCTAGATGCAGTGCAGCGCCGCATTGGTGTCTTTGCCACGTGGGACAATGGCCGTGGTACGGCGCTGCTAGATGTGAGCCTATTTAACAAAATCGACTACAGCGGCGAGAAAGAGAACGTCATTTATGCCGACGAACAACTCGGCATCGTCGCTGTCTCGGGCTACGACAAGAAGACCAAGAGCGAGTATGTACGGATCGTTAGCCTCAGCTCGCAAGAAGGTATCACTCTGCTAGATGAGGCGCGGACGCGCACTGCCGAGCGCAATCAGCTTCTCCTCAAGCCTAAGCAACCAAACGAGTGAGCAGCTAAACCTTGCAGTTTCTCGCTTCACCTCTTGCTGGCTTCTTTTTCCTATTGTATTATTATGAATATATTTTCTAACTATTCATTATCCATATCAGTGGTAATGTGCTCTACATTAGCATTGTAAGCTATTCACTTTATCCCCACCAGTCGCTCATTTTTTGTGTCTTGCTTGATGATTGCGCTGATGATTTTCTCGCTCATCCTAGGGGAGCTATCTCCCGTAATCACCAATTTTATAGCACGAAGAATCTATAGTACGGGAGGCTGTAACACCAAAGCATTCACCTGCCCATAGCACAATTTTTTGCATTTGCACCACACTATGCTATACTAGCCAAGTTATGAATATGAAACCTGTCCTCAAACGTTATATTTCTGAATTTGTCTATGGTGCGGTCGATGGCACCGTCACGACCTTTGCTGTAGTAGCAGCCAGTGCTGGCGCGGGCATCTCGAGTGCAATTATCTTGGTGCTAGGCGCAGCTAACCTCATTGCCGATGGCTTCTCGATGGGTGCGAGCGCCTACCTCGCGGCCAGTGCTGAGCACGATGAGTCGGCGCGGAGTACAAGCAAACGCGCCTCGCCAAAAATCATCGGCCTCATGACCTTCGCTGCCTTTGTCGTTGTTGGTAGTGTGCCTGTCATCCCCTATCTTGCCCATGTCCTGGCACGCGGCTCAAGCGCGGCTCATCCTCTGCTGTTTTATATCAGCTCGGGAGCGACGGCGCTCACCTTTGTGGCAATTGGCTATATCAAGGGCAAAGTTGGTGGTGAGAATCCAATTGTCGCTGCCTTGCAGACCTTCGCGCTCGGTGCGATCGCTGCTGCCCTGGCTTATGGTGCTGGGACAGTGCTCGCTGGGTGGCTGGGTGTGCAACTGTAAGAGCTGCACACAATTCTAATGATTCTACCTCTGTTATTTATCTTTCTTCTATAACTTGCTAAGTTTTATGGATATGAATATATTTAGTGAATGTTCATCATCGTTTATGGCATAGTCATTAAACCATAATGACTGGTTTCGTCACACCCTAGAAATAAGCTTGGCATCTCTGCTCATTTTGCCGCACCATTCTTTGACAACTGGTCGATCAGCTCCAGTAGCCTCTCCCAATCAGCTCGCCGGGTGTGGTCGATATCAACATCGACCGCATGGTCGCGAATCGCCCAGAGGAGCGGCTCTGTCTCTGGCGTGATCCATGGCTGCATCTCGAGCGGATAGGCCAACTGGTCAGACATAAGCACCCCATCGCCATAGTCACCCACCAGCGTGTCGATTGTATACTCGCGGCGAAGCATCCGCGCCCAATTCTGGCACAGTGTGATGGCTTCTTCTCGCGTGAGGGCTAGCTCACTCATATCAAACCATCCTTTCGTAGCCCACTAAGCGCGGCAGCAAAACGCGGGTCGCCGTATAATTCCTGGGTGATACTACTGAGCGATTGCCCCTGCGCCATGCGCCGCACAATTTCACCCCGCATCTGGCGCAAGCTGCCAGCAAAGCGCGACTGCCGCGTGTAGTGCCGGCTGGTGCCAAGCTGGCCCTTCCCCGCCGCCTTTAGCTCAGCACCGTAGTCCATCAGCGCCCAGAACCACTGGCGGGGCTGCTCTCTATCCATCGTCTGCTCCACCAGCGCCAGCACATCCCTATCCGCCACGCGCTCCTGCCCAGCAAAAAAGTGATTAAAATACACCGTGCGGATATTGGTCTCTACAAAGGCGGTTGGGGTTTGATGCACATAGTTCATGATGGCCCCAGCGGTATTGGCACCAACACCAGGCAGCGCCACAAGGTCGGCCTGCGTCGCAATAGGTGCACCAGCAGCAATCGCCTGCGCCGCGCTGTGGAGGTACTTGGCCCGGCGATTATACCCCAAGCCCTGCCATGCCTGCAGCACCGCCGGCAGCTGAGCCGCCGCCAGGGCCTCAATGGTCGGGAACTGCGCAGTAAACTCGGCAAACTTAGGCAGCACCCGCGCCACCTGCGTCTGCTGCAGCATCAGCTCACTCACTAGCACATAGTACAGCGTCGGCTGGCTGCGCCACGGCATGGGGCGGTAGAGCTGCCGGGCTTTGTGCCATATCATAGCTTGGAATTGTGCTGTGTCCATAGGTATAGTATACTAGAAGGATGAAACTATCTCGACTTATTCTCACAATCGCTATTGTCATTATTGCCGCGTGGCTACTTGGTGTTGTACTGAAGCTAGCCGCATGGGTTATCAACGGACTGCTCTCGCTCGCCGCAATCGTCGTCATTATCTGGCTTATTATGATGTTTATTGAGAGCCGCAAAAAACAGAAGTAATTTTCTGGGCTGCGTCGCTCTGTTACATTAGCTTTACTATGATAACTTAGCCAAGAACAGTTGGCGCTGTTCGTTTTGTAAAATTTCCTCTTCTTCGTCTTCACTACGCTCTTGTGTGAGATAATACAGTGTGTAGGAGCTATGCGTCATTTTTCCTTTAGTCCTATGCAAAAGGTTAGGTTTTATTCGCCTCCGCAGGCGTTTTCTTGCGGAGTAGAAGCAAGTCACATGAAACACCAGCCCAGCAATACACAATGCATCGCTTAGCTATAAGCACACTCTACCTCTGTTACTATGTTTTCACTCGTCGACCGTGCCTAGCTCATGCGCTATACTAAGAACAATGAATGATGAGCTATATCTTGATGAAGTCGTGGAGGTGGTAGCGATTTTTCGGCGTGGGCACCAGCCATGTCAACCAGTCAAATTTCGGCGTGGCAATGGCCAGGAAGTGACGATCCGGCGAGTCGGCCTGGGCTTTGAGCATCAGCGCGGTGCACGTACGATGCATATCTTCGATGTAACAGATGAGCAAGCTGATTACCGCCTGGAGTTTGACAGCATCACACTGGTATGGCGGCTCACCCGCGAGGCCGATCATGTCTCATAGCAATATCAATCCCGCCTCACCACTGATGATGCATATTGATCTCAATAGCTGCTTTGCCACGATCGAGCAGCAATCTCGGCCGTTGCTCCGCCACCGGCCAGTTGTCATCGTTAATCGGCGCAACCAACACGCGGCTATCGTCACCGCAAGCTACGAGGCCAAAGCGCGTGGTGTCCGTACCGGCATGCGCCTACCAGCAGCGCGGCTTCTCTGCCCCAATATCGTCCCGCTAGAAAGCGATCCACCAAAGTATCGCTATGTCTACCACCGACTTGCAACCATCCTCAGCGACTACTCGCCCAGTGCCACCATGAAAAGCATTGATGAGGGGGTAGTCGACCTCAGCCAAAGCCCGCCCGACATCCGGGCACGCGGCGCGCTGGCAATCGGCCAGGAGATCAAGCAGCGCCTCCGTAGCGAAGTTGGCGACTATATGCGCTGCAATGTTGGCATTGGCACCAACCGCTGGCTAGCTAAGATTGCTGCCGGTATCAATAAGCCTGACGGCCTGACTTGCATCACTGCAGACAATCTCCACGCAGTGCTTGCCACGCTATCGCTCGAAGACCTTACTGGTATCGCTACCGGCTATGGCAAGCGCCTCCACCAGGTTGGTATCCAGACACCACTCGACTTTCTGGCCGCAAGCGAGGCAACGCTCGAGCACATGGTATTTCATGGCAAGCCGGGACGCGACTGGTATAAGCGGCTGCGCGGTTGGGAGGTAGATAATGATGAGCGCCCACTTAAGACAGTCGGGCGACAGTTCGTCCTCGATCAGCCAAACCTCAATTACGATCAAGTCTTGCGCCGCTTCCATGTTCTATGCGAAGACATCGCGGCTGCGCTCCGGCAGCAATACGTGCGTGCCCGTGGTGTGCGCCTCTATGCCAAAAGTTATCAAACAGGCCGCTGGCACAACCACGAGCGCCGCGAGTATCCGTTGTGTGATGGCACTACGCTCTTCCAGATCGTCAAGCGACTCACCCAATCGATGCCACTGCCCGCCTATGAGATTGGCATATCGTGTTATCTTCTCACGAACGAGACAGACGCACAGCTCGCACTCTTCGACGACCCATCAGCTCGCCAGGCTCTCACTGCTGCAATCGACGAGATCAACCAGTTCTACGGCCCACACACCGTCCAGCCAGCCGATACTCTCGGCATTGCCACGCAGATGAAGCGCAAAATACCATTTGGTAGCGTGCGGTATTTATGAGCACTCATCGTGCACTATTGCCATCAGCTCATCGTGTACGACACCATTAGACACAAGCGCGCCACGAAATGGCTGCGCATAATTAAGCGGCTGGCCCGATACACTCGTCATCTTACCGCCAGCCTCCTCAACAATAACGTGCACTGCTGCCATGTCATACGCATTCACCTTCTCGGCATAATACCCAACGAAGCGCCCCTCAGCCACACGGACACTCTTGGCTACTGCACCACTAATGCTTGCTGTGCTCACCTTGCGTTCGATTAGCTTATCATAATATTCATGGCGGCGGATATTTGCATAGCTACACGACGCAGCAAAGATCCCCTCTGTAAGTGTCTGGTGATTCACCTGCAGCCGCGTACCATTGCAAAAGGCACCATGGCCACACACTGCCCAGTAGAGCCGATCTGTCATTGGTTCATAGCCAACGCCGATGGTTGGCATACCATCAACTACCAGTGCGAGCGAAAACATTGCTGTGGGCACACCCCAAGTAAAGGCCTTTGTGCCGTCGACTGGGTCGCACAGCCACTTCCGCCCGAGGCCATAGTCCGTCGTGCTCTCCTCTTCGCCAATAACGCCATCATCCGGGAAGGTCTCGTGGAGGCGTTGGATCACTAGCGAGTTGATTGTTGTATCGGCAATTGTCACTGGCGTGCCATCCGCCTTGGTCTGGCGCTGTTGGTCGCCATCAAAATAGCGGCGCATAATATCGCCCGCCTCGCGAGCAATCCGCTGCGCGGTATGAAGTTCTTTTTCGTACATGCTCATCAGTATATACCGTTGGCTCCGGTGAGTGCAATGCTTAGGCGCTTCATTGCCACAGCCAAGGGGTAAAGTCACTCGATCTCTTACTAGCAAAGCCACCATATATCTAGCAAAAAAAGAAGTCACTCTCCCTTGTCATTACTATGCACTCGGTGTATAGTAGATAATATTACTAGTATTATTGAACCGAATAAGGACATACCGATGGCAAAAAAGCTTCTGAAAATTCTGGGTATCATCACGGCAATACTCTTTGGCTGTTTTGTGATTCTTATGCTTTATATGAATTACCTCAACCAAAGTATCACTGGCGACGACGGTGTGGCTAAGGGCTACGCTGCGAAATTGAGCCCCAGTGGCACATTAGAGCAACGCTATACTAAGCCAGGCCCCTACCGCGTTGCGCACCACACTCATCGCAGCGATAGCACAGCCATCAAAGAATATCACATCTATGCCCCGCAACGCACTACTCCAAACCAGACTTTTCCGCTTGTGCTAATGGTTAATGGTACCGCCACCTACGCGTCTACTTATGCGCCAATCTTCGAGCATTTGGCCAGCTGGGGTTTTGTTGTCATTGGCAATGAGGACGGCTGGCCAGGCACTGGTGCAACGACATCGACCATGCTTGATACTGCACTAGAGCTCAACACTGCAGAGGATAGCCCCATCAAGGGATTCGTCAATACGAGCAAGATCGGTATTGCTGGACATTCCCAAGGCGGAGCCGGTGCTATTAATGCCGCGACAAAATACGGCAATAGTAACCGCTATACCTCCCTCTACACTGCTAGCGCTGTTGGCCATGGCACCGCAAACGGCAACAACTGGCACTACGACACTAGCAAGCTCAAGACAGCTACCTATATGATGGCTGGCACTGGCCCAAGCGACAACCTCGCCATTAGCCCACTGAGCGACTTACAGCAGAACTTCCGCACTCTTAATACAGACAAGCCTAGTGTCATCGCGCGGCGCAAGACCGTTGGTCACAAAGATGTACTGGAATATGGCGATGCCTACATGACTGCCTGGTTCCTCTGGACGCTGAGCGACAATACCGAAGCAAAAGCAGTCTTCGCTGGTGACAACGCCGAGCTCCGGCACAACAGCGACTGGCAGGACGTAGAGACAAAGCACATACAATAGAGCTACGCTAGCGTAGCTCTATATACTGCTTACTTAATCTTCCTGACGTAGTGCTCGCAAAACCCTCTCTTCTTCGCCTCGTGCAAATACTGTCATCGTCCCGCCAATCACATCAATAGGTGTCGTCTTGCTGATATTTGGAATAATCCCATCAGTTTTTGACAAGTCATAGACTGCATTATCATCAAACACAGTGAAGCGCGTTATCGGGTCTCCCGGCTTCCAATAGCTATCCTCAACACGATGAAGTGCCCACTTGATTGCAGCCACACCAATGTGGCGAACCTTCTCTTTTACCCCCTAGAAAGTCAAAACGTTCTTCAGGTTTTTGCGGTAAGGTGTCGGTGTTCTTGTCATAATTGCCTATATTATACCATAGCTACCGCTCTATTGCGTCACACACCGCCGCGACATACCGCGGGTCATCCACCGCGTGCCCAGCGCCTTCTACCACTGTGCCATGAACGGTGGGGATATGTTGCACGGCGGTATCAAAGACAAGTTTCATCTCTGGCCATTTGACAAGCTCCTCCGAGCCAACGAAAATCTGTACAGGGCACACGATACGCTGCGCAGCCGCTACCAAGCTCACCTGCTTGGCATATTCGAGTCGTCGCTTACCAATAGTGCGCCAATTGCGCTTAGACCAATACTGCGCACACTCTGCAAATGATGGTGACAGCGAGAAGAGCCACAGCTCACTTGGCGCCCGCTCGCACGCCGCTAAGAACGCAATGCACGCCCCAAATGAGAAGCCAGCCAGGATAGTCTCGGCTGGATCATGCTGCCGATACCGCTCATGTAGCGTCTGCAACCACTGTTTTTGCATAGTGCGATGCCACTGGATTGGCACAAATTCTACCGCGTAGCCCATTGCTCGCCAGCGGTTCATCAGTGTATCGTAATCACGGTCGGCGCGCCCTTCTTGGAAGCCCGGCACAAAGAGAATCATTTTATTCATACAGCTATAATGCCACATTTCTGGTGATAGCACAATAGTTTCCTAGCTTACTTTTAAGACCTTCTCCCTCCTGCTTACTATTTTGTCTATGAAATATCAGAAATTGCTACTACATCATGGTTAAGCTTTTCAGCTCCTGCACTAGGAAGCGATTTTTGAGCGTACATATGTATCTTTACTATAGGGAGCCCTCTAGTTACTGACACCTGTCAAATATTCTCAACCAGTACCACGGCAAGAAACAACCTATCACTTCACCCTCTTCTCCGCTATACTAGATATATGACAACGCTGACGAAATTCGCCCACTCTTGCTTTACTATTACAATTGATGGCCAGAGCTTGGTCGTCGACCCAGGTATATACACCGACGACTTTGCTATGCCGCAGCAGGTAGCGGCAGTTCTCATTACCCATGCGCATCCCGACCATTGTAGCCCTGCGCTCATCAAGCGTATTATACAGGCATTTCCTGAGGCGGAGATTATAAGTGTTGATGATATCGTTGTATATAGTACAACGATATCTCTGCCAGAAGGCACACTCTCTGTCCGCCATGCAATAGCCGCGGTGCCTGGCGATACATACCAGATCGGGCCATTCACGCTTGAGTTTTTTGGCGGTGAGCATGCCGTGGTGAGCCCACATATCCCACGCCTCTACAACCTTGCCGCGCTGATCAACGATCGCATCTACTACCCTGGTGATTCCTTCGCTTTGCCTCAGCGCCCCATCGACGTCCTCGCCCTGCCTGTAGCTGCACCATGGCTCAAGTTCTCCGAGGTACGTAGTTTCTTGCAGGCCGTCACGCCACGCCTGGCCTTCCCTGTTCATGACGCTATCTTGAGCGACGCTGGCAAGGGATTGATTGATACACTTTGCACAGCAGCGGCGGCCGAGGTTGGGGTGGAATATAAGCGGATAGAAACGATAGAGCTATCGTAACTAGCTAGTCTCTATTTTATTCTTATTACACCCGCAACACGCTTATAATTTTCGTGACTTTGTAAGGTCTCGCAGCGCCCGCTCGCTCCACTCCTGCCAGCGGCCGAAGCTGCTCTGCTTTGATAGATCCAAGAACTCGCCAGTGCTCCATTCCACCAGCCGCATGCCAAGCTCCTGGATGAGATACGCAAATACCTCCGTTGGCTCCCTACTACCCCTGACGCGCAGCCCCATCGTGATGAGTTGCTCCCTATGTTTGCTCAGGCTACATTCAATCAGCCACTCTTTCTTCTCCATAACAAGCCACGACGGGTCGCGCGTGTCTAGCTGCGCATCGCATGCTTTGGCAGCCTTTTCGAGCTCAGCAATCATCTGCTGGTGCACGAGCGGCACGCAGTCTTCTTCCGTCAGGTCGTCGACCGACTGGACATGACGTTTTGTTTTGATTGCGGTGAGATCCCAGCTCATAGGGTCACCGTCTCCTTGTGCACTTTTGTTTCATTTGCACCAGATTCGTAACGATAGCTAGCACTTGCTCATCTGTTTACAACCCCAACTCCTTCAGCTGCCCAGGTTCTACTTGTGCGGGTGAGTCCATCATGACGTCGACGCCACTGCCGTTTTTAGGGAAGGCGAGGGTTTCGCGGACGTTGTGCTCGCCGATTAGCTCCATCAGGATGCGGTCAATACCAAAGGCGCAGCCCGCGTGTGGCGGCGCACCGTAGGTAAAGGCCCGCAGCATAGCGCCAAACTTCTCTTCCACATACTGCCGGCTATAGCCCAGCAGCCCGAATACTTCGTACAGCACGGCCGGGTTGTGGTTGCGTACACCGCCGCTGCAGATTTCGTAGCCGTTCATCACCATATCGAACTGGTCGGCTAGGATAGCTAACTTTTCGTCATCGGTCTGGGCGGCTTGCAGGGTGCTGAGCCCACCCTTTGGCATACTAAAGGGATTGTGGCCAAAGTCGAGCTTACGGGCATGCTCGTCCCACTCGTAGAATGGGAAATCGATAATCCAGGCCAGCGCCACCGCCTGCGGATCCTTTAGGCCAAAGTGCTCGGCAAACTCACTACGCAGCCGCCCCAGCACGGCATTGACCACGGGGCGCGTATCAGCCCCAAAGAAGACTGCATCGCCGTCCTTAGCCCCTGTTTTGGCTTGGATAGCGGCCAGCTCTTCTTCGGTCAGGAACTTAGCAATTGGGCTCTTGGCCGCGCCGTCCTGGTAGGTAATGTAGGCCAGGCCGCCTGCGCCCTCGGCTTTGGCAATGTGGGTAAAGCCATCAATCTGCTTGCGGCTGAGCGACGCGCCGTTTGTGACGCAGATTGCCTTAATACATTCAGCGTTTTTGAACACGCCAAATTCGGTGTCGGCAAACACGTCCGTTAGCTCAACCAGCTCCATGCCAAAGCGCAGGTCTGGCTTGTCGCTACCATAGGTTTCCATGGCGGTTTGGTACGGAATGCGCGGGATGGGCTGGCCATCGCCGGCCGGCAGATCACTCAGGTCGAGCAGCGTTTTGCCAGCAAAGTCCGTCACCAGCTGCTGCATCAGTGGCTCCATCATCTGGCGGACTTGCTCGCCATCCTCCACAAAGCTCATCTCTAGATCCAGCTGGTAGAACTCACCATACAGGCGGTCGGCGCGCGGGTCTTCATCGCGGAAGCAGGCAGCCAGCTGGTAGTAGCGCGGCACGCCACCAACCATCAGCAGCTGCTTAAACTGCTGCGGTGCTTGTGGCAGGGCGTAGAATTTGCCCTCTTGCAAGCGGCTGGGGATCAGGAAGTCGCGTGCACCCTCGGGGCTGGAATTTGCAAGGATTGGCGTTTGGATTTCGATAAAATCGCGCTCGTCCATATACTGGCGCATGCGGCGGTACATATCGGCGCGGCGGCGCAGCATCGTTTGCAGCTTAGGCCGGCGCAGGTCGAGGTAGCGGTAGGTAAAGCGCAGGTCTTCATTCGCTTGGTTAGTCTCGCTAAAGGGCTGGATGGGCAGCGTCTCGGCTTTGTTGAGCACCTCTAGCTCGCTCACCACAAGCTCGATGCTGCCGCTGGCAATATTGGGGTTGGCCAGGCCCTCGCCACGCTGGCGCACCTCGCCGCGGGCTCGCAGAACGTACTCGTCGCGGGCATGCTCTGCCAGGGCAAAGGCGGCGGTTTGCTCAGGGCTAACGACCAGCTGCACCAGGCCAGTGTGGTCGCGCAGGTCGATGAAAATCAGGCCACCATGGTCGCGCCGTGCATGCACCCAGCCGGCCACAGTGATGGTTTGGCCGGTGTAATCCGGCGTTTGGTTGGCAAGTATTCGTTGTGTCATATCTGTTAGATTATACCACAATTTCAGGCATCATTCTGCCCACCCATGGGGAGGGCGCGTGGCTGCGTGGGCTCGGGTAAGGCCACTGGCTGGCTATACACTTCGTCATCATCCGCTGTGGGAGCATGGCCAAGCAGCGCCTCGATACAATCATCCAGTGTCACCATCCCCACCGTCTCACGATAGGTATTGACGACAATGAAGACCTGTTGACGCGTCTTGATAAACGCACCCAAGGCTTGCTCGAGCGACTGCGCGCCGTCGATGTAATACACGTTTGGATCCATCACCGTTTGCACCTGAGCCGACACTGCTTCCTTGAGCGACATAAAGTCGCGGGTGTGTAGTACGCCAATAATATGGTCAATATCGCCATCCACCACTGGGAAGCGGCTATGCCCGGTGCGGTGCAATTCATCGAGCAACAGCGGCCCCACCATGGCGTCTTGCTCGACTGTCTTGATAGCATTGCGCGGCACCATGACTGTCTCGACCGTCTTACGCGCAAAGGTCAAACTCCCCAGTGCTTGCTCGCGCTCGACTGGTGGCAAGACTGATGGCCGAGCATGACGCACCAGATGTTCAAGCTCAGCCCGCGACCCCAGGCGAAGGTTCGTCTCTACTGGCGGCACAAACGAACGGACAATGCGCACCACTCGCGGGAACCGCCCGGCAAAGCTCACAAAGCTCGGCTCAACTGCATTATAGAAGCGCTGGGCAATCGCATGCACCCAACCAATCCGCCCCACACCACCATGGAGCAGTGCCACCGCGAGCGCAACCAGCACACCACCGCCAAAGTCAAATGCCCCAATGCTTGCCATCACCATCAGCACCAGCAATAGTGCCACCACACAGCGCTGGAGCGAAACGAGATCATCGTAGACAGCAATGCGCCGCAGCTGGTGGATCGCTGTGCGATTATTCTGCTGGCGACGCCGCTCGAGCTCGTATTGGCTCACTGGCGGTATATCAGGCCATGCACTACCAGCCAGGATGAGGGCAATCACAAAGATACCAAAGATGATGATCATGAGCATTTCCATGCCATCATTGTAGCGCACTCCCCTGATCGGCTCAATGCTTTGGCCCTGCACAGCACCTCTGTCAGCTTGATTCGGCCACTCGAGCACGATATAATATGCAAGAATAAGGAGGAATGTTTCGTTTATGACAAAAAAATCATGGCTAATCTTTGCAGTGCTCTGCCTCGCAATCTTAGGTGGGCTCGTGTGGTTGTCACGCCAAGGTGAGTCGATCAATCTGTCGGGCGTCGACCCATTGCAGGCACAAAGCGCCAGTAGCCAAAATGGCGACATCGCTGACCATACCCACGGGAGCAAATCACCAAAAGTAACAATCATCGAATATGGAGACTTCCAGTGCCCTGGCTGTTCACAAGCCTCGCCTGCACTCAAGGCAGTCACTGAGAAATACAAGGATCACGTGCAGCTCATCTTCCGCAACAACCCTCTCTCATCCATCCACCCCAATGCACTGGCGGCAGCAGCGGCAGTTGAGTCGGCTGGCTTCCCAGGGAAATA
>CALBWN010000065.1 GCA_937974295.1 uncultured Candidatus Saccharibacteria bacterium
TGAGTCAGGTGCTCGGGGCGATCTTGACTCCGGCGCCAGTGAGCACCTTGCAGATCGGCCAGGCCTCAAGCTCCTCCTTCTTGGTCTCGATGTACTGGCAGATCAGCGGGACGGGCGCTCACACTCCGCCGCGATAGACAAGCCGACGCGCTCTTCAGGATCGCGTTGGCTCTTCGCAGCTCTCGGACCTCTTTCTCAAACTCCTTGATCCGCTGTGCCTCGTCAGTGGTGGTTCCCGGCCTCAGACCACCATCGACCCGGGCCATCTTGACCCAGAACCGTAGAACCTCGGGATGGACACCCAGCTCCTCGCCGATCCGACGGATCACGCCCTTGACCCACGCCGGGTCAGGCAATGCGTCCAACGCCATCCTCGTAGCTCACTCGCGCAGCTCATCGGGATACCTCGTCTGTCCCATGACAGCGATCCCTCCGTGTCATCACCACCTCCACCAAACCCGGGGCGATTCACCCCGTGCAGAACGTCCCACAGCAGGCCCGAGCGCTTGGAGACCACCGTTGCGCCTACCAGACCGGTGCGTCCAGGCGAACGAAAACTCACACCAGACCACCCGCCAAGGTAGCATGAGTCAGGCACAAAAATGAAATACGTAATTGGCATTTTCGCAATGTTCTGATATGCTATAAAAGCTGTAGTTAAGTGAAATCTCGAGAACGACACTACAAAAGGAGAGAATGTGCGCCATCTTTTTATTACACGTGGAATTCCTGGGTCCGGCAAAAGCGCCTTCTTGCAATCTGCTGGACTTGACCCATATACACTATCTCCTGATACTCTGCGTCTAGCATATAGTGGCCCGGTGATGAATGACGCAGGACGTATCGTTATGCCATATCAGGATGATCGGCGGGTGTGGCAACAACTTCATGAGTTGCTTGATATGCGGATGGCTCGTGGTGAGTTCATTGTGGTTGATGCAACACATACAGCGAGCTCGTACTTTCAGCAGTATGCTCGGCTTGCGCGGAAGTATCGCTACAAGCTGTACGTTATAGATTTTGCGGATGTGCCTCTCAGGGTTTGTCTGGAGCGCAATCGTCAGCGTGCACTACATAAGGTAGTCGATGATGCAGTTCTCGAGAAGATGCACGCTCGCCTCTCCACGTGTGCCATACCAAAACGATACACTGTCATACAGCCAGCGGAAGTAAAAGAGCTTATCGCGTCATATCAGCAACCGATTAATTTGAGTCAGTATGAGCGCATTCATCACATTGGTGATATCCAAGGATGCTATACGCCACTGCGTGAATATTTTGAGCAGTACCCCTATGTCGAACACGATTATTATATCTTTACAGGTGATCTGCTCGATCGTGGCACAGAGAATGCAGAAGTATTGCAGTATGTGTGCGATAATTTTGTCGACAGGTCGAATGTGACGTTTATTGAGGGTAACCATGATGGTTATATTTGGCAGTGGCTTAATCGTCAACCTATAAGAGCGCGAGAGTTTAATGGCCGAACTCGAGCGCAGTTAGAGCGCGCCAATATAGACAAGCGTGCTGTCAGTCGCTTGATGAACTCCATGCAAGATTTTCTCTACTACACATGGAATGATCAACAAGTATTTGTGAGTCATGCGGGAATGAGTAATCTACCGGAGAGTCCTTTGCTGCTTGCCAGCCAGCAGTATATTCGTGGTGTGGGGCGCTATGAGCAGGTTGGTGCTATTGACGACGCTTTTGTTGCCCATACCCCTGATAGTGTCTATCAAGTGCATGGCCATCGCAACGCTCAGAATTATCCAGCGCAGTATAATCAGCGGTGCTTTAATCTCGAGGGCAAAGTGGAGTTTGGTGGCACGCTACGGGTTGCTCAGCTTGCCGAGAAGGGTTGGTCGGTCGTTGAGATAAGCAACCAGTCGGCTGAAGGTATCCTCCACCCAGAAAACGCACCGCTCATTCATGGTCTGCGCACCAATAAACTGATTAATGAGCGGTCACTGCCGGGTAATATTAGCTCATTTCACTTTAAACCAAAGGTGTTTTATGACAAAAAGTGGACGGCGCAAACAGTGCGAGCTCGTGGACTATTTATGAATACGCTGACGAACGAGATTGTAATTCGCGCCTATAACAAATTCTTCAATATTGGTGAGCGACGAGAAACTGAATTTACTGCGCTCAAAGATCAACTTGTCTTTCCAGTGCGTGCCTGGGTGAAGGAGAATGGTTATCTTGGCTTGGTAGGCTATGATGCGACACTAGGTGACCTCGTCTTTGCGTCGAAAACAACGACGGAGAGTGAATTTGCCGAGTGGTTTCGCCATCTGTTTTTGCAGCGCTATGGCAAACATGTTGATGTGATTCGTCAGTACCTTGCCGAACATAATGTATGTTTGGTCTGTGAAGTAATGCTCCCGACAGAGGATCCACACATCATTGAATATGTACAAGATCGGATTGTTTTGCTCGATATAGTGCATCGCCAGGAAAAATTTGCCGCTGTTGACCAAGTTGAGCGTGAGCGATTTGCGGCTATGCTTGGTATGGAAACCAAGCGGCTTGCGGCAACGTTCCAAACGTGGGAGGAGTTTGCGACCTGGTATGAGCAGGTGCAGGGGCTTGACTATTTGTATGACGGTGTACCAATCGAGGGCTTTGTAATAGAGGATGCTCAGCATTGGCAGGTCAAAGCCAAACTCGATTATTACTCATTTTGGAAGCGGATGCGTGGTGTGCTTGATGGACTTAAGGCGGGGCGCAGGCCAAAGCGTGCCGCTTCCTACCCATATCCTGAGTACGCAGCGCGTGTCATTGCCTATATGCAGGGCATCCCTACTGACGTGTTGGCTCAGATGTCTATTATCGATGTTCGTCACCGCTGGCAACGTGAGCAAGAAAAAGCCGTGTAGCCGTATTACTACCTCACCCTTCGCGGTATAATAGAAGCATGAAAATGATTCGTTGGTTGGCGAAGCGGTGGCGCCGCGTCGCGGTAGTGGCTGGAGTGCTTGTTGGGTTGGCTGCACTTCGCCTTGTATCGGCACAAACAGGGCAGTGGTCGCTGCCCGACCGGTTGCAGGATTGGATAACGCTGAGCTTGAGCGTGATGATCGAGGCATTGCCATTTGTCATACTGGGGGTCTGCATTGCAATTATAGTGCAGGTGTGGCTGCCAGCCGAGCGCTTACTTGCCTATCTGCCGCAGCAGCCGTTGCTGCGCCGGGCTTGTTTGTCGCTTCTTGGTATTACATTGCCAGTCTGTGAGTGTGGCAACGTCCCCCTAGCGCGCAGCCTGTTAGCAAAAGGGCTTACACCCAGTGAATCTCTCGTGTTTTTGCTTGCTGCACCAATTCTCAATCCAGTGACGATCATCACAACGCAGCAAGCATTCGCTGGGGATGCAACCATACTATGGGCGCGAGTGCTTGGTGGCTTTATTATTGCTAATCTTGTTGGCTGGGTCTATGCACGCCGCCCGGCAGAGGAGCTATTGACCAATACGTTTGTTGCTTCGTGCCAGGCAGATCATGTGCAGCAGAGCAAGCGAGTAGCAAGCCTTGCGATATTTCGACGTGAGGTGCAGGCGATGCTGCCAGCCTTGGTGGTTGGTGCAGGGCTCGCGGGTCTTGTGCAAGTGCTGGTGTCGCGCGAGGTATTGGTATCGCTGGGGAGCCAGCCAGTATGGTCGGTGATTGCAATGGTGGCATTGGCATTTATCGTCTCAATTTGCTCTAATGTTGATGCGTTCTTTGCTTTGGCATTTCGCCAGACCTTTATGACCGGGGCGCTTGTGAGTTTCTTGACCTTTGGCCCAATGATCGATATCAAGATGCTGAGTTTGCTGCGGACGACGTATCGGTCGAGTGTGCTGCTCCAAGTGAGTGCGATCGTTGGGTTAGCATCGATAACATTGGGATTGGTGGTGAATTATGCGTTTTAGGTTGTTCTGGGCTAGAGTTGCACAGCAACAAGGTATAATACTCCTTTTTATCGTTGTCGTGGCGACGCTGTGGCTAGCTGCGACTGGTCGTTTGACACTCTATATTCATCAGCGGTATGTCGTCTTTACGACTGGTATGGCAGTGGTTGCTCTTGTGATGGCGAGTGCGAGTATTATTACGCAATCACGTATCCACCAGCACACACACTTCGCTTGGTGGCGTCGTGTTGCTGCCTGTGTGATGATATGCGTGGTCGCAAGTATGGCGCTGCTTACCCCGCCGACGGCGCTAACGACGACAACTGCTACGCAGCGTGGTATCAACAAAGGAGCGGCAGCTCAGCTGTCTGCAGAGAAGCTATCGCACGCATCTATCTTTGCTCAGCAAGATTATTCGCGTCTCACGATCAAAGAATGGGCAGGGCTACTTGCCCAAACGCATGACAGCGCATTTTATCGTGGCAAGACAGTCAATTTGACGGGGTTCGTTACGCCAGATACAGCGGATTCGCAAATTTTTTATGTGTCTCGATTTGTCGTGACGTGTTGTGCGGTCGATGCACAGGCGGTCGGCGTGCCAGTCTATGCACCGGGTTGGCGTGAGCGCTACCAGCCCAATGGTTGGGTAACGGTGACGGGTGACTTTGCTGCACATCCGCAGCAACATCATCAGCAGCCGATTGTTGTTATACCACGCTCGATCACGCTAACGACTCAGCCAAAGGAGCCCTATGAATACTAAAGGCTGGTGGTGGATATGCCAGCGGAGGCGATTTTTATTCGCCGTGATTGGATTATTGATTATACTGAGCACACTCATAGCACTTAGCTATTTACAAGGCCCACGCGTACGCCACGCGGCGCTCGTAGATGATCTAAATACGGGCTACCAGACGCTCCAGCTGGAATTCAATCAGCCGGTCAAGCCGATAGAACCCCATGCAATACAGATCACACCTCAGGCAGACTTTACAGCTACGACAAACAATGCAACTGTGACGATTCAGTTTCGGCAGCGTTTGCTTAGCAATGCCCAGTATCGTGTGGCGATCGCTCAAATAGCGAGTGCTTCTACGCAGCAGACTACAGTGGCCAGCCACCGCTTTGATACACCGCCAGCACAGCTCTACTATCTCAAGCATCATAGCCTTGCCGAGACAAAAACGGAGTTCTATGCCGCACAATCTATGGATGCCATTATGCAGATGAATCTGGCAACAAAGCAAGAGAAGACACTTTACCAAGCAGCACAAATTATCGAATATGCAGTGGTGGGCTCTCGTATCGTTGTCCATACAATAAATGATGCGAAAACCAGTGAACTGCATCAAGTTGATATAGAGACTGGTACTGTATCGCCGTTATCGTTGCCCGGTAAGGGTACAGTGTCTCGTCTGCGAGCGATGGATAATGGAACGGTAGGGTATCTCTTTGCAAAGGCAGGCAGCAAAGAAAAGACCACTAATCTCATCGTGCATGATATTGCAGCGCAGCGCAATCACACTATATTTGGCCTTAATGCGCAGCCATTACCAGTGTATGATTGGCGCCCAGTATCGCGTGGTGCGGCAGTTGTGGTGCGAACTCGCGGTGATGATGTACTGCTTATTGACCCGACTGGCAAGCATGCTATGCAGCCGCTTGGCCAGGCAGCAGTGCTTGGCGATGTATCGTATGATGGTAAAAACATCATCATGATGAAAACGGGGGAGGGGTATTTTGCACTCAATCTAGAAAATAGCAAAAAGTCGCCTATTACTCACCAACAAGAAAATGACGTCATATCATTAGCTGCATTCTTACACACCCGTGGTGGCTATAGTATGGAGATAACGAGTGTTAATCAGCAACACATATTGCAGCGCCAAACAGTGCTTACCCACCCCACTAGGCAAGTGATTCATCAGACAACACCACCGGCATATACAACAAACATCACTGTGTCGCCAAATGATCAATATACCGCCATTGAGCAAAAAAGCACCGCTGATAGCTCCACCAAAACGCATATTATTGATAATAAAACTGGCCAGACGGTGCACACACTTGATGGCAAGGCAGTGGTTTGGTTATAAAACAGATATTGTAAAATCAAGCCTGAAGCTGCAGTGAACTTATATTGTGAGAGTAGAGGGCTACATTTACAACACACAACGACAATACGTAATTAGTGTTTGTACAAAGTTCTGATATACTATAAAAGATATAGCGTGAAGGGAGATGATGCCAATGCGAATGCGCGACAGACGACCAAGTGACCGCCCGCGAGAGAAACTTGCGCGAGATGGAGCGGCTCGCCTGAGTGACCTCGAGCTCCTTATGGCGATTATCGGCAGCGGTAATGCGCAAGCTGACGTTGGAAAAATTGCGCGTTGTGTGCTGAAAGCTCTGCGCACCCATGGAGGTAACCTGACTCATGAGGAACTCTCCAAGATTACTGGCCTCGGTGCGGCTAAGGTGACAGTGATTCTCGCGAATTTTGAGCTTGCGCGGCGCTATCTACTCAAAAGTGACCAGCCTATCATTGATGAACCGAGCAAAGCAGCAGAGCAGCTCACTGATATTCGCGACAAACGACAGGAGCATTTTGTCTGCTTGACGCTTGATGGAGCGCATCGCTTAATTGCCAAACGCACAATTACCATTGGTACGCTAACTGCCAGCTTGGTGCACCCACGAGAAGTCTTTACGGATGCGATTGCCGACCGAGCAGCGGGGATCATTGTGGCACATAATCACCCCAGTGGGCAGCTTATCGCAAGCCAGGCTGATCGAGAGACAACACAGCGTCTGGCCGAGGCAGGTAAGCTGCTTGGTATCCAGTTGCTCGACCACCTTATCGTTACGAAACACGACTATATATCGATCATCGCCGAAACATAAAGAATGACCTGTTAGCACTCTTGCAATTAGAGTGCCAATTGGCTATACTAAGACAGATATGGCGAAGCGAGATTATTATGAGGTGCTTGGTGTTGCCAAAAGCGCCAGCGATGATGACATCAAGCGGGCATTCCGCAAATTGGCAGTGAAGTACCACCCAGATAAAGCGGGTGGGAGTGAAGAGAAATTCAAAGAAATTAATGAAGCGTATGAGGTCCTGAAAGATAAGCAAAAGCGCCAGCGGTATGACCAATTTGGCCATGCGGGCGTTGGTGGCGCTACTGGCGGTAGTGGTGGCGGCAACCCATTCACTGGTTTTGGCGACTTTGGCCAAGGGCAGAATATCCACTTTGATTTTGGTGATGGTGGCCTGGGAGATATCTTTGGCCAGTTCTTTGGTGGCGCTGCTGGCGGCAGTGCAAGCCAAGGCCCATCACGCGGTCGTGATGTTGAGACGAGTGTGACGCTCGAGTTTGAAGAAGCGATCTTTGGCAAAGAAGTTGCTCTTGCCCTAACGCTTGACGACGAATGC
Source organism: uncultured Candidatus Saccharibacteria bacterium (assembly GCA_937974295.1). Lineage (GTDB taxonomy): Bacteria > Patescibacteriota > Saccharimonadia > Saccharimonadales > Saccharimonadaceae > Saccharimonas. The sequence goes on from CALBWN010000065.1 coordinate 7,326, forward strand.
GAGCATTGTCACGGTAGCACCGTCGAACCCGGCTCAAGCCTTAAGAGTTGTCCAGATTGTAAAGGCACTGGCCAGCGTGTGCGGACGATGAACACGATGTTTGGCCCCATTCAGCAGGCCGTAACGTGCGAGACCTGCCAGGGTCGTGGGCAAATACCAGAGAAGGCTTGTACGGTCTGCCAGGGGAGTGGCGTGCAGCGTCGTGAGCAGACGATTACCGTCAAGATCCCCGCTGGTATCGATAATGGCTCGACAATTCGCCTCCGTGGTCGTGGCGAAGCTGTCGGTGGTGGCAGCAAGGGCGATCTCTATGTGCAGGTGCGAGTCAATCCACACAAGACGTTTAGCCGTGAAGGTGATGTGATCCTGAGTGAGGAGCATATTGGTATGGCAGATGCAGCGCTCGGTGCTGAGCTCGACGTCAAGACAGTCGACGGGACGATTACGATGAAGGTGCCAGCCGGCACGCAATCGGGTACAGACTTCAAGCTATCTGGCCACGGCGTGCCACACATGCGAAGCGATAAGCGTGGGCCTCATATCGTGACAGTAGTGGTCGACACCCCAACCAAACTAAACCGCCGCCAGAAGGAAATCCTCCGCGAGTTTAATGACACGCTTGGGCGGAAGGGGATATTTGGGCTGTAAGCTATACAATAAGCTGATGGCGTGATCTACTGAAAAACTCCTTGAGATAGGAGTTTTTGGTTGGCCGTATCATACGAGTATATTGACTTTTATAACTATTCATTGCTAAAATAACTCCATCATGAAAAGACGTTATAACTCTGAAGGTAGACCACTTCCACCCTATAACTTGCAACTAAAAGAACTTGATACTCAAAGAGAGCAAACCAAGAATTACCCTGATGTATTCCGAGAGAAGTATGATGAATTAGTAGAATTATCGCCGAAAGTTATAAAAACGATAGTGCCAGACCAAGCTAGCAAAGAGAAGGCAGTAGATAGGCTAATCGCTGAAGATAGTATTCCATTTCATCAAGAATATCCAAAACTTGCTGCATTTTCTGATAAAGATTATGCTGAAATACAAGAAACGGGGAATCAGCTCATGTATCTGACAGAGGCTATGCCTGAGCCGGATAAAGTAATTTATCGTCAGGCAGTTGAAACCCGTCTGTTGCAAACAAACTTAATAAAATCAATGCACGATTATAATGAGCTGCCAGAAGATGCGAAAGAGGCAAAAGAGCTAGTGGCGCAACGCTTTATGCGGGCAAATATTGAGTTGTATGGTGAACCAGATAAGACAACGTATGTATCGCTACTTCATGAAAAGGTTGCAGATATTGCCCAAAAAGAGCGTAGCCCAGAAGCTCATGTTATTTTTCAGGAGCTCCAGGAACTTCTCCCGAAGGAAGTGCTTGATAGTGATCTATCAAATGATCGATTCCATCCGTCATCAGAAACAGTCAGTTGGATGAACAGAGTTGTTCATAGCCTATATGACGATATGCTTAAGCATGTTGATTTATATGTGGAGCAGCACGAACCACAGTTAGAGGTATCAAAGAAGGACAAAAATATCACCAAAATAAGACCAGAACATCTTCAGGTCATTTTCCAAAATATTCTACATGAAGAGTTTAGCGTAGGGCGTCAGACTACAAATGATTTCAACAACACTGAAAACGCTGTAATCCTAGACTGGAATGTAGAGATTACAGATGCTAAGTCAATAAATGTTGACCCAAGTGCAAAGTGTGTTAGGATACCAAAAGACCGAAAACCAATGTCTGTTAATGAAGTAAAGCGGCTTGTAGTACATGAGCTTGGTGTCCATGTTCTTACGCAAATTACAGGAGGATCTACAGACCTTGATCCGCTGGCTCAGGGACTGCCTGGCTATCTTGATACGCAGGAGGGTCTTGGCAAAGTTATGGAGCAAGCTCTTGAAGGTGAGTATAAAGAGGCGGGTATTGATCACTATATCACAGCAGGACTCGCGTTCTTTGATAACAAAAGCTTTAATGATACCTATAATGTAAAATGGCGGCTAAAAGCATTAGAGGGCCTACAGCCAAACGAAGAACTAACCCAATCACACGTTGAAAAAGCAAAGAAATGGGCAGTAAACTCAACCATGCGTATTTATCGTGGTACAGACGAATTGCCGCTTTTTAAGGATCTCTGTTACTATAATGGCTCAAAAGAAGTATGGCAGTATTTGGAAAAGATTCGTGGAGATGATCTCCAGCTAAGTTTACTCTTGGCTGGTAAAATGAATACATCAAAGCAGCATCAGCAAATTATACTCGAGTCTCGGAGTATATAGGCGGGCAAAGAAAAGCTAACAACAAGTCTATTAGTAGATTGAATATAATAGTAAGCATATATATAATACGTATCGATAATGGACACTGAACATAGCTAATGACAAGTAGTAATATAAAAGACCAAGCGATTATTGGGCGAAATGTTAAGATTAGCTTTGGTGTGCTTGCTGCTGACGTGCCAGCTAAGGTAGATACTGGTGCAGATAATTCAGCGGTGTGGGCGAGCAATATTAGGGTTGGCAAAGATGGTGTGTTACGGTTTTCTTTGTTTGGTGAGGGTTCACCATATTACACAGGTAAATTGATTAAACGAACCGAGTATTCTGTTGCTGCTGTGCGAAGTGCTTCTGGACATCAGGTGATAAAGTATCGTACTTACTTTACAATACGCATTGGTGGTAGGAAAATTCGTGTCTTATTTGGCTTATCTGATCGGTCGCTCCATAATTTCCCAGTATTAATCGGGAGACGCACCTTACACAAAGGAAGATTCTTAGTTGACGTCCGTAAGGGCGAAATAGATAGCGTAAAGCAGAAATATACTCAAAAACTCAACAGAGAGCTCAAAAGGAACCCGCATAAATTCTATAAAAAATACCATAAGGAGAGGCTAGAAAAGTGAGAATCGCAATACTCAGCAATGGCAATGTGAACTACTCAACGCTTCGCCTCAAGGAAGAGGCAGAGAGGCGTGGACATAGTGTGAGAGTGATTAAATACCGCAAATGCTATGTGACGATTGATGAGAAGAACCCAACGGTGATGTATGATGGTGAAGCAATCGATCAGTATGATGCAATAATTCCGCGCATTGCAAGCTATATGACTCGCTATGGCACAGCAGTGGCGCGCCAGCTAGAAATGGCGTACCCACGCACGCTTTTTGTTAATCGCTCGATTGCGATTACCCGGGCGCGCGATAAACTGCGTTCGACACAGCTACTAGCCCGAGGTGGAGTAGCTATTCCTAAGACAGTGTTTAGCCGCAACTCAGCCGATATAGACGATCTCCTTAACGAACTTGGTGGTACGCCAGTTATCATCAAGCTCGCTCGTGGTACGCATGGCAATGGTGTGGTGCTAGCGGAGACGAAGAAAGCGGCAAAGTCGGTACTCCAGGCGCTGTACCTCACCAATGAGGATGGGACAAATATCCTTTTGCAAGAATTTATTCGTGAATCGGCTGGGGTGGATATCCGCGCCTTCGTGGTGGGGAGTCGTGTAGTGGCGAGTATGAAGCGCCAGAGCCTAGATGACGACTTTCGCTCTAACCTCCATAAGGGAGGCGAAGGAACGCCGATCCGCTTGACGGATACCGAACGCCGTATGTGTTTGCGGGCGGCTAAGGCGATGGGTCTGACGGTAGCGGGTGTTGACTTTATGCGCTCGAGTCGTGGGCCGTTGGTGCTTGAGGTCAATGCGAGCCCAGGCTTTGGGATAGAGAAAATTACGCGGCGCAATGTGGCCAAACCGATCATTGAATATATTGAGCGCAATGCAAAGCGGCAGCACAAGAAGGATCGAGTTGGGGCATAGCTATTCAAACATATTGGCGTTTCTCATAACGCTTATGTTGAATCGATGTCATGGTATAATGATGGTATGATATTGCTTGGATTGCTTGCTGGTACGGCTGTGGTTTTGGCTGGTTTAGTATATATAGCCAAGCGGCATTTTGGGCTGCCAGTCATGGGCCTGGCGGTCGGTATGGTAGTGACGCAGCTATGGGCGGCAGATGTCATGCCGTATGTTGCTAGTCTCAGTGTAGGTATTGACCGGTCTACCTTGCTTGCGGTGGTGACGATTGTGCTGACGGTGCTACCAGCTGTGATGCTGGTGTGCTGCGGCTCGGTGATAAGCCAGCGCTGGTGGCGAATTGGTGGCTCGCTTGTCTTTGGTATTATGGCGGTGTATGTGCTGTTTGGTGCGCTGAGTAGCCTCGTGCCAGTTGATGAGACAAGCAAGACGGTTGTGGCAGCACTGGATGGGTCTCATGCAGCGGTTGTAACGATGGGGTTTGCGTGTGCCCTTGTTGACACGCTCGTGGCTCGCGCAAAGGGCGTAAAACCACATAAGAAAAAGTGATAGATACTTCTTGCGCGTGTCACTCGATAAGTGTATACGTTGATGTGCTTAGCAAAATGACCCTCATGATAGAGGGTCGTTTTAGTGTTGTGATTCGCGTGTAGCTCTAGTGGGTATTACGCAGCGTTCGTTGCAACGTTTGTCACATCATCGAGTGCTTCAAGTGCGTCGATAATCTTGGTAAGCTTGCGGGCGGTTTCGTCGTCATCAATAGCAACGGTATTGTTGGGTACATACTGGAGCTCTGCATCTTCAACAGTCATGCCAGCTGCGAGCAAAGCTTCGCGGACTTTGGCAAGTTCCTTTTTGTCGGTGTAGACAGTGAGGCCACCATCTTCTTCTGTCGCATCCTCAGCCCCAGCGTCAAGCACAGTCAGGAGCGCTTCTTCGCCACTGGCTGCTACACGGATTACACCTTTGCGCGCAAACTGAAACATCACACTGCCGCTATCTGCCATAGTGCCGCCATTCTTGGTGAGAGCGGTGCGGACCTCTGGGTAGGTGCGATTCTTGTTGTCGGTCGCTGTCTCGATAATGATGCCAACACCACCTGGGCCGTAGCCCTCGTAGACTGCTTCTTCGAGTGCGGCAGCATTTTTATCATTGATGCGATCAATTGCTCGCTGGATGTTAGCGTTGGGCATATTGGCTGCCCGAGCCTTCTCGATGGCCAATGCGAGGCTTGAGTTGGTTGTTGGATCGGTGCCGCCACGGGCTGCAATGGCAATCATATTGCCAAGCTTGGTAAAGGCTGCGCCGCGCTTTGCATCAACCACGGCCTTTTGGCGATGGGTCGTGGCCCATTTACTGTGTCCAGACATAGGTTCTCCTTGATTGTTCTATCTTTCAACTCATTGTAGCATATTGGGTAGTTGTTATTCTACGAGCGAGGTATCGCGTAGTGAGTAGCCAGTTGCTCGCCAGAGCCACCAGCAGAGGCTAATGAGCCCACCATACCATAGTGTCACGCCCCACCACGGCAGTGTAAAATCGAGCTGCGCCCAGGGAAAGGTGGCACATTGCTGGACAACCCACAGCATTGCATCGAGCAGCCATTGTGCTGGTGCGCCAAACACTGTCGCCGCCGATGGCCACACAAGCGCCCCAACCCCAGCAATGCACGTGAGAAGCATCGCCAGTGGCACCCATGGCACAATGAGTAGATTGGCCGGCAGCGCCACGAGCGATAATTGCCCAAATGCTGCGAGGCTAATTGGCAGTGTGGCAAGCTGTGCAGAAATTGTCTCGCCCAAGACTTGGCGGCCGATTGATGGCTCTACTGGGCCAAAGAAATAGCGCTGCAACAGCGGTGCGAGAATCATCACTCCAGCGAAGGATGCAAAGCTTAGCTGCCAGCCAATATCTCCCCAGACATAGCTTGGGTTCCATAGTACGGTAGCAGCACTTGCTACTGCTAGCAGTGTAATGGGGTGAAACGCACGACCATACGCCCAAGCCCAAATGCTGAGCCCAGCTACCAAGCCAGTGCGTGTCATACTTGGGCTTAGGCCAGTGATGGCAACAAAGCCAAGGATGAGACTTGCACTGGTAAGTACCGCAAGATAGCGCGACACCTTGGCAAATAAGCGCCGAGCGAGGCGGACGAGGATTGTGAGGTTATACCCACTTGCCACAACAATGTGGGTGAGGCCCGTTGTGCGCATTGCTTCTTGGATATCGTGCGGCAGAGCGCGCTTTTGGCCAAGAACGTAGCCACTACCAAGGCTGGCGGCTGGCTCGTGAATTGCGTGGCGAATATGCTCGGCAAACCAATCGCGCACTTGCAGGGCAACATCGCCAGGCTGTGGCTGAACAATGCGTTCCGCATGAGCACGCTGCATGACAGCAGCAAAGTTGCCAAAGCCAGGCTTGAGCTTGCCTCGCACAACCAGCCAGTCGCTGCGATGGATTGCAGGGTTACCGTGCAGACTCACCCATACTGTGCCAGGTAGCGAGCGGCCATCGAGGCGGATAACACTCAGCCTCACGACGAGTTGGTTGCGTTGATTTGTATCAGGGTCATCCTGCACCTGCCCAGTGATTATCGCTACGTGCCCAAATAATGCAGCGTAAGAACGCTGTTGCTGCTGGTCACTCCCACCGCGTACCAGGCCAACCATAAGCCCAGCAATCAATATGATAATAAGACACCACCGCCGGCTTTGACGCAGTGCACAGGCAATGCCGCCGCCAGCTACAACAAGCCACCACCACGCAGCGTACGGCCACCACTGGGCTAGTGCCACTCCACCAACAATGCCACCGCAGCACAGTGTGAGCTGCCATGTTGGGTGAATTCGCCGTTGCCACCACATCATTGGTTATCATTAAACCATTGCGTTGCTGGTGCGTCAATTTATTGCATCTGAATCGCCGCCTTTCTGTTAATTTCATGCTGCTTGCTCCGCTTTTCTGTAGAGTGTACCAAGAGAGCTAGAATTTTATGTGTTTGCTTTCTCGTGGTGAAATTATTGAATCTTTTGAGCTTAGCAAGAGATTTTTATACCTTGCTGGGTGAAGTGGCAAGGTATAATCTCTCACAGAGGAAAAAGATGAATTTTGCTTATAGATAGTAGACTTTTGGAAGAGTGATGATAAACCCAGTGCTTGCCCCGCTTGACAGTCCACCACGACCAGTGCTATACTCGCAGAGTCTACGGGCCCATAGCTCAGCAGGTTAGAGCACCTGCCTTTTAAGCAGGGTGTCGTGAGTTCGAGCCTCACTGGGCCCTCCATTGATCAATTAGCAGGCGAGATGGCCTGTTTTTTGTTGTATTTGCTCGAAAGATTGAAAGTCTGGGCTGTAACCTACTTTGAGTTAATGTCATGCTTTGCGGCATTGCCCGATCAAAAGAAAAAATCATACTATCAATGTTGCAAGAGACTATAGGGAGGTGAAATAGACTTTGAAGCGAGTGGCGATTAGAAATAACACGTAAACTCCGACCACTGTACTGACTTGCGCAATTAACAAAACAATATGCTTGTGCTTGACCAAGAGAGATACTTTGCGCATAATCGTGGCGAGGAGGAAAAACAAAATGCAAACTATGCGGAATTATGCCCGGCGAATTATTGCATATGGGCTTGCCGTAACTATGATGATACCGGGAATAGCCGGAGCTTCTGCGCTTGGTGTTGATTCTTCCACTGCTTATTTCGCCACCCCAGTCGCCGCCATCGGCGATTTTTTATTTGAACGGACAGTGGCGCGTAATGATGTGGCTAGCGGTGAACCGACAGCAGCACAGCCTGTAGTGCGCCTTGCTGCCCATACTGAACATGATGCACTGATGATCGGGGCACTCCACACGACAGATCGGCGCACGGTGAGTGCAGTTGAGCTGCATAATACTACGCGTCAGTTTGCGCCGCTTAGTGATGTCACACTTATTGTTAGTGTTAGCACAAATCACACCGACTACATGTGCCGCGTCAATCTACAAGGATATGCACCACCCCAGTCGTCGGTGCGTTACTATCATCCAGCAGTAGCCCCGGCGGATGGCGCGCAGCTCCAGGGTTGCCCAAGTGTACCGGATGGTGAGCAAGTCACGCGGTATGATGTAGCGCTGGAGCGATCAGGCACGACTATTGACAAAGCAAGTGCAGCCGTAGATGAGCTTGCAGGTGCACTTGTCTGGGAGCGTGCACGCTGGACGGCAGCGGCACGAACCGGGGTATTTGCTAAGGATTTTCGAGCACGAGCTGGCGAAGCCGAAGTAACTGCGCCGTACGAGACGCCAGGTGAGCCATCATTGCAAATTCTCGAGGTCTTGCCTTATCCACACACCTGCGACGCAGCACCAGGCAATTGTCAAAAATATGTCAAAGTCAAGAATACTGGCGACCAGCCAATCGACCTTGCTGCCTATCGTTTGCGTAGTGGTACCCCTGGCAGCAATAGCACTGTGCGAAACACTTCATCTCTTGCGGGGACTATTGCGCCAGGCCAGGTGCTGACGATTCGTGCTCAGGCAAATGGTGCGGAGCTTGCAATACTGCGCAGTGGTACACTGTGGTTTGAGGACCAGCATGGCCTAGTGAGCTTTTCGCCGCGTGTTGATGCATATAGCGGTGCAGGGCAGGCTGCGCACCAGGGTAAGTCTTGGGCATACAATTCGCAAACTGGCACGTGGCAATGGACAACGCCAAGCCCCGACCAAGCCGATAATATCATCACTAATACGCCAGGCTCACCTCATCAGCCATCGGGCAAACCATGCCCCGCTGACCAAGAACGTAACCCAGCAACAAATCGTTGTCGAAAAATCAACAACGGTGAGAAGCGATCAAAACAGACGGCCGGTAGTGCAAAGGCGGCACGCACGACCTCTCGCGCCCAAAAGCTGACCATCTGCAAACCAGGCCAGGAGCGTAACCCTGCGACGGGCCGTTGCCGCGCAGTATCTGCCACTGGCCAGCAATTGGCTGCGTGCAAGGCAGGGCAGTATCGCAATCCTGCCACAGGGCGCTGCCGAGCGCTCGCTGGTGGCAAAGCACCAGCTGCTGTATGTAAAACAGGGTACTATCGCAACCCCGCGACTGGCCACTGCAAAAAGCTTGGTGCAACAAATAGTCGCCAGCTGACGCCATGCAAGCTAGGCTGGGAGCGTAATCAATCGACCAATCGCTGCCGCAAATCGACGAGCAAGAATAGCAAAGCACCAGCTGCAGGCTACGCTGTTGAGCCGAGTAGTAATAATGGACAAACAGAGATCGTCTGGTGGATGATTGGTGGGGTAGCTATCGTGGCAGTGGGCTATGCTGGCTGGGAGTGGCGCAGTGAGATTGGCCAGTGGCTACGCCGAATGGTGCGCAAAGGCTAGATTTTTGCAACTATGCCATAGTGGTGTATAGCAGAAGCTCCCAGACTCAGCTATACTAGCATCATGCGAATTATTGGTATAGACCCGGGCACTGGCATCCTTGGCTTTGGCGTCATCGACGCTCATGGTGGCGCAACACGACTCGTCACGGCTGGTGTCATTACGACGCCAGCACATACTCCAATACCAGAGCGCCTTGGTGAGATATTTGATGGTCTCACCAGTATTATTGCAGAAACACAGCCCACAATGATGGCGATCGAGAAGCTTTTTTTTGCCCGCAATATTACCACTGCTATGAGTGTGGCCGAAGCGCGTGGAGTAGCGCTGCTGACTGGTCAGCGGGCAGGGCTGCGAATTGAGGAATATACACCACTCCAGATCAAGCAGACAATCACTGGCTATGGCAAAGCCGATAAAAAGCAAGTGCAAGAAATGGTGCGGCTCCAACTGGGTCTCCAGATGGTACCTAAGCCAGACGACTGTGCAGACGCCCTCGCGGCAGCAATTATGGCGGCGTTTATGACGCGGTAGGGCTAACTACTTCTGTATCTGTGTCAGGTGAGAAATAAGCCATAGAGCGACTCTCTAACTATAACAAGATGTGTGATATATCAGAGATGAGGGAGAGAAAAGCGCTAAGATTGGCGTTTTCGGTACATAGCGCCAGAACGATGGTATAATTAAATTATGCAACTACCGCGAGGAAGACAACAACCAGCCCGAATGGGCAGATATGCCAACTTTGGAGAGGTTCGCCAGTCGAAGCCGCCACGCCGGAGACGCGAGCATAAGCATTTCTTGTGGTTTTGGAATATGAGCAAAAAGAAGAAGGCGATGGTAATCCTGACGCCATTTTTGCTGTTTTTATTGATTGTGCCGATCTTGACATACCTATATTATGCACGTGATATCTCTGACCAAGAGCGGCTGATGAACCGCAACAACACTGGTATCGTCCTCAATGATGTTAATAACAAGCCGCTCTATAGTGTGGGGCGAGCCCAGCACCGCAATATGGTGAAACTAGCTGACATCTCAGACAGTATGAAGAATGCGCTACTGGCTAGTGAGGATAAAGACTTCTATAAACACCCTGGGTTTAGTCTAATCGGTATCTTCCGGGCAGCCTTCCAGCGCCATGGTGGTGGCTCGACCATTACGCAGCAGCTCGCCAAGAACACTGTCCTCACAAGCGAACAGACCTTTATGCGTAAATATCAGGAGCTGTTCGTAGCGCTCGCGATCGAGCAGAACTATACGAAGGACCAAATCCTCGAGATGTATCTCAACTCTGTGTATTATGGCGAAGACTCATTCGGCATCGAAGAGGCAGCCAAGATTTACTTTGGTAAAGCTCCAAAAGACCTCACGTTGGCTGAGAGCGCTATGCTTGTTGGTGTGCTACCAGCCCCAACTGCTTACTCGCCAATCAGCGGTAGCCCAGAAAAGGCCAAGCAGCGCCAAAAGACAGTACTCGGCCGCATGGTTGATGTGGGTGCCATTACTAATGAGCAAAAAGATGCAGCGTATGCGCAGCAGCTCTCGTATGCATCGACGGCAAATACCGTTAAGTCGATTGCGCCACACTTTGCACAGATGGTTATAAACCAACTCAAACAGAAACTATACAGTGCGGAAGATAAAAATGCGTATGATAAGTTAATGCGCTCGGGCTACCAGGTAAAGACGACGCTCAATATGGATACGCAGCAGATGCTGATCGATAACGTCTCCAAGCAGATCCCATACCTCAATCTTCGCGGCGGCACGAATGCGAGTGGTGTTGTGATAGACGTCAAGACAGGTCGAGTACGTGCCCTCGTGGGCAGTGCCGACTACAACAACCCACAGTGGGGTAATGTTAATATGGCCACGACGCCGCGCCAGCCAGGCAGTAGCTTCAAGCCGATCTACTATGCAGGGGCACTAGCTGAGGGGGTTATTACACCAGCGACAATATTCCAAGATAAGCCAACTGACTTTGGCGGTGGCTACCAGCCGCTCAATGCCGACAAACGTTGGCACGGGAGTGTGACGACGCGTCGAGCAATTAGCTGGTCGC
>CALBWN010000066.1 GCA_937974295.1 uncultured Candidatus Saccharibacteria bacterium
CAAAGTCGTCCTCACCATACGCCGGCGCAATGTGCACGATGCCCGTACCCGACTCGTGCGAGACGAAATCCGCCGCGTAAATGGTGTGGATCTTGTCGTTTTCTGGCCAGGCCGAGCCCGTATCGAGCGGCTGGTAGTTCTTACCCACCAATTCACTGCCCGGGAACTTTCGTAACACGTCATAATCAAGCGGCTGGTGCTTGTCGTCCTGCAGGGTGCGCTCGAGGGCTTCTTCGGCGATGATCAGCTTTTCGCTTAGCGGCAGTGTAATCTCTGGCGCCAAGCTCTTCTCCGCCGCAAAGAAATGCCCCTTACCTGGCTCATACTGCATCGACGCACCGAGCTCTTTGCCAAGCTGCGCGAAACCTTGATTAAGCACCTCAGCATCGTCCGAATAGATAATAGTCGGTCGCTGGGCAATCTTCCGTCGCACCTGAGCAAGGTCAACCGCAAGGCCGACATAGCCTGATTCTTGCTTCCATTGCTCATCACTACTGTTCGATACACCACACGCTGGCGCGATCATCGTCAGCGATGCAACCGTCACATTAGCATCCTGCAGATACTTCAAGAACGTTGCTGCACCCAGCGAATGCGTCACCACATGCGCATTGGCAAAGTCGTATTGTGCCAACCGCTCTACATTCTCTGCTAAGTCTGGGCTATCGGGGTTGATGTGGTCAATGATTGTCACTGTATAGCCCTGTTGCTCAAGCTGCTGCTTCAGCTGTGGATAGTACTCACGCGATGCGTAGGCATGCTTACCCGAGATCAAGAACACATTTTTTGTACCCTTTGATACCTTCACTTCGCAGTACGTCATATCTGGGTTGACGGCCAGCATCAGGTTAGCCGGCAGTGTCCATGGCGTGGTCGTCCAGGCGAGAAGGAAAGCGTCGTCACTATCCTCATTTGCCAACAATGTTTCCAGAATAAATGGTTCTTGCTCTGCCACAAAATGCCTTTTGTTTGCAACTGTTTTGCACAGTGTTGCACCAATATTATCAGCAATATACCGCATGGACGGTTTGCGCGATTCTGAATCGTTATTATCTTGCAAGATTGTCTTATGCACTGCCTGGCTACTTATTTTGTCGAAATCAAAGTCATAACTAAAGTGATCAATGAACCGTTTTCTCTCACCAGTCTCCGTGTCGATATCATCGTTTCCCTGATAAAATTGCGGCAAGATTGCTGGTGCTACCATCATGAGGTGATGAATCTTGTGTGGCAATTTCTCCAGCACACGCATTGCAACCAACCCGCCCAAGCTATGACCAATCAGAACGGTATTCTCATCAAATGCAACATTGTCAAGCACATATTGCACCTGCTCAATCTCTGTTGGGTTGTCCGTATTGGGGAGCTGCGGCGCCTGTACTTTGGCACCACGCTGCTCTAATTCGTGCTTAAGCCACGGGATAAAGTTCTTGTCGTTCCTGCCTGTATAGCCGTGAAGAATGACGAAGTTGTACTGCGAAATATCTTTGCGTTGCGCCATAAACGCTTCAATCGCCTGCTGAGTCACGGCTGTTACAGGGCGGCTCAGCAGCTCTTCTGGTGTGCCGACAGCAAATCCTGCACCCTCATGTAATGCTAGCTTCTCAGCATCCACACCAGTCACAATATAGATGGAACATGCAACATTTGTTCCATTTTCGTGCTTGAGGGTTTGTAGCAAAAGATTATTCGAACTTACTTCAAGCTCAAGTTCCTCATGAAGCTCACAGCGTAGTGTCTCAATTGGCGACTCACCCTCATGGCTCGTCCCGCCAAAGAGGCTCACCATCCCTGGGTTTGTGATTCCTGGCTTATCCTCTCGTTGTTGCGCAATGAGTTTGCCATTTGTATCCACCAACAAAGCACCGACATAACTCCTCTCGCACTTGTCGAAATCTGCTGGTTTTTGTGCATCATCAACTATTTCACCGTTCAAAAGTTGTTTTACTCGCTGCTCAATTT
>CALBWN010000067.1 GCA_937974295.1 uncultured Candidatus Saccharibacteria bacterium
GTGACGACGAGCGTGGCGCGGTTGGCACGGGCTGGTGCGTGGCCTGGCGCAAGGACGATGAAACGGGTGATGCTGTCATGGCTATCTTGGATGCTACGGCGCAGGATGGGCAGGTGATGGAGGGTAGCAGCCGCTTGGCCAGCGATGGCGGCTTTGTGCGGGTCGCCGGCTGCTTTGATATAGGCAACCGCTCCCGCTGTGTCGAAAAATTCATTCTGCACCACATGCGGCAGCTCGGCGGCAAGAAAGCGCTGGCACTGCGCAAGTGCGACGGGATGCGAATACACCTCGGTAATATCAGCCAGGTGAGCACCAGGCAATGTGATGAGCATCTGCTCAATGGCAAGGCGCACCTCACCAATGATGGGTAGCGGGCATGCCTCGAGGTAGTGGTATGGCTCGTTGATCGTCCCGTAGAGCGTGTTCTCCACCGCCACAACGATACCTTCGGCTTGACCAGTCGCGTGCGCATGGAAAACATCGCGAAACGTTGTGCACGGCACGGTATTGACCTGCGGCCCAAACCACTGCTGCGCTGCCTGCTCATGAAACGATCCCGCCTGACCTTGGATGGCAATATGCATGCAATTAGTATAGCATGGGGTGGGGACGACAGGGATTATCTGTCCAACGTGTGGTATGATATCGCGCCTTGCGTTTTTCTCCACATCGCGATGATTATGAATATATTTTGAGAATATTCAGCATTTGGATCAGAGTAAAAGAATATATTATAGAGGAGGTTGCTATTGAAAAGTGGGCTCTAAGATTCAAAAGTTATCGACTACGTGTGTAGCGGTGAAAGAACCAGAGACTTGCACCAATCAACATAGACAACACTCCAAACCAAGCGAAGACCGCCAACCCTCGAGCGCCTACCCACGAGAACAGCTGCAAAGCATACGGTGCACTGCCACCACCGAGATTGCATCCAACGAGGACAATTGCTGTGGCTGTGCTGCGCGATTGTGCAGGGACTTCGTCTGACAGTCGGTGGAATATGGTTGAGAGGATGATGCTATAGACGAAGCCAACCCCAAAGGACGAAAGGCCAAGCAGCCAAATCGTTGGCGATAGTGACAAGCCAAGCAACACGACACCAATGAGCAGAGCAGACAATGCCAAGAGCCGCTGCTTGTACCGACTCACCGCATAGACAAATACTGCACCAGCGATAATCCCCATGATTTGCTTGAGGCTGAGGATGATGCTTGCGTCTGTGGCTGAGCCAAAACCCGCCGCAATAGTGATCTCAGGCAGGCGCAGCGCCAGCGATGTATCGATGCAGACAAACCATACCCCACACAGTGTTAGTCCAATGACAGTGCCAAGTTGCTGGCGGCTCAGCGAATGAGCGGTTGGCGAATCACCCTCTGCCTTGGTAGGCTCAGTGGGCACTTGTGGTTGTTGCTGTGGGGCGCAGGTGAGGAATATAGCAAGAATGATGAGCCCGGCTGTGTAAATTAAGAAGGCGTGCATCCAGCTAATTTTGATCAACTGCCCAGCCAGTAGAGTGAGCAGTGCACAGCCAATGATTTCGGCAGAGACGCGCCAGCCCAGTACTTGCGCACGTTCCCGGCCGGTGTAATAATCGCTGAGAATGGTAATAGCCACCGCATTGATGAGCCCTGTCCCAATACCAAAGGCCGCGCGCGAAGCCAGCACGAGCCAATACTCCTGAACAAAAAATGGCACTACACCAGCTAGTGGAATGAGAATGAGGCTGATAATGATAATGTGTCGCTCAGACAGCACGCGGCGAATCGCATGATTGGCCAGCAGTGTGAGAATGACAAATAGCGACGGAATAGACAGGATGAGCTCTACCTGCGTATCCGAAAACTGGTGATAAAATGCCTTCATTGCCGGGATGGCCGGAGCAATGGCAGCAGACGACGTAAGTATAAGCGACAGGCTGAGCAAGCCTGCCTTTTCGATAGTTTGTTTCATAATAATGTAAGTGTACCATATAGTATTGGTTTGTTGCTATGATGGATGAGAAGAAAGGATGATGGGGCACTCTTGGGTGTGTCTAGTGTTGATGGCTTGCAGAATATGGGTTTTGTTCGAAATAAGGCCAGTAGCAAGAATGATGACAATGGCGTCACCGGAACAGTATCGCGCAATTGATTCAACATAATTATCTGTGCTATAATACCACACGAGTTTCCTCTTTTCGGGGTAGGGCGCTGGTGTGAGTGCGCTGCCTGGCGGAGAAGGTACAGACACGAGGCGGAGGTGCTGCTCCATAATCGTACACACAGACGCTGGGCTAGATAACTCAGTAGCAGGTACTCTATGCTTGCACCACTGATCCAATCAGTGGGGTGGGCGGTAGAAGCCGAACAATAAGCAATAAGGAGAATTGCATGCCAACCATCAACCAATTGGTGCGCAAGCCACGCAAGACGGCGGCCCGGAAGTCGAAGTCGCCAGCGCTGGGGCGCATCCACAACGCACTCAAGGTGCGCTACTACGACCAAAATGCGCCACTCAAGCGTGGTGTCTGCGTCAAGGTAACGACTAAAACCCCCAAGAAGCCAAACTCCGCCATGCGCAAGGTGGCTCGTGTGCGCCTCACCAACGGCCACGAAGTCTGGGCCTACATTGGCGGCGAAGGCCACAACCTGCAGGAGCACGCGGTGGTGCTCGTCCGAGGTGGCCGCGTGCCAGACCTCCCAGGTGTGCGCTACCACATCGTCCGTGGCGCGCTCGACCTGCAAGGGGTATCGAAGCGTAAGCAAGGCCGCAGCAAGTACGGCGCCAAGAAGGAGGGTAACTAACCATGCCTCGTAAAGTCACGAAAAAACTCCAGCGCACCATCAAGCCAGACCGCAAGTACCAGTCGGTGCTGGTGCAGCGCTTGATTAACAAATCGATGCTGGATGGCAAAAAGCAAGTTGCTGAGCGGGCTGTCTATAGTGCGCTCGAGCAAGCTGCCCGCAGCCTCAAGAGTGAGGATCCGTTGGAAGTATTTGAGACCTGCATCAAGAATATCAGTCCTAGCTTTGAGGTGAAGAGCCGCCGCGTTGGTGGTGCTAACTACCAGATTCCATTCCCCATTCAGGGTCATCGTCAGCAGCACTTTGCCTTTATGTGGTTGGTGCAAGCGGCTCGCTCTAAGAGTGGTATGCCGTACAGCAAGCGCCTAGCAACAGAGATCGTTGATGCCTGCAACCAAACCGGCGTTGCCTTCAAGAAAAAGGAAGACACCCACAAAATGGCCGAGGCCAACCGCGCCTTTGCCCACTTTGCTCGCGGCTAAGTTCTGCAGCGCAGGATACACGACCGCCCGAGGTAGATTGCCTTGGGCGGTTTTGCTATGGCTGTATAGTGAGTGACTGTGATAGTGGATGGTATGCTGTGGTTTGCTGTGGTTTGCTGTGGTTTGCTGTGGTGCGTGGCATAACAGGGGTATGCTATGCATGTTGATTGGCCTTTGGTGGGACATGAGAGGCCGTCTAGCAAAGACCACACAAATCTACATACAGCGCCTTAGAACTGGGTAGCTTCGCTAGTGGCCATCTCTCCATCACTATAAGAGTTATTTCAGCGCTGGAGTGGGGTAGTATCATCATCTGATATTTGCTCGACACACATGCAGCGACAGAGCAGGAGCAGACAGAGAGCGAGGGTGCTACTCGTGAAAAAACGCGTAATCAAGGCTAAAATGCTTGCGAAAAATATATAATTATCGTCCAAATAGTCACCACTGGTACGACAGGGGTACATATGGGGAAAATAATGCGAAAATAAGGCCAAAAATAGCTTTGCAGGCGCTGGTTTTGTGCTATAATGCAAGTTGATACGATTACTTACTACCACGCTGCCACGCGCCACAAAGCACGCAGCAGGGAGGAATCGGCAGAAAGGAGCCAATGCCGTTAACCAAAATCATAGTGCGGAGTATAAAAAACTATGAGTGAAAGTAATAAATTTAAACTAAACAACAAAGAAATGGGTACATTTGAGACTCTAGCATTAGCAGTCGAAAAATATCCTAAGCAAAAAGAAAACCACACAGAGGCTGATGGACTATGTATAGACGAAAAAGCATATTACAAGCGTAGTGGCTTCGAAGCCCCAAGCAAGTATTCTCCAGAGAGTGGCTGGATGAAGCACGTGCAAGAAGCATTGCAAGAGGCATTTTTTGAGGCGACGCGTGGTGGCTCTCTTGATAAGAGTGCAGAAAAAGTGATAATGCACGAGTTTGCAAAGCTACGTGATGTTGAAGGCGGTCCTGCTATTGGGGAGAAGGTTCAGTTCGATGTTGATAGAGTGGTTATATTTGACGGCCAAGAAGACGTAAAGAGTCCAAAGGACAGCGATGTCCAATATTCTCCATACGCATCGTCGCTCAATTCCGAGGCGGCGATTTCTTTAGACGATGTGCGCCGTGATGTAGATAGCCAGCTTGTTATTCCGTTTGGGCCGGATGAGCAAATATATGGCAACTTTGAAGGAGCAGCTTTTTGCACACACCCAGACGACCCAGAGCGCCATTTGTTTGGTTTCTTAGTTGGCAAACCATGCTACGTGACAGATACAGACCAAATTATACCTGATGAGTTTGGTGATAAGGAGGTGAAGGTTTTTGTCCCATTGCTCGACAGTATGAGGAATGTTGGAGCGAGCCAATTTGAGTTGGCTGCATAGTAGTTGCAGGTTGCCCACTGTTACTCATCTACTAGTAAAACCAGTGCACATAGAGCACTGGTTTTTCTGTGCAAAAAATCTATGGTGGTTGAACAAACAAGCGCGCGTGCTATGCCATTGAATTTTTTAAGGATCGCGTGTATTGGGTGGTGTAATGTGCGCGTTGTAGTAAGAAAATAATGTAGTTTTTATGCTATATGGATTTTCTTTATATATTATAAATTGCTTGAGGGTGAGCAAGAGAATGTCTGAATATAACAAGAGTATATTCAGAGGAGTAGATGGTAAATTAAGTGAGTATAGATGCGCTCATGTACTATACATAGGGTATGGTGATGAGCATTTTGTGTACAAAGTGAGTCGATTGCTTTATAGAATATATCTTTTTGTATATGATGCTGCGCATGACACAAGCAAGGGAAGAGCGATAAAGTTTGAATAATATAAAAATTCATTCATGTAATTTGTCGCTGCTATATTGATGATAATTTGAGTGGCCTCAAAGTGAATTAACCATTAGTGTAGTATGAATTGAAATACAAAAAGTCAAAGATGAGAAAACGGCAAAGTATAATGCTGAGCGACGAGCAATTTTTGCAGTAGCTGAGGCATTTTTGCAAAATGATTTACAAAAAAACGAGTGAGCACTACACTATTAATAATTATTCTGCAGCAAAATATTATTTTTTTGTCCGTTCTGATTGGTGCACGATATATGTAGTTATAATTTTGCATGTAGAAAAATGACAGAAGTGCGTTGCTGCGAAAAAATGATTATTTTCGAAAACCGGAGTGGCAAGCAGATAGCACATACATGACAAAAATAATATAGCATTGCGACACTGCAATAAAAAATGATGATGAGCCATTGATGTTGCTAAAAAATTAATGGTGTTCGACAAAAATGTTTGTAAATTTACAAAGTAATGTGCGTGCAAAATAGTTTTTGCTACCACGCGAGTGATGAACGATGCACGAATGGATTGTTTGGTAATAAATATAAAATGAGTATGAAGGCAGTGTGCACATCTATGCGAAAATTTGTGATTGAGTATGCAAAAATTGATATAGCTAGGTAGAGAGATAGAGGTGCGCTGTATAGTATGTATGATAAAAAATGAAGTGCGTGTAGTAGCGGTGCAAAATTTTCACATTTTTGATCAGAGAAATGGGCAAAAATGAATGTGAGGTCGTGAGATGAAATATGGAGTGAGTTCGCTTGAGTAAATGGCTGCCATGTTTTGACTAAAATCTGTGTGGTGTATGCGAACACAAGAGGCTTAGATGTGATATGAGAAGCAAATTAAGTAAAGGTTTGCCACGCTAAATTTCATGAACAGAATATGATGATGTTCATAATAAAAATTTGAGAATATCGAGACTCAACCCGACAAATTGGTGCAAAAATATAGTGCTAAGAAGCAATGATGGTTCGTGCGTGCCAAAAGAAAATGATGATTTTGGTGAGATGTGTGTGATATGCGAAGCATGTGTGGCAGCAGCTGATTGACCGCGAATAAAAAATGATGATTTTTAAAATAGTGCGATGCGATGATGGTGTGAGGGGTGAGATTTTTGTGTACCGCGAGGTATGAGGGTGTACGATTGGTGCGGAGAGGGTGTATGAAAACAGTAGAAAATTATTCAACGATAGGCTTGGTAGTAAAATTTGCATAACCAAGCAGATGAGTGTGATGAGGGTCAGAAATAGCAGGCATTGGTGAGTCAAAATATGTGGTAAGTGTGAGTAAACTTGTGGCTTAGACAATGCATTGTGAGGTAATAGTGATAGCTAGATTTGCGTCTATGTCACGCCAATATGGTAAAGTAGCAAATTTTCATGATTGGTTGCATAATGCAAGCAAAGGATAGTTGATAGTGCGATAGGCATAATCAGTATAGTAAAGCATAAGGTTTATAAAACAACCTCGGAGTGTGAGTGCGAAGTTGAAAAATGGATGGAGTGTGATGTGTATGATCTAGTGGGTGAGTTAGTATAGTGATATTTTCGTAATTTTGAGCGTAGGTGGTTTATTATGTATTGAGCGTGAGTGAATGTGCGATAAGCGCAAGCATCATATAATGGTCATGGTTATTAAATCTACACGATCTAGTGGGGTGCGATGTATGACTTGTGCAGAAAATAATGATGCGTCGTGGATAGCACAAATGGAGCTTTCAAAAATTTCACATTTCGCGCCATATGTTGTTTTATGATATAAAAATAGATAGCAAAATGCTGGTGCAAATGTGCGATGTATGAGGGTAGGGCAGCTGGCTCTATGTAGGCAATGTGCAAAAATGAGATGGGTGCAATAGAGCTATGGAGTGCCATAGGTGGCTCTGACAAAAATGCGCAAGGAGACAGCAAAACGATACTTCGCTTTAGGCAGAAGCAATAGCGAAATAAGCACAAGCGAAAACTGGCTCGATATTTTTTACAGTTACATCGCAGCATCAAAAAAGCTAAAAAAGCGAAAGACAAAGTAATACATACACGACAAGTAAGGGTGGTTCATTTTTTCATATTTTGACGTATGATAAATAATGTTTTCTAAACGCGATAGAGCTCAAAAGGTATTCTCGTATGCTTATACATAATAATATATGGGCATCATATATTATGTATAGCAATGGGGCGAAGCAAGCGAATTGTATCACTATACTATAACTATCATTTTTGAAAATGTGAGTGAAGTATATGACTATACTGCACTGCCAGCTGGCTTATGGTAGGATGGGCGAGCGTGTGGGGAGAGAAGCCGCGGGTGCTCACCTAATAATATAAATAGCTGTGTGTGGAGTAGTGCCAAGATAAATACAAAAAATGAAAAAGCAAAAAGTACAACGCCCCCACACCTCTGTACCTCGCTAGACTTTGCGGGCTGTCTCGCGTATAATATAATGCGTTATTAACCTAAGTTTATCGTCCGGATAAACATCCATATGGATCCCAAAGGAGGTTTGCATATGAAACAATATGAACTAACGGTTTTGATTCGGCCAGATCTAGAATCGGACCTCGAGGCACCGCTTGCTAAGGTGCGCGAGCTGGTGCTTGGTGCTGGTGGGTCTATCACCAGCGAAGACAACTGGGGCAAGAAAAAGCTGCAGTATAGTATTAAGAAGGAAGACTTTGCGGTGTATGTCTACTTTGAGGTGGCGCTGCCTGCCGATGCACCGCTAAAGATCAGCAATGCGCTGAATATTTCTGATGATGTGATCCGCTACTTGCTCGTCAAAGTGGACGAGAAGGGCCGCAAGCTGATGGCAGAGGCTAAAGCACGCGAAGCCAGCCGCCAAACAGAAGAGTAAAAATTACCACAACAACTAATAACCACAGTAAAGAATCGAGGAGGATATATGGCTCGAGGATTTAGCAAAGTTATTTTGATGGGCAATTTGACGCGCGATATAGAGGTGCGCACCACAGCAAGTGGGCAGAACGTTGCGAATTTTACACTAGCGGTCACTCGCACATGGCGCAATCAAAATGGCCAAAACCAAGACCAAACCAGCTTCATTAACTGTGTAGCCTGGGGGCGGACTGGCGAAACCATTGCGCAATATGTGAAGAAGGGCAGCCCGCTGCTCGTCAGTGGTCGTCTCGACCAGCGCAGCTACGACGATAAAGACGGCAACAAGCGCTCTGTTGTAGAAGTGACAGTAGAGGACTTCACCTTCGTTGGTGGTGGACGTGCTGACGGAAGTACAACACCAGCGGCAGCGCCAAATAACAGTGGTAGCAGCCAGGATGTTGTCATCGAAGACATTGACGACAAGCCAATTGACCTATCAGAAATACCATTTTAACAACACACTAAAGGAGAACAAATAATGGCCAAGCGCATGCGCAAGGACACACCGGTCTATTTTGACTACAAAGATGCAAAGACATTGCAAAAGTTCATCAATATTTATGGGCAGATTGAGCCACGCAGCCGCACAGGGTTGTCGGATAAACAACAGCGACAGCTCGCCGTAGCGGTGAAGCGGGCTCGTCACTTGGCGTTGCTGCCATTTGTGGCGCAAGGTTAGGAACTTTTTCAGCGCAGTACCTCTGTGACTGCGCTGGCGGATGTTTCGAACGAAGCAGCAACTACTAAACAGGAGATAGGTGATGTACCAACCAACTGACCTCAAAAAAGGCGTGATTGTGCAGCTCGATGGCAAGCCGTATCGGGTTGTGGACTATAATCAGAAGGTGATGGGCCGGGGTGGCTCAATTGTCAATGTGCGGCTAAAGAACTTGATCGACGGCAGCGTGCTGCCTAAGACCTTTAAGGGGCAAGACAAGATTGAGCCCGCTGAGGTATCGACGCAGAGCGTGCAGTACCTCTATAATGATGGTGATACGTTCTATTTTATGGAACCAACTAGCTTTGAGCAGTTTGAGCTTGCTGCAGACCTTGTCGACAGCGCCAAGGACTACCTGAAGGAGGGGGATACACTAAGCTTGCAGTTCTTCGATAGTAAAGTGATCAATGTCGAGCTACCCAAGAATCTCTACCTTCAAGTCACCTACACCGAAGATGTTGTAAAAGGTGACACAACCAGCAGTGTGCTCAAAGATGCGACGCTGGAGACGGGCCTGGTAGTGAAGGTGCCAGCCTTCATTAAGACGGGCGACGTTATTTCTGTCGATACAGCAAGCGGAGAGTACCGCGAGCGCAAGAAATAGTGCCCTGAGAGCTCGTGAGAGCCGCTCTCGTCGTGTTGACGCGCAAAAGTGAGAATTAGTAGGGGCACGTAGGGATAGCACAAATACACCGCAAAAAGCGGTGTATTTTTTGTGCCGTGTGATGCTCAGGCTGGAGCATCCTAGAGATGTGATAAAAACAACGTAGAGTAGCAACGATTTTTGGCCAATTTTGAGCGTGAGCTTGCAGACACTCTGTGTTTTTGCTGAGTAATAGGGGAAGAAAGAGGACGTAAATGATGTTGTAATAAATAGCACATAAGGTTCGCTGTCAAGCTCGATAGGATTAAGCTATTATTGTATAGAATGCAACAAAGCTTTCTGTGACGAGGGTAATGCCAAAATATACAAGGTATTGTAAAAAAGACAGAATCGAAACAGAGAATACCGGGCGAACGTTCGAAGAATGAGCGTAGTAGGAAAAACAGCGATGAGGCAAAACGATGATATGTGCACAACATAAAGGTGTAGCTATCGTGATGTACAAACAACACCACGATAGCTAGAAGGGTATAGTGAGCATAACAACGATGTGATATGCTCAACGATCGTTTCGTGCGGCATGGAGCACGCACACGTATGCTTACACCCAGGATAAACACAGCAACCATAAGCATAAATGAACAAATTTCCGTTACAGATGCGCATTTACCTTTAGCAATATAATAACGCTTATGACAATAGGGCATAATATAAAACGTATCAAAGTAAACATAAGTACTTTAAAAATAATGAACACAATTTTTTGTTGTGTTGTTGCGAAGCTACGTGCTTGGCTTGAGTGCACTTGCGCGAAAGAATACTGTTAGCAACATGATGCGTGGAGCTGTTACTGCGAGATAAAAAATGTGATCATTGTGCGACGCGTCTATTCTTTGGGTTTGGATATTTTTGCTTTTTGCTTTTTTGTGCACGTTTGTTGTGGCTGGCTGGAGAGTGTTTCATTTTTGATTTTTGCATGCCGGGCAAATTATAGCGAGGCGATATATTACTGCGAAGTATAGACTGCGCGGATGAGCGGCTGATGATAAAAATAATCATCGTTTATAGATTTGTGCAAAAATGAATTGCTTGTTATTGCGGCTAGAATTACTTACAGATAGCCCGTGTAAATTTTGCAAAACGTGTATAAGCGCAAAATATTGCGTGATACATCTTGGCTTATCTATGTGCTGTGAAGCTGCGAAATATACCATGTGGCATACACAAAATACTCATCCTTGGCTTGCAAAAATGTGATGCTGTCAAAAATCAAATTTTTGTTCAGGCGAGTGGGTTTGCTATGCGAAGCATCTGCTGCAGTGGCGGCGTGTTTTTCTGTGCGTGGTGCTTGTGTGGCAAGATAAATGTGTAGTTCGTTGGTGATGCGGCACAGCCATATGAGCAAGATATTTTGCTATCACGATGTCCACTCAATTTTTGTTATATATACTATATGTCTGGCTGAGCTGTCTTGTGTCTTGAATATCCTGATCGCTTTCGGTAACGTGTGCGAATGAAGAATAGCATACTGCAGTGCGCGATAGTTTGAGTAAGTTGTTGGTATAAAGCTGCAGTAGCACGCAAAGAAAAAGCGGATTTTTTCTATCATCAAAATTTGAGAAATGAAAGAAGCAAGCGGCATATCCACGCGCAGTAATATCATCCAATCTTATCATTATCATGCTCTATAGCCTCATGCATCGTGTAAAAATGCAGCAGGCCTATTAGCTTCACACCAACTAACTATCTATCCACTCGTGCAGTATAATAAGGACATGCAAAAACAACGACTAGACAAAGCAATGGTGGCGCGTGGCCACGCAGCAACACGCTCGGCGGCCGAGAATTGGATTCGCCTTGGCAAGGTATTGGTGGATGGTGCGGTGGCGCACAAACCGGGGATGTTTGTGGATGAGTCGACGCAGATAAAGCTGGTGGCGCACGAGCGCTATGTGTCGCGGGCGGGGCTTAAATTGGCCAGCGTAGCGCAGCGGCTCAATATTTCATTTGATAATACTATCGTGCTTGATGTTGGTAGCAGCACTGGCGGCTTTACTGACTATGCATTGCAACATGGTGCGCGCATGGTGTATGCGGTGGACGTGGGGACGGAGCAGCTCCACCCCAGCCTGCGTGGTGACCCGCGCATTGAGCTGCATGAAAAAACCGACATTCGCAATTTTGTGCCAGCCACTACACCAGACATTATTGTCATTGATGTATCGTTCATTAGTCTGCGCAAAATTCTACCACACTTAGTGCGTATCAGCAGTCCGCATACCAGTATCATCGCAATGGTTAAGCCGCAGTTTGAGGCGCAGCGCGCGCAGCTTACACGCGGTGGCATCGTTAAAAATGACAGCGTGCGCCGTGCTATCCTGCGCGACTTCGAGCAGTGGGTGCGCACCCAGTGTGTAATTGTCGACAAAGCCGATAGTAGCGTGAAGGGAGCGCATGGCAATCAAGAGCGGTTTTACCGATTGCAAAAAAGCGCAAAGCGCTAACGTCTCATTGAGAGCAAGCATCCTTGGTAAGCTTCTCTTGCTGCTCTCTCCAGCAAAGCAACATAAAGGCTGGCTACCTCCGGCCACACTCTTAGATTGATAAAAACCAGTTTCGCACTCCAACGAATGAAGCGGTGAGGACAGTGAATGCTTCGAATGGATACGATCTAGGCTTTATATACCGCCTGTTGGCGTGAATCGGTATATATAATAGACAAATACCTTGCATACTGCTTCGTATCGCACTCAATAGTTACTTATGTGAGATTCTGAAAAAGCAGAGAATAGGATAGTGCGAATAATATAGTAAATATAAATCCAAGTAATACCCATCACAGTACAACACATAGCGCCATCACCACCGTCGGCCCATTGATGAGTATGCTGGCAATGGCATGTGCCGTCATTGGTACGTACACATTGCGCGTCATACTATATGCCAAGCTAAATGGTAGAGCCCACACCATACCTAGCAGCACACCCCACGGTGCGACGAAGTGCTCTGCTGCAAACAACATAGCACTCGGTAGGGTGGTGCAGATGATCGCTGTGCGATTGGCCAGGCAGATCATCTGCTTGCGAAAAATTGTTTCCTCTACAATGGCGGGGAGAACGATGGTTGAGAGCGCAAAAAGTAGCAATTCGCCTGCCGTCTTGACTGGCATTGTAATGGCACCTGTGGTGAGGTGAGGAAAGGCTTGCTCGAGCACGCTTGTCACACCAAATGCTCCTGCTGCGCAAACCAGAGTGATTATTACTTGCTGCCAAAAGTGCCACCCACCAGCGAGCGCACGATACCACTGGTGCATACTCGCACTTTTTGTCGCGATGATGTAGCCAAGCAGCGCCACGAAAAATGCTGTATTACTATAAACATATAGGTGCCGTGGCAGGACAAAACATGAGACGATGAAAACAACCTCGAGTATGACCGGTATGGCAATGCGCCGCATATAATGATACATATACCACCAGTGTACTCTTTGCTATACCTTCTGAGAAGATTATAGTAATAGTCCATGCAAAAAACTCGCCATAAACTCATGGCGAGTTTGCTCATGTTTCCTAGCTAGGATCACTTACTTACATTAAATCGAAATTCTACCACATCGCCTGGCTGCATGACATAGGCTTTGCCCTCGGTGCGGATCTTGCCGGCTTCGCGCGCTTTGGCCTCGGATCCTGCTGCCACGAGGTCGTCATAATCCACCACCTGCGCCGCAATGAAGCCCCGCTCGAAGTCGGTGTGGATGACCCCGGCCGCTTGTGGTGCCGTCCAGCCTTGGTGGATCGTCCAGGCGTGCACTTCCTTGGGTCCAGCGGTGAGATAGCTCTGTAGGCCAAGCGTATCGTACGCCGCCCGGATCAATTGTGTCAGGCCAGCCTCGGGCACATCATAGCTCGCCAGTAGCTCCAGCGCATCCTTCGCGTCCAGCCCCTTGAGCTCATCCTCCAGCGTGGCACAGATGAAGAGCGCCGTGCTGCCATGAGCCAGTGCCGCTAAGCGAGCTTTGGCTTCGGCATTGGCCAGGGTTGCTTCGTCGACATTAAAGACGTAGATGACTGGCTTGGCGGTGAGGAGGTGGAGGTCGGCGATTGCCTCATGAATAATATTTTTGTTCAGATGAACAGGGGTACCAGCAGCAAGGTCGTCACGCAACTGCTGTAAGTACTCAAGTGTACTGCGCGCCTTGGGGTTGGCCTTGGCTTCTTTGGTGAGGCGGGCGAGGCGAGTCTCGATAGTCTGGATGTCTGCCAGCATGAGCTCGGTGTTGATGATGTCGATATCGCGCTGCGGGTCGATGGTGGTATCGACATGAACGATGTCGTCATTTGCAAAGGCACGGACGATGTGGACGATCGCATCGCACTGGCGAATATGAGCGAGGAACTTATTGCCCAGGCCTTCGCCACTGGCAGCACCAGCCACTAGCCCGGCGATATCGACAAAGGTCACCGTGGCCGGCACGACCTTCTCGGCATGGTACATATCAGCTAGTACGCTCAGGCGCTCATCGGGCACAGGCACGATGCCAGTGTTGGGCTCGATGGTAGCAAAGGGGTAATTGGCTGCCAAAATATCATTGTTGGTGAGGGCGTTAAAAAGGGTCGACTTGCCGACATTGGGCAGGCCAACGATACCAATAGATAGACTCATATATATAGTATAGCAGCGCGAAGGGGAAATCGGCAGGAGAGAAGAGGAAAATGTGAGGAATGTGAGTGTGTTGTGGTGTATATAAATTATAGTAAAAGGTTATTTTGTTTCATTGTTATACCAAAAATACTTCGATCTAGAATATATCGCAGAGCTTTTCTTGTGTACTTGGCCGCTGGCCTCCAGATATTTTCTTGTGTAGTGATAGGCTATGGTTGGCTCTAGGAGCTAAATTTTAAAGCCTATCTCTGCGCTAGCTCTACCTCCCCATCACTTCATCCGATGGAGTGTGAAAACTCGTTGTAATAACGATTTTTCAGCCCTGACGTCAAGAGGTCGATGTCTGGGAGACATCGACCCTTATAGTGTTCCATCGGAGGGAGCGTGGGGAGGTAGAGTGTGAGATAATTATAGATGTTGCAATTCGGGCACACTCTACTTACTTATTTACAACCATCTGGCGTTCGTCGTCTTGAACACAGTGCACAATTGCCCCAACTTTGCTATAATCATAAGCATGACATTTGTACACTTTTGCCGCCAATCACTGGTGCGTACTGGCCTGCTGGGGCTACTGTGCGCTGTGGGGGTGAGTGCGGCGCTGGGCGGGCTGGTGGCAGCTCGGCCTAACAATGAGGTAGAGGCGAAGCTGCCCGAGCTCTGCCGCAGTGGTAGCCCCTGTGCAGTAGTGTGGTTTTCGCAGCCTGGCGAGCGGAATTATTATAAGTCGGGTATCTCGATCGACCACAATCAGACAGGCCTCGTCGATATTGTCATTCGTGGCTCGGGTTACTCGGGTAACCGCTCAGGGCCCTTCGACATTAGCTCGATGCACCTCGACCGCAACATGAACTGGAATTACAACCGCAATAGCCGCATCAAGAACGTCCAGTCGAGCGTGATGTACCGTGGGCGCGTCAGTGGCCAAAACCAATACACCAGCCAGGGGGGCGAAGTGCGGGCGCAACTCGACATTGGCCAGTTCGATATCCCGGTGGGGCAGTCGCGTACGGTGGGGATTGGCCTGTATAGCTGTATCTCGACCGATGGCGGGCGCACCCTGGCTGCTAGTGAGAATATTGCCTGTGGTACGAGTGATGTGAAGGTGACGATCACGCGGCGCATCCCACCTTGGACGATCAACGGCCAAAGCTATGTGGGCAAGCAGTGGCCTGGCACGCAAAATATGCAAAAATCCGTCCGAGCCTTCCCGGGTGAGCAAATCTACTGGGCGCACGACCTGCGCAACAACGGCCCCAACAGCGCAACCGTGTCGGTGGGGATGGATGGCACCGGCTTTGCTAATAATTACAGTGGTGGGCATAGCCTGGCGCGCAATGTGACAGGCCGGCCTAGGCAGCTCTTTTATACGGTGTATCCAAGCGGCGGCACGACTGACCGCTTCACGAGTTATCGCATCCAAACGAGCGACGTTGGCCGTACACTCTGCCAACGGATATCGTGGTCACCTGGCATTGCTGGTGACCCAGCGTGGCGGCGCAGCGACCCGGCGTGTGCTAGTGTGCACTCAGACTTCGAGCTCTATCCATCGGCCACGATTGACGGCAAGAAGCTTGCCACGCTGGAGGGTGGGAATATTGCGCCTAGCCGGATTGACGAATCCATCCACAACACTGGTGCAAGCCTCGACAAAGACCGGAGCGAGAGCGAAGCCGCGGCCTACCAGTTTATCGTGCGAGGGCAGCACCGCCAGCAGTTCCTTGGCAGCTTGAGCAGTATCTTTGACCGTGGGGCGGCAGTGGGCTACCCCTATGCTCTGGGTAGCTACAGTGGCAGTGACACAGCGTGCACCTGGCTGCGCGGCAAGCAGCCGATCGATTGCACCAACGAGCCCACCTTTCGTGAGAACAAAAAATATCTTGAGAGCCACACGCGCCTGAATGACACCAAAGATATCAACGCGGCCGATGCCAAGGTGGGGGATATGATCTGCCGCATCGTTGCTATCAAAGATTATAACTATAAACATACCGACGGCAATGAGCGTCGTATTTCCTCGCCCGCCTGCGTAACGGTGACGAAGCTACCATGGGTGCAGATCTGGGGTGGCGACTTGCGCGTCGGCAACGGCATTGGCGCGGCGAGTGGTAATGGCGATGCACAGATCGTTACCCTCAAGACGACCAAAGATGGCAATATGTATGGCAGCTGGGCCGAGTATGGCATGATGGCGCCGCAAAATGGCGGCAAAATCCTCTCTGCCACTGGTGGTGTGCTGTCTGGCCGGCGAGGGTATGGTGGTGATTATGACCGCTCCAAGGATAGCCTTGCCTTTGCCAACACCACCACGCCAGCTGGTCGCTGGGCACCGCCGAGCAATGTGAAGGTGCCGAGCTTTGGCCGGGGCGCGGCGGCTGGTACGTCTATCGACGTGGGGAGCTTTGCCGGCCACAACGTGCGCACCGTCAACGGTGATGCCACCATCCACGGTACACTACCCGGCAGCAGCACACTGGTAGTGGAGGCAGGCGGCACAGTGACGATCGATGGCGACCTCAAGTACGGCGCTACCACTGTTGATGACGCCACCAAACTTTCACAGCTCGTCATCAAGGCCAAGAATATCGTTGTTCGGCATAATGTCAAAGAGGTCAATGCCTGGCTGATTGCCCAGCCAACTGGTGGCAGTGGGGGAGTCATCTCCACCTGCGACGAGATCCGACACGTTGGCGCGTACTTCAATGGGCTCACCGCCGAGACCTGTAAAGAAAAGCTCACCATCAACGGCACCATCATGGCACGCCAGCTCCAGCTGCGCCGCACCTTTGGCGCTGAGAAGGATAACCTCGCCGAAGCTGCTGAGGTACTCAACCAACGTGCCGATGTCTTTATGTGGGGCTCGCGTTACAACAAAAACAACGACCTGCCCATCACCACCGCCACCACAACAGAAGCCGCACCACGGTTTTAGCTATGATGATTAGCTACAGGCCACAAAAAAAGGAGCAGGCTAGGAGCCGCCCCTTTATTGCAGTAGAAGATACCAGACTCAATATAGCAAAGCGTGAGTTATAGTTGCTCCAACTCCTGGCCGGGCCGGTTCTTGGCATCTTTTAGCTTTTGGCGCATCGCTGCTGGATCGAAGTTACCAGTGAATCCCATGATCATGTCGGTTATATCGGTATAGGACTCGATGACATCTGGGTCATTTGTTGAGGCGCGAAGGCCAGTTGGTGATGACTCGTCGAGCTTCAGAGTAAGCAGTTTCGAGTGACCGTACTCCCAGCCTGGGCGCCTATCACCAGAAGTAGAGCGAGTGTCTAGATTGACAAGGTCAGGTAGATACATAATAGTAAGTGATTGGGAGCCATAGCCTGGTGGGATAAAGTTTTTATCGCAGCTTTTCGTTGGTACCCAGACAACACGTTGGTCGTAATATGATATCTCTTCGTCCTCAAATACTGCACCACTTGGCCCAATCGAGACAAGCGACTGCTGTGTAATTGTCTCGTCCTTCTCAAGCTGTCCGCGTGAGAAAGGATAATCTCTTGGATGAGTAATCTTGTTGCCCTGCTCTAGATAAGCATAGAGCCATAGTGCGTATAGGTCGGGCGGTGCAGGGTATGCCCCAGAACGCTCCAGGAATTGCCTGCGCATTTCCCAAGAACTTAGAGACTCACGCTGGAACTTGAGCATTTCTTCCTCGTGTCTACGTTGCTCCTCTGCAAGTAGATCTGCCGCAGCTGCAAGCGCTCGCCGTGTTCGGCCGCCGGGCGACTTATCGCTCAGCTCATTGGGGGGGGTGGTATTTGGTTCTCGAGAGGGCCGATCAAAGAATTTCATAATAACCTCATATATATCAGACAATGATAAAAAAGTCAATTATTGATATTTTCCTCCACTAACCCCCTTGCCTAAACCAATGTCGCTTATGTATAATAGACGAGTATGAAGTTTCAAAAAGGGTCGGGCGATTTCTTTGCACTCGATATCGGCACCAATGCCGTGCGGGTTTTGCAGCTGGCACCAGCTGGCGACGAGTGGGAGCTCGTGGCACATGGCTATGCGCCCGTTGACCGCCGTATTACGAGCAGCGATGCACCAGAGTCGCGCCGTCGCCTGGGCGAAGTTATTATGACTGCCGTGGGCCAGAGTGGCATCAAGACGAAGAATGTTGCGATTGGCCTGCCATCAAATAAGACCTTTACAACAGTGGTCGATGTGCCGCAAGTCTCCGATGCCGAGCTGCGCGCCACGATGAAATACCAGATCGACCAATATGTGCCGATGGCGGATGATGCCAAGGTAGACTGGGTGCTGCTGGGGCCATCGCTCCACGCAAGCGACCAGCAAGAGGTGCTGATTAGCAGTGTGTCGAAGGGGTATAGTGAGGATCAGCTGGAGTTTATCGAGGGCCTGGGGCTGAATGTGATTGCTATCGAGCCCGACCCAATTGCGATGGTGCGGGCCTTTGCACCGCCGCAGCAAGCGGCAAATGGTGCCGCGGTGATGCTGATCGACATTGGTGAACTCTCAACCGACCTTGCTATTATCTACGGTGGAGCGCCGCGCCTCGTCCGGACTATTCCGTCGGGTGTGAGCAGCTTCGTCAAGTCGGCAGTGCAAAACCTCAGCGTCCAGGAAGACCAAGCCCGGCAGTTTATCCTCAAGTTTGGTCTGGCGGAGGATAAGCTCGATGGGCAGGTGGTGCGTGCCATCGAGGGGGCGCTAGATAACTTTGCGAGCGAGCTTATTAAATCAATCAAATTCTTCCAGACGCGCTACGCCAGTGCCCAGGTGTCGAGCATTACGCTGACGGGCTTTGGCGAGATGATTCCACATCTCAGCGAGTATGTTGCGGCCAAGGTAGAGGTTCCGACCGCCCCGGGTAACCCCTGGCATGGTATCCATATGCCGCAGACCAGCCAAGAGCAATTGGCCAACGTTGCACCAGAGTTTGCTACAGCCGTTGGCCTCGCAAAACGGAGGAACGACGCATGATAGAGATCAACCTCATCCCTGATGTCAAGCGCGAATACCTGCATGCCCAGCGCATGCGCAATGGCGTGATATCGCTCTCTATTCTCGTGAGCATCATCGCTGGCGCAGCGGTGGCGCTGCTGGTGGTGTATGTTGGTACGCAGAGTGCCCGCGAGTGGCTGACCGACAACGAGATCAAAGACCAATACGGCAAGATTAGTAGTGTTAAAGATGCCAACCAGATCGTCACCATCCAAAACCAACTAGCTCAGCTCTCCTCGATGCACAAGGATAAGAGTATCGACTCGCGGATTTTCGATGTGCTGAGTGCTATTAACCCTGCTGCGCCCAATGATGTGAAGATGTCGACCGTCAGCCTCGATCCGTCTGAGACGAAGCTTTCCATTGAGGGGTCAGCCGCCAACAGCTTTGAGGCAACGGATAAGCTCAAGAAAATGATCCTCAACACCAAGCTGAGCTACACCGATGGCGATAACCGCGTCCAGACCGTCAAGCTGGCCGACGATGTGACGGTGAGCGATACCAGCTATGGTGAGGATGCCAGTGGAGCTAAGGTGCTGCGCTTCAAGCTGACCTTTACCTACCCCAAGGAGCTTCTCTCTAATAGCTCTAAGAATTTGCGCATCGAAGCCCCAACTGGTAGTACTAATGTGACCGACTCGCGCTTGCATGTGCCTGATAGCCTCTTTACGCCCAAGGCGACCAACAAGGAGAAGAACTAGATGAGTAAGAAAGACGCCGCCATCCACAAGCGCCAACAGATCGAGCAATCCAGCCGGGTGATGTTCCTCTGGGTGGCTGGAGCCTCAGTAATTGTGGGTTTCGCACTGGTGATATCGTGGTTTTTGGTGCAGCAAATTATCTTCAAGGAGCGGGTGCTTGGCGAGAAAAATAATACTGCTGCCGTACTCAAGAACAACAACGACGCAGTCGAGAAGCTACGCGGTGAGCTGAAGGTGCTGGAGACCAACTCACACCTCAACGCCAGCCGTATCAACAACGATGAGAAGGCGCTCCAGGTGGTGCTCGATGCTCTGCCAGCGGAGGACAATGCTCTGGCGCTGGGTGCATCGCTCCAGTCCAAGCTGGTTAATGGCGTGGCAGGGGTGTCGCTTGACTCGCTTAATATCGACCAAACGGACGACAGCGAGTCATCAAATAGCACTGGTGCCGCCGCCAGCAATGGCAACTTGCAGTCTATTCACTTCACTATGGAGGTATCGGCCAGTAACCCCAACGCTCTGCGCGAGCTTTTGCAGCGCTTCGAGCGCTCCATCCGTGTGATCGAGATCGACCGCATGACCATTGAGCGGACTGATAGCAAAGTCGCCATGAAGATCTCGGCTCATGCCTACTACTCGCCAGCCAAAACCATCGAGCTAAAGAAAAAGGACATCAAACCATGAAGAAGACCGACATCGCAATGATTATCTTGATCGCTAGTATATCAGTGGTGGTGGCGTTTTTTGTGGCGAGCAGTATCCCATTCTTGCAGATGCCGCAGCGTGGCACCAAGGTAGAGACAGTCGAGAAGCTCTCGGATACGATTGATGAGCCAGATAGTGCAGTATTTAACAAGGAGGCGATCAACCCAGCGGTCGAGACGATCATTGGGCAATCGCAGCAGAAATAACAGAGGTAGCGTGTGGCACTGATGACAAGTGATATGCAAGAAAAACTCACTACACTCCTCGTCGACGAAGGGCTGATCACGCGCCAACGCCTTGATGATGCTACTAAGCTGGCACGCGAAAGTGGCCGACCACTATTGACTGTGCTAACTGATGAGTCAGCGATCGATAACGAGCTGCTGACTCGGGCGATTGCCCATGTGTCGGGTGTGCCGTATGTCAATCTTACTAATACGATTGTCGATCAAGATATCCTCACGCTTTTACCATCGGATATTGCCGAGCGCTTCATGGCAGTACCACTAGCCGAGGTGCAGAACCGCTTGGCGGTGGCGATGATTGATGCCAACAATGTCCAGGCGGTCGACTACCTTGCCAACCGCGTCCAGCGCCCACTCAAGGTCTTTATGGCGTCGGAGGCTGGGGTGCGCCATGTGCTGGAGCAGTACCGCACCGACCTCAGTAGCGTGAACGTAGCAGCTCAAGTGTCGCAGGCTGAGGCAGCGGCCGAGGCCCGGGGCGATATCAAGACGATCGTCCAAGATTCACCGATTAGCCGCGCCCTCAGCACCATTCTCGAATACGCCGTAAAGAGCCGCGCCAGCGATATCCACATTGAGCCGCTCGAGAAGTCGCTCAAGATCCGCTGCCGCGTCGATGGCGTGCTGCGCGAAGTTATGCAACTACCCAAGAGTATCGAGCCGGCACTGGTGAGTCGGATCAAGATCCTGTCTGAGCTGAAGATCGACGAGCACCGTATTCCGCAGGATGGGCAATTTGCCGTCAAGGTGGCAGATAAGGAAGTTGATCTCCGTATTGCCATTAGTCCAGTGGTGTGGGGTGAGCAGGTAGTGATCCGTTTGCTGGATAAGACTGGCACATCCTTCGAGCTCGAGCAGATGGGCTATGCTGGGCGCGCCCTTCGGCTGATTCGCCAGGGGATTCACCGCCCCAATGGGATGATCCTCACCAGTGGCCCAACTGGTAGTGGTAAGTCGACCAGTCTCTATGCACTGATTAAAGAAATTAAGGATGATACCATCAACATCGTCACATTGGAAGACCCCGTGGAATACAAAATGGAGGGAGTCAACCAGATCCAGGTTAATAGTGACGTTGGTCTTACCTTTGCTAATGGTCTGCGCAGTATTCTCCGCCAAGACCCCGATGTGGTGATGGTGGGGGAGATCCGCGACAACGAAACGGCCAACCTCGCCGTTCAGGCGGCATTGACGGGCCACCTGGTCTTTAGTACGCTCCACACCAACTCAGCAGCGGGAGTGTTGCCGCGCTTGCTCGATATGCATATTGAGCCATTCCTCATCGCTAGCACCGTTAATACCATCATTGGCCAGCGCTTGGTGCGCCGGATTGGGCCCCAGCACGAGAATTATTGGTCGAACCCGCTCGAGACAGAGATGATCCTCAGCACTGTCGGGCATCTCTTACCCAAGACCAAGGCAGAGGCAGCCAAAATATCGGCCGACCTTGGCTATACCGACTTACCGCTGGCTGGCCAAAAATCCTACCGCCTGGTGCGTGGGCGCGACACTGCCAACACACCACGGGGCTACAGCGGCCGAGCTGGGCTCTTTGAGGTGATGGAAGTGACGGAGGAGATCCAGCAGCTCATTACCGCCCGAGCGTCGAGTACCGAGATCCAGAAGAAAGCCATCGAGCAAGGGATGATCACCATGCGCCAAGATGGCTACCTCAAGGCGCTGCAAGGGATTACTACCCTGGAGGAAGTCAACCGTGTCACATCAGACATAGCATAAGAAAGGAACCAACAACAACCATGGAAAATAGAGAATTACGCATAGAAGTCCTGCTCGAGGATGTGGTGCGCCGCCGCGCCTCAGACTTGCACATTCAGGTGGGGCTACCCCCCATGCTGCGCATTGATGGTGCGCTGACCCCTGTGGCGGGTTTTGGCCCGCTGGACGAAGCGCAGGTGGAGCGGCTTGTTTTTGCCATTCTCGACCAAGACCAGCAGCAGGTGCTGATGAAGGATAAAGAGTTCGACTTTAGCTTTGCCTTTGGTAATCTTGGGCGCTTCCGGGTTAATGCCTTTCATGAGCGGGGCAACTTGGCGGCTGCGCTGCGCTTGATTCCAAATGAGATCAAATCTGTGACAGAGCTCGGTATGCCGCCCGTCGTCATGACCTTTGCTGACTTCCCGCGCGGCCTGGTGCTGGTGACGGGCCCAACTGGTAGTGGTAAGTCTACCACGCTGGCTGCTTTGATCGATAAGATCAACACTGAGAAGTCGCACCACATCATCACCATCGAAGACCCGATTGAGTTCACTCACAAGAGTAAGCGCTCGGTGGTTGTGCAGCGCGAAGTGCACTATGATACCTACTCCTTTAGCGCCGCGCTGCGTTCCAGCCTACGCCAAGACCCAGATGTCGTGCTGATTGGTGAGATGCGCGATCTCGAGACGATTAGTGCTGCTATCACCATTGCCGAGACAGGCCACTTGGTGTTTGCCACCTTACACACCAATAGTGCAGCACAGAGTATCGACCGCATGATCGACGTCTTCCCGCCGCACCAGCAGCCACAGATTCGGGCTCAGCTGGCCAATATCTTGATGGCAATCTGTAGCCAGCGCCTCGTGCCAGCCATCGGTGGTGGGCGAGTGGTGGCCGCTGAGGTCTTGGTAGCCAACCCAGCGGTGCGTAACGTCATCCGCGAGGGCAAGAGTCACCAGCTTGATGCCATCATCCAGACTGGAGCAGACCAAGGTATGCAGACGATGGATCGCACACTGGTGAGCCTCGTCCAGAGTGGCACCGTGACATATGATAGCGCCCGCGAGTTTGCGGTTGACCTCACCGAATTCGAGCGCTTAATGAGAGGATAATCGATGCGAAAGTTCAACTACGAAGCACGCGACAAAGCGACCGACACCATCATCAAATCTATCGTCCAGGCCGAGTCTGAGATGGCGGCGGCGCGCGTTTTGACTGAGCAAGGCTTCGTTCCGCTCGACATCAAAGAAGTCGATGAGAGCGGTGGGCTCTTTGGTAGCCTGACACGCCGTGTGACAACCAAAGATAAGGTGGTCTTTACGCGCCAGCTGGCGACGCTGATTGGTGCAGGACTACCTCTGTCGCAGAGCCTTCGTACGGTGCTTGAGCAGACAGAGAACAAGAAGCTGCAAGAGATCATCCAAGAGATCATTGCCGATGTTGAGGGTGGTCGGCAGCTATCGGACTCCTTTGGCAAACACCCCGAGATCTTCGACAAAATCTACCTCTCGCTCGTCACCGCTGGTGAGGCCTCTGGTACGCTCGACCAAGCGCTCAAGCGGGTTGCCTCCCAGCAAGAAAAGGACGCCGCCATGGTGAGCAAGATTCGCGGTGCTATGACGTACCCCGCCATCGTCCTGGCGGTGATCATGGGAGTGATGCTCTTTATGCTGCTCGTGGTGGTGCCGCAGGTGGAGAAGCTATATAGCGACATGCACAAGACGCTGCCATTCCTCACTGCGACACTAATCGCTGTGGCGAAGTTTACTGCAAGCTTCTGGTGGGCGGAGCTGATCTTGCTGGTGGGTGCTATCTACTTCACCCGCCAATACGCCAAGACAGGCCCCGGCACACGCGCTTTCGACACGCTTAAGCTTAATATGCCCTTCGTCGGTAGTATGTTTCGCAAGCTTTACATGGCGCGCTTTACCCGTACTGGCCAGACGCTGCTTGCGACCGGTGTGCCTATGCTCGACATGCTCGACATTACCGCGACAGGGGTCAATAATACGATTATCGAGGCTTCTATCCGCCGGACTGCCGAGAAGGTCAAGGGGGGGCGAGCGCTGTCTGTCTCACTGAGTCGTGAGGATTACATCTTGCCAATGGTGTCGCAGATGATCAAGATTGGTGAGCAATCGGGCAAGATCGACGAAATGATGGGTAAGACTGCCCAAGTTTACGAAGACGAGCTAGACGAAGAGATCCGCAACATCTCCACTGCCATCGAGCCCGTGCTGATGGTCGTCCTCGCCATCGTGGCTGGCGGCATGGTGGCAGCCATCCTCTTCCCGATATATAGCTTGGTAGGGCAGTTGACGTAGTGCTTGCGCCCAGAATATCGAATACTTTGTTTTCTCTGTGCTAGCTCACCCTTCCACACTTCATCCGATGGAGTGTGAAAACTCGTTGTAATAACGAGTTTTCAGCCCTGACGTCAAGAGGTCGATGTCTGGGAGACATCGACTTATCGTGTTCCGTCGGAGGGAGTGTGGGGAGGGTGAGCGTGAGAGGTAGTGAAGCTGCATTGACTATTGAATTATGCTTGATTCTTGGGTCTTGTGATAATCTCAAGAGAGAAAGTCTGATTGTCTATAGCCGTTTATGATAATATGAGAGTGCACTACAGTCGGGGTTGGATACGTGTCCATGCCTCGGCTTTTTTGTTGAGCGGCATTGTTCACACCAGAGGAGGGGGCATGCTATACTATACCCATGCCCTGGTAGCTCAACTGGATAGAGCGGCTCCGTCCTAAGGAGAAGGTTGTAGGTTCGACTCCTATCCGGGGTACCAAATACTACAGTCTATAGTTGCATACATCACAAAAAGAGAGTATGATACGAGTATCATGAAGTCTCGTACCAATATAGCTCTCATTATCACGATTAGTAGCCTTGCTGTTATCGCTGTACTGGTTGGTGTAGCAATTTTTTGTTTTCTGATTTTTGGGCACAAACCAAATGGGGCGGATTTCTTTGACGATCGGCTGAGTGATGAAGCCCTACCACTAGTATCAAAGCAATATGCAGCGGTCTTCCCCGAGTCGCTTGGCCGAACACGCAAGGATGCTGTAGCTACAGGCCGCGTAGCACAAGTGGATGAGCTACTGCAAACGCAGCCATTTGCCGATTGTGAGCAGCGGCGTTGCACCGATTGGCAGCGCAATACTAACACAACATGGCCCGACGAGCCAGCCAACAGTCACATGCCGCACGGCGTCCAGCGCACCCTTGCAGCAATGAGGGGAAGCCAAGATGCACGCTGTGTGGTACGGTTTGCTCCCAATCATGAAATGGGTGGCACTGCAACAACACGATACAGCGAGCGTGATATCCTGTGTGTCAAGCCGAGCGGGGATTTTGTCTATACTCATGTGGAGCTATAGCCCGCACGTTTAGAGAGCGAGACTTCATAATGTCTTATATCTATTTCACTGGATGAGTAGTGAGGTTATTGTGCTCGCTATATAGCTAGGGGTGCATTTTTGGTGAGGTTAGGTATATCAATATATGGTATAATTTCACTATAATATTAGTTCAACAGAAGCAAAACCATGACCGAACTACCTCCACAAGAACCAACTCCAACTGAAGATACGGCTGGCATCCTTGGCTATTCAGATGAAGCGTCTCTTGATACTCTCTATCGAGCTGGCGCAAATGAATATAAGAGACTCTGTGATCAGCCGGGAGTTGACGATAGAGATGGTGTTGGATTGTCACAAGAAATCGCTAAAAATACTGGCGTTAGATTGAATGTCGCAGCCGCCGTTGTTGCTATTGCAAATTCGGCCAGGCACAACAGCTATAAATAATAGCCTGATAGTTGTATAGTGCACTGCTAAATGTGCTGACTTGCTCTAGCAAAAACTCGCCAAGGTAACGGCGGGTTTTTTGTTTTGCTTGAGTATCGTGTGATGGTAAGCGCAGAGCTATGAAATGAAAAACGTGGGGGTTTTATTACCGCCCAAACCCACCAACTACCTCAGCTGCCCATCGCACCCAGTCGGACATATCTTCCCATCGGCTGCAGGCAGCGCCGACGAACATAATGGCGGAGGAGAAGAGGGCGAATGAGACGACCCAAGCCATAAAGTCGGCTGGCATGGCGCGCGTGCCACCACTTGTCCAACAGAGGTAGCAGAGCCAACCAAGCGCCCCTGCCGCAAGCATGCAGAGCGCTCGCACGATGCCATGGCCAAGGCGGCGTTGCCAGTCGGGTGCTGCGATTGGCTCGGTGGGGTCGACAGCCGCTGGCGTTGGTATCTTTGGTGGTGGTGGCGCAGCTGGTGGGTGGTGCGGCGGTGGCACCGGTGGCGCTCCGGCACCAGCAGTGGTGCGGCGCTTGTGGATAAATCGCCCAGCCGTCACCATATGTAAATGCTCCGTAGTATTGTCATGGTTTTTATTATACGCGGGGATTGTGGGGTAGTGTCAAGGGGGTGAATCACTGAAGCTTTTGCTTTTTATGTGCTAGCTCACCCTCCCACACTTCATCCGATGGAGTGTGAAAACTCGTTGTAATAACGAGTTTTCAGCCCAGCGCAAGAGGTCGATGTCTGGGAGACGTCGACCCTTATAGTGTTCCGGAGGAGGGAGTGTGGGAGGGTGAGCGTAAGGAGTAGTAGCCAGCAGCGAGGTTTGGCGCCCAAGTAGTGTCAAGTTCGTGCTACAATAGACAGCAAGAAAAGCATAACAATCATCACACAAAAAGGCAGGGAATAATGGCACAGACCAAGGCATTTAATGGGCAGCGCGAGGGTGAGGAACTGCTGTTTGTCTTTCGGCGGCATATTATTGCCATGCGTAAGGGGTTTTATATGCTACTGGTGCCGCTGGTGGTAGGGGCTATTCCACCACTGATCTGGCAAGACACACTGGAGCTGTTTTTGCTGCCGGTGGCGGGGCTCGTCTTGGGGTCTATTGGCTTTTGCTATCATTTTTTGATGTGGCGCTACACCTACTACATCGTGACCGACCAGCGCATTCGCCAAGTGACGCAAAAAGGATTTTTTGGTACCGATGTGGTGGAGCTGAGCTTGGCAAAAATTCAGAATATCAGCTATAATATACCAGGATTCTCGGGTGAGGTGTTTCATTTTGGTACGATTGTGATCCAAACATTTGTGGGCGATCTCATCATCCGCAATGTCGATCACCCCGAGCAGATCTACAATCAGCTGCAAGATGCCGTCAGCGAGGCGGAGCGCGCAGCACAAGCAGCAGGAGTATCACCATGAAATTACCAAGCAAAAAACCCAAACGCAGCCGCTACGGCGCTCAGTCTACATCAACTGCCCCAGCCACTGGTCTGAAAGATCGCCTGGCAGCGCTCAAGCCGAAGCGAAAGGGCAAGAAAGCGGGCAAATCCGCCAAAACAGAGGCCAGTGCAACAAACCCCAACACTCCCAAGAAGTTTGAGCGCATCACCAACGAGACGGTAGCGGCACACCGCGAAGAGATATTGGCCGGTGGGCGCAAGTTTAAGCATCCCGTCCAGGCGTCGCGCCGGCGGGTGATCATCAACACGATCATTGTGGCCTTGGTAGCGGCTTTGCTGCTGGCGGCGGTGGCGTGGCAGCAGCTCTACATTGCCCAGAGCTCCAATAACCTCCTCTATCGCATGACGCAGATCTTTCCTGTGCCAGTGGCTAGTATTGATGGCGAGCTGGTGCGCTATAGCGACTACCTAGTGCAATATCGGGGGTCGAAATTCTACCTTGGTAAGTACGATGAGATCCGCATCGACAGTGATGATGGCCGCGAGCAGCTCAAACACATCAAGCGCGAGTCGCTCAACCGGGCGCTGGTCGACACCTACGCCGCCAAGCTAGCACGCCAGCACAATATCACCGTGAGCGACCAAGACATTGATACCGTTATCGAGCAGCAGCGCAATACCGCCAATGGCAAGATTAGCCAAGAGACGTATGATGCATCGTCGCGCATGATGTATAACTGGTCGCCATCGGATTATCGCCAGGCAGTGCGGCGCAGCATTGTGCGGGCTCGAGTAGCCTTTGCGGTTGATAAGACGGCCGATGAATTGCAGCGTAAAGCCGCGGGGCTAGTGGCGAGCAGCAATGGTGAGTTTGCCAAAATAGCGACCCAGCTTGGTGGCAGTGGCCGCAGCAAACCGCAGGTGGGGGATTCTGGCCTGATCAATCTCGCCAGCAGTTACAACGGCCTCGCGGTGAGCGAGATCGCTAAGCTCGAGCCTGGCAAACCCTCTGGTGTCATCAAGAGCACGACCGACAGTGGCTACTACTTCGTCAAAGTCAACGAAAAGAACGACAGCAAAATCCGCTTCACCTATCTCTACATCCCCCTCACCGAGCTCACCAAGCAAGTTGCCCAGCTCAAAAGCGACGGCAAAGTGCAAGAATACATCGACGTGCCGCAGAAGTAGGAAGGGCATTTCGTCCGATGGAGTATGAAAACCGGTCGTCATGGCCGGTTTTTAGTCTTGGCGCTGGGAGGTCGATACTCTACTAGAAGTGTCGACTCTTTGGTATTCCAGAAGAAGTGTAGAGGAGGGAAGTGTGAGATAAAGTGGGTGTATTCGACTAATGTGTAGTGTCTATGGTTCTCAGCAGGAAATACGCGAGGACAGGCCATTTTTAGCGCATTTTCTTTAGCAATCACACCCAAAATACCGGCAACATAGCGCAGCTTTGCGCCTCTCCGCATAGGCTTATCATCTTGTGCGAACAAAACCTAGACAATGCTGCCATCCTACGCTATGATAGCAGTAACGTAAGCATATTCGTACATTGGTACAAAGGAGAAGTATGAAACAACACCAAGCGAAGCAAGAAGGGTTTACCATCATCGAGGTGATGTTGGTGCTGGCGATTGCCGCCTTGATATTCTTGATGGTCTTTGTGGCGCTGCCTGCTCTGCAGCGAGGCCAGCGCGACACAGCACGCAAGAATGATGTGCAAAACATCGCTGCTGCCGTGACGCAATATACATCAAACAACCGTGGGAAGTTCCCCGACAGTAAGGGTCTCAAAGGTTACCTGGGCGACCTCTTGAACCTCGACAAAGAGAGCATCACCGTCCAAGACAACGCGGGCAATGGCACCGTAACGCCTACCACCGAGAGCGCCATCGTCGTCAAGGGTGTGCGCTGCGACGCCACCAACTCCGACGGTGCGACCCTCAAGAAGGGCACATCCAAGCAATTCGTCGTCGTCACCAAGTTAGAAGCAGGCGGCAACGGCGTGGCATACTGCCTCGAGTCATAGTAGACGCAGAAGATACACAAGAAGATGGCTGGTACCAAAGGGTGCCAGCCTCTTTTTATGTATGAGAGTACACGAATTACTGAGTTGTGCTTGTGTAAGAAAATATCTGGAGGCCAGCAATCAAACAGACGGAAAAGCTCTTGGTTTTATCTGGCCGGAATATTTTCGTCACAAGTACGATTCAGCAGTCAGAGGTAATACCGCGCGAGCATAGCTCTATCCCAAAACGTCACGGTCTCATGCTAACCTATTTTTAATGACGTTGGCTCTGCATCTCCGCAGATTCTCACACATCATTGGAAGAAGTGGTGGGGAGGTGGGGCGGCATTAAGAAAATGAGATTTGTATATGCAAGGTACAGATAAATTCCGAGGCTCACACACCATGCGTGCCAAACAAGAA
This sequence comes from uncultured Candidatus Saccharibacteria bacterium, assembly GCA_937974295.1. Taxonomy (GTDB): domain Bacteria; phylum Patescibacteriota; class Saccharimonadia; order Saccharimonadales; family Saccharimonadaceae; genus Saccharimonas. The sequence goes on from CALBWN010000067.1 coordinate 30,002, forward strand.
AATTTGTGAAGGCCAGTAAACGAGCGGGTGGGAGAATCTGCTGCATATTCTAGCTAGATGGTGTGTCTATACGAGCCTTCGGTAGCGCGTGATGATGTAGCACGTTCTTGCATATCTTTGCTATACTAGTGAGGTATGACGATCTTGATAGCAGGTGCACTGCTCCTTCTGGGCGTAGTGCTTGGTAGCTTTGCGGGCGCGCAAGTGTGGCGGGTGCGCGCGCGGCAACTGCGGACTGATAAGCAAACCGGCCACCCCTACGACAAACACGAATGGCGCCAACTGCGCGTCCTCTTGCAAGGTACAGTGCGAGACGACCGCTCGCGCTGCCTGCAGTGCGGGCATGTACTGGCGTGGTATGATCTACTCCCCGTAGTGAGCTGGCTGTCCACCGGTGGGCGCTGCCGCTATTGCCAGCAGTTCATTGGTTGGTTCGAGCTGGTGATGGAGCTGGTGCTGGGGGTGGGCCTAGCACTGTCGTATCTGGTGTGGCCATGGGCTCTACCGGCTAGTGGTCTGCTCTTTGCTGTGTGGGTGGTGGTGGCCTTAGTACTGATGATCCTCGCGGCGTATGACGCCAAGTGGCAGCTCCTGCCCGACCCGCTCAACTATGGCTTGATGGCACTGGGCGCACTCTTCGTGCTGGTGCGGGTGATGACGCTGCACGATGTTGACTTTGTATCGCTCACCGGGGCGGTGGCGCTGCTGGCGGGGCTGTATGGTGGGCTGTATGCCATTTCGCGCGGGGCGTGGATTGGCTTTGGTGATGTGAAGCTCTGCGTGGGCTTGGCACTGCTGCTGGGCGATTGGCGCCTGGCCTTTATGACGCTGTTTTTCTCTAACATGCTGGGTTGTATCATCGTCCTGCCGGGCCTAGCGCGGGGCCAGCTCAATACGCGCTCGCAGGTGCCATTTGGGCCGCTGCTTATCATTGGCTGCGTTATTTCACTCTTGTTTGGTGGGTCTATCTTGCGCGCGCTGGTGGCATTACCGCTGGGCTTCTAAAGCCTCGGCTGGGTAGGCTTGCTCCTTCTTGCAAACCTGGTGTAATACTTGACAATCCAGAGAGAGAGTACTATAGGCATCATAAACACCTAACTCCAAGGAGATATGATGTCACGATATGACCACCTACCTAGTGGTGAGACAAAACAAGAACCGTATAAGCCAGAGTTGCGAGACTTCCCAACGCCAAAGACCCAAGAGTTTAGGAAGGGAATACATGATGAGTATACTCGGCGAATGGAAGAGGCTGAACAAAAGATTAAAGCAGACCTTGCCAGAGAAGACAATGAACGCCGATGTGAGGATATCGTCGATGAAATATGGCGGATCGGCAGAGTATTGGCAGAGAATGGCTTTGGTAGCCGGTCTGAGGACAAGCATGTTGCCGTCACTAGCTATGCTGGTGGCGAGACTAGATATTCGCGCGGGAACTATATTCAGTATGAGACGGCCGTTGCAGCGCGGTTTCTCCCCAAGGGTGCACGTGATGATAGTGGTTGGGGACAAGCTGAAGAGGATTCGATACATAAAGGGCGCGACTGCGATATCACTGACCCACATAATGAAGCTCAGTATAATAAGGGTGGTTACATCATTAGCATCGTAACTGGCCCAGCAGTCGAAGTGTATTCCGATCGACCACTAACAGACGAACAGAAGGATCGCTACCGTGATTTTCACCAGCCAGGGACAGTGCTAGTGAGCTTTGCTGGCCGGTATAATGATGAGGCAAAGGTGCTTCGTGCTGGCGAGCTAGGTAAGTCAACTAACCTAAAGGCATACGAGCTCGTCCTTGCTGCTATGCAAGATATTGAGGCGGAGTTACTCGCTGGCGAAGAGACGCAGTAGGCAATAAAACCCTTTGAAGTGGACCAAGCAAAGACCAGCCCATGAGCGGCTGGTTTTTGCGCTCTATACCTAAGCTGTGCAGAGGTATTATCTCTCCCCAGAATCGCCTCATCGCCCTGTGCCGTCAATGCTGCTTGTGCTATACTAGAGAGGTTATGAGTATGCCAGTGAAGCCAGGGTTCACCATTATTGAGATGATGCTGTTTTTGGCGGTGAGTGGGGCAATGGCAGCCGGGATTATGGTAGGTGTGGGTGCGACGGTCAATGCCCAGCGCTACCGTGATGCCACCCATTCGCTGGTGAGTTTCTTCCAGGGGGAGTACGACCGGGTGGTGAATGTCCAGAATGATCACGACCGCAACCTTGGCTGCAGCACCAGCGGCATTAGCCAGAGTATTACTCCACAGGTGCCGGGCACGAGCGAGTGCACCATTATTGGGCGGTTTATTACCACTGGCCGTGATGGACGAAGCCTCATAGCGCGGACAATTTATGCCACGCGCGATGGCTCAGCTGCAGCAACGGATTATGAGGCGCTGACTCGCTCTGGGCTTGTCCAGTCAGACACCGCCAGCCAAACGACTACGTATGAACTAGCCTGGGAGACGGCGCTGCGGCAGGGTGCGCGTCACTCGTATTTGATCGTGCGCTCGCCCTCCAGTGGTGCCATCAAGACCTACATTGGTAACACAGACAACCCGATGACCGTTCTCTCGCCTGATAATGACGCCCAAAAAGGCGACACCAACCTCTGTATTGACCCCGATGGCTTGGTCTTTACTGGCATTAGCGGAGCGGTGATCGCTCGGGGTGGCAGCTCGGCCAGCAGTGTGAAGCTGATCGGTGGAGGAATAGGCCAATGCTAGGGCGTCGCCACGAGCGGGGTGATACGATCATCGAGGTGATGTTTGCCTTCGTGCTGTTTAGTATGGTGATTGTGGGGGCGTTTATGATTATGAACCAAGGCATGGCGCTGGCGCAGCGCTCGCTGGAGGTAACGCAGGTGCGGCAGCAGATCGACTCGCAGGTGCTGCTGATTCGGACTGCTCAGCAGGCGGTCAACCAGCAGCTGTGGGAGACCATCAAAGGCAAGGTAGGTACGACCACGCCTATTACGCTGGGCGAGCTCGCTGAGAGCAACTGCCGCCTTTCGCCAGATACATTGCGGGGGCGCGGCGCATTCTTTGTTGCGCCGCGGGCCGATGCTGCCACGGGCAAGCAGGTCATCCGCCTCTTCGAGCCGACCAATGCGAGCTACCAGCCCGAACCGACGACCTACAGCAAGGTAGACTTTGGCAATGATCCGCGGGCGCAGGGGCTCTTCGTCCAGATCGTCAAGGCGGAGGGTGCTAACGCCAACCTCGCTTACGATGTGTATGTCTCTGCCTGCTGGCCGACTGTAGCGAGTGATAAGCCAATGACGATTGGCACCGTAACGAGGTTGTATGATGTGGCACGCTAACAGGGGTAAAACACAGGGAGAGAAGCCGCGGCAGCACCTGGCACAGCACACTGCACGGCGCGGAGAGTCAGGCTTCACCCTCATCGAGCTGCTGCTGGCGATGAGCTTCCTCTCGGTGCTACTCATTGCCATTACGACCTCCACGCTGCAGATCATTGGCCTGTATACGAAGGGGGTGACGCTCAAGTCGATCAACCTCGCGGGGCGCGATGTGGCCGACTCCTTCCGGCGCGATGCCTTGGCCTCGGCGGATGGGATCCGCTATGTGTCGCCAGACAAAGGTGGTGGGCTAGGGCGCCTGTGCTTTGGCACGATGTCGTATGTGTGGAGCCCAGCTGCCAAGCTGCAGCAAGGCAGTGCCGTCCGCTACCAAAACGACACACGCCAGGGTGATGTGCGCGGCGATATGATTGTCCTCGCCCGTGTGGCCGATGCCGGTGCGCAGTATTGCAACCCAACGGCCCGTGGCACGTACTCGACCGATGTATTTCTCAGCAAAGCAACGGAGCTGCTAGGCTCGCGTGAGGGGGATTTGGCGCTGCGCGATCTGCAGATCAATCCTGTTATTGAATCGACCGAGGGCACACACACTATCTACCGCCTCCGCTTCGTCATTGGGACAAACCAGCAAGATACGATCAACACCGCCAACCAAACCTGCAAACCACCCACGAATGACAGTGCTAATTACAACTTCTGCGCCATTAATATTTTTGAGACATTGATACAGGGGTAGAATGATGAGGTGGATACAACAGCAGAGCAACAAGCAGCGGCAGGCCGGTATGGTGTCGCTCTTTGTGGTGATGTTTTCGACTGTGTTGATTGCAGTGGTGACAGTGAGCTTCATCCGCCTGATGGTGCAGGAGCAACAGCGTGCCAGTAATAACGACCTCTCGCAGAGTGCCTACGACTCAGCGGTTGCTGGAGTGGAGGATGGCAAGCGCGTCATTCGTGCGGCTCTCAAGGGTAATGAGCGGGCTCGCCGCGCCATTGAGCAGCAGCGTTGCAACACCGTGGCGGCAGCCGGTGTGGTGTCGTCCGTCAGTGGTGAGACGACCATCAAGACGAGTAGTGGCAGCAGCACGCTCAACCAAGCCTACACCTGTGTCAAGATCGAGGCCAAGACTGAGGACGTCAAGCTTGACCTTGCGGAAGGGGAGTCCACCGTCATTCCGTTGGTTGGCGCAGATGCCTTTGATAGTGTGCAGATCGAGTGGATGCGCAAGAAAAACAGCGATAACGAAGTTGCCTCCATCGAGACGCCAACCTCTGGCGACCTCCGCTCATTGCCGCGCAAAGACCAGTGGAGTCCCAACGCGCCAGCCCTCATTCGGGCTCAGGCTGTCTTGCCCACCAAGACAAGTGTGAGCCTGAGCGAGCTCGATAGCGCCCAGGTGTCGACCAACTTCTTGCGCCCCAGCATCATTACCGACAATGCGAACCCGCTCACCATCCAGCGCCCTGGCCTGCGTGCCAATAGCGACAGTGGTGCCCAAACGACCGTCAATGCTGTGCCGTGCTCCAATGCGCGCTACACCGGTGGTGGCTACGCCTGCCAAGCCGTCCTCCAAATGGCCGGCGGTGAGTCTGTGCCAGCTGGCTCGCGTGTGGCGTTCTTGCGCGTGACCAGCCTGTACAAAGCCTCGGCAGTCAAGATCTCGCTCAAACGAGCAAGCAGCGTGACGAAGTTCGATACCGTCCAGCCCGAAATCGACTCCACCGGCCGGGCAGACACCATCTTTCGCCGCATCAAAAGCCGTGTCAATGTCGGCTTCAATACCAACGGCAGCTTCACCTTCCCAGAGCAAGGCGTCGACATCACCGGCAGCCTCTGCAAAAACTTCTACGTCACCAACGACGAAGCCGGGCCACTGGGCACGTCGTGTAATCCGTAGGAATGGGAGCCTAAAATAAAAATAAATAATAGGTCGCTATTTTCAATAATAACGACCGATTATTTATGTATAAGAAGGGGATGTTATTTACGGCGCGTCCGGCCCAAAGTACTCGAAGTATGCATCTTCTGCGTCGGTTATATCCTTCATTGCTGGAGACTCTATTGTGACGCTTACGGTATAGCGGATGTCTGTATTATCATAAACTGTCTTGTCAATGAACCTGCCTATGGAGACATACGCCTTTGAAGGAAGGTACCAAGAATGGTGTAGTATTGTATCATCCGAATCGTCCCTACCTCTACCAAATTTTGATTGCATAGACTTCACGCACGCAGAATATAGGTCATCAAGCTTATGTGCAAATTCTTTCTCCAATTTGCTAGGAATCTTAGTTGTTAATGGTATCGTTATAGAGCTAAAATATTCCGTTCTGTGATCGAAGAGAATGGATCCATCTCGCTCGCTACCAACTTGCACTGTGCTGACAAATCCTCTGCCTTCAGGACCAAGACGCCACCCCAATGAATCTCGCAGTTCGAATGCCTGTTGTTTGGTCATCGGCCAGTCATGGTCCGCCCAAGCGAGGATTACTCTCATTGCTTCTTTGTGGTCAAACATTCTGATTACACTACCATCCGAGCCCCTGTGCTCAGTTGCTCGCGAAGGCTGGATGTTGTTACTTGGTGATGACATATTATTCATAGTTTCCTTTCTAGGGTTCCTACCCCTGTTCTCTCCCGCTATGGAACTGCTCGAAGATGTCGCGCAGGTGTTGGTCGGTGACGTGGGTGTAGACTTGTGTGGTGCTGATGTTGCTGTGGCCCAGCATGCTCTGGACACTGCGTAGGTCGGCGCCATTCATCAATAGGTCGGTGGCGAAGCTGTGGCGCATAGTGTGGGGGCTGACGTGCTTGGTGATGCCAGCGAGGCGGGCATATTTGCCAATCATCGATTGCACACTGCGCGTCGTGAGGCGGCGGAAGTCGCCACTGGTGTTTGTGGCACCGTGGTTGCGGCTATAGCTGATGAAAAGCGGGTCGAGCGAATCATGTCGGGCGCTGAGGTAAGCCTCGATCTGCTCAGCGGCACGGCTGCTGACGAAGACCGGCCGGTCTTTTTGGCCCTTACCGCGCACCATGAACTCGCGGCGCTTGAGGTTGATGTGGTCGCGGTTGAGATTAACCAGCTCCGAGACGCGCAGACCACTGGAGAAGAGCAGCTCGATGATGGCTTTGTCGCGCAAGTTGGCCTCTTTGCCATCGCTTGGCACGGCATCAATCATCCGCTCTACTTCGTCATAATGGAGGAAGGTAACTTGTCGTTTGTGTGTCTTGGGGAGCTCGATCTTGCTGGGCGAGAGGCTGGCGATGTCGCGCTTGGAGAGGTAGTTGAGGAAGCCACGCAGCGCGATGAGGTGGTAGCTCTGGGTGAGCATGCCCAGCTCCTCGCCATAAACGCTTTGGTAGCGGTTGAGCCAGAGGCGGTAGCGCCGCACCAACTCGGGCGTGATCTGATCGACCGTCAGCTCAGCACCAGCAAACTCAACGAAGCGCTCGAGGTAGTGCTTGTAGTTCTCTGCTGTCTTGGACGATCGGCCACGCTCCACCTCCATATATTCGATGAAGTCGATGATCAAATCTTGCATATAATAGTGCTGTGCCATTTGCCATAGTATACCACAATATATAGATAGAGAGGTAGAGTATCAGGTGTCGGCAGAGTTATCACATTTGACTATATGATTGTTTTGTCAGCTAGCATCGTAGCCTACTGGATAAGAAAATATCTGGAGTCTGGAGGCCAGCAATAATGTATGCGGGTATGCTCTATCGTCTAATCTGGCCGGAACATTTTCGATCCAGTAGGCTACGATGCGATACACCACAGTTCTAGCGCTTTCCATTTTCGCGATCACCCACAATACGCTATAATACAAGCAAACCTAACGATAAGGAGCGTTATGAGCGAAACAACAGCGGTGCCCAACAACAATAATGTGCAAAAGACCTTGGTCGTCTTCAAGCCAGATGCCGTGCAGCGGGGAATTGTGGGCGAGATTTTGACCCGTTTTGAGCGGGTGGGCCTCAAGATTGTGGCCGTTAAGATGATCGCTCCGACGCGTGATCATTACTATCGCCACTATGAGGAGATCGGCAAGATGGTGTCGCGCCGTGGCAAGCACGCCTTTGGGGTGACGCTGGACTTTATGATGCAAGGGCCAGTCGTTGCCATGGTGTTTGAGGGGGTAGAGGCCGTCAAGCTGGTGCGCAAGCTGGTGGGCCCCACCGAGCCAATGGCTGCCGAGATGGGGACGATCCGCGGCGATTACTCACACATGAGCTTTGGCTATGCCAACGACGAAGACAAGGGCGTGCCCAACCTCATCCACGCTTCGGGCAACCCCGAGGAGGCCGAACAAGAGATCAACCACTGGTTCTCAGACGACGAAATCTACGAATACCATGCATTGCACGAGAAGTTTACGCGCTAAGCGTTGATTTCTTGCGCATCTATGCTTTGATAAAGCCACTAACTCCTAGCGAGTGCTCCCATCATAAGGGAACGAGCACCGCTAGGAGTTTTTTAGTAAGAAAGAGGTAGTGTGCAAACGGTAGTGCTTGTGGAGTCAGCTGTATCGACAATGAACCCACCAAGAGGGGATTGACTTTATTCTTGATCCGCTTGGCCATCATATCAGAGATAGTCTTAGTTTGCATATTGATGGACTACAAACGAAAGACGACCATTTCCGCATTATATAAATAAAAATCCTCTTGATCTGTTGCAAGAGGGTGTATCGTATCCAATACTGGCGCGCTCGACCGGATTCGAACCGGCGATCTTCTCCGTGACAGGGAGACGTGATAGGCCATCTTCACTACGAGCGCATAGGCTAAATCAATAGTAGCAGCAATTACCAAAAATCGCAAGAGGTTTGTAGAGGAATCGTCGAACCTGAGTTTTATCTCACGCTCCACCTACCCACACTTCTTCCTCAGGAACACTATAAGGGTCGATACTTCCCAAGTATCGACCTCTTGCGTTGGGCTAAAAACAGATTATTACAATCTGTTTTCACACTCCATCGGATGAAGTGATGGGGAGGTAGAGCTAACGCCAGGAGAGCGACGGTCTTGAATGTATTGTAAGAAAAATCACTGGCCACTCACTACCGCAGTTTGAGCTAGCACAGAAGTTACCTCAGCATAATGATCAGGTCAGGACTCATGCGAAGGCCATCCACCAAGCAGGGAGGAGTGGCAAGGAGAGCACCGCCATCGTACCCTCAGCTGCAACACTCTCGCGATAATTCATCATCCTGCAGCAAGGTAGTTTCTACAGGCTACCCTGCTGCGCTGCCTTCCATTTTTGCCTTGCCTCTAGTATAATATAGCGGTGATGCCGCTGTAGCTCAGTTGGTAGAGCGGCGCTTTCGTAAAGCGTAGGTCACCGGTTCGAGTCCGGTCAGCGGCTCCATTTGTTTATGACCAAAGAGAAGAAGGATTTTCTGCGTACCCCTCTCCGCACGATCGCGGCCGATCGGCCATTTTTTGCGGCGCTGATTGGTGTATTTGTCGCGGGTATCATCTATATGCTGGTGATGGGCTTCACGCTGCAGGTGCGCGATGTGCAGGTTTATGTGCGCTACACCGCCTTTGGCGAGGCGCATTTTTATAAGAGTTATTGGTATTATTTACTCAGTTTCGTGTTGTTTGGTGCGCTGGTAATGGTGGTGCACATTGGCCTGATGGTTAAGCTGTATAGCCTGCAGCGCCGCCAGACAGCGCTTTTTGTGGGGGCGGCAGCAGTATTGGTGCTGCTGGTTGCTGCCTCGTATGGATTAGCAGTAATGCACCTGGCATATCGATAAATGAACCACAACGATCTCGAGCTGCCCATGGGCAAGCGCACTCTCCTCTACCGATTATTTGAAATTCTCCCAGCATTCTTGAGTTATGGGATGCTGATTTTGTTTATCATTTTGTCTTTGGTCAATCCACTGTGGGCGTCTATCTACCTTCTCGTCTTGGTGATGAGTGTGATTGTCCGCTCGATTGGCATTGCCTACCGCACCCTAACGGGCCACCACCAGCTGGAGAAGGCACAGAAGGTGGACTGGCGGCAGCGTCTGGAGCAGCTCGAAGACCCAGTAGCGAGCTATGCTGCCATCCAGCAGCAGCCACTGCCTAGGCGGTATCAGCGTGAGTTCCATGCCCAAGAGCACCGCGAGAATCTCCGCCTTATGGCGGCCGACCCAGCCAGCTTCCCGCGACCATCGCAGCTCTACCAAGCAGTGATTGTGGCGGCGTACAACGAGTCATATGATGTCTTGCAGCCTACCATCGAGTCGGTCAAGAACACAACATACAACAACAAGCAGATCATCCTTGTCCTTGCCTACGAGGAGCGTGGTGGGGTGGATATTGCCCGCACAGCCGCTCGCCTCCAGCAGGAGTATGGCGACGTCTTTTTCACCTTCCAGACCATCATGCACCCCAAGGATATGCCTGATGAGGTAATTGGCAAGGGTGGTAACATCACCTATGCTGGTAAGCAGCTCCAGCGCTATTGTGATGAGCAGGGGATTGCCTACAGTGATGTGATGATCACTACGCTCGACAGCGACAACCGCCCGTATCCATCATACTTCGACTATGTGGCGTATGAATATATCGTCCATCCCGAGCGCAAGCGTCTGTCGTATCAGCCGATTGCACTATACTTCGGTAACATCTGGGACGCGCCAGCACCGATGCGGGTGATTGCGACGGGTAACTCCTTCTGGACGATCATCAGCAGCATGCGCCCCCACACACTGCGTAACTTTGCCTCTCATTCACAGCCAATGGACGCGCTGGTGGAGATGAACTTCTGGAGCACGCGCAGCATTGTGGAAGATGGCCACCAGTACTGGCGCAGCTACTTCTACTTTGCGGGAGACTATAGCGTTTTGCCTATTCATGTGCCGATCTACCAAGATGCCGTGATGGACAACACCTTCTGGGGGACAGTGGTGGCACAGTTTAAGCAGCTCCGGCGCTGGAGCTACGGTGCGTCGGATATTCCATATGTCGCAATACGCACCTTTACGCGGCGGCGCAATGTGCCATTTGCCGAGGTGTTTGCCCGCTTCATGCGCTTGCTCGATGGGCATGTCACATTGGCAGTGATGTCCTTTTTGGTCACCTTTGGTGGGTGGGTGCCACTGTTGATCAACCAAGAATCATCGCGCAGCTATGCGGTGCACATACTGCCCGAGGTAATTAGCAATTTGCAGCGCTTTGCGATGATCGGTATCTTCATCACCGTCTTCTTGATGCTCAAGATGCTGCCACCCCGCCCCGAGCGCTACAAGCGTCGGCGCAGCTTTGCTATGGTGGCGCAGTGGATTCTTATGCCCGTCACATCCATTTGCTTTAGTGCAATTGGTGCCTTTAATGCGCAGACACACCTGGCATTTGGCCGCTACCTCGACAAATTTGACGTAACCGTCAAGGCCACGACCGGCTCACGCGACCGCGCCAAAGCCGCCAAACAAGCCCAAAAAGCCGCCAAGAAGCAGCGTAAGAAAGAGTAAATAAAGTACACCGTCAACTCAATAGGCTACGTGTACCTGTAGATGCAGCAATTTAGCACATAGTAAACACAGGCACTGATGAAAAGTCTATGTTGATATGACATCATCAACGACTATTTCTTGTCCTCGAAATGGTCTATCTAGTTCTTCATCGCTTAGGTAGCCGAAGTCAGTGTCGTTAAAAATGTAATTTCCAATACAGCTATTAGAGCTACCGTAGTCACCGTATGGGTGATCAATAGAAGGCCAAACATCTGCATCGAGAAGAACATCTTGAGCAAAGTCATAGATCGCCGTTAGGTCAAGCCATTCCAGTACAAGAGGTTTTACCCCGGGATACTGATGCAGTACCGGATCCAACGATATCTTACGGGCACTATCCTCGAGAAAAGATGGTGAACACACCACCATACACCATTCGTTTCCCTCAAAGAACGATGTAGATAACGTATATAAAGCGTCTCGAATTTCCTTTGATTCGGGGAAGACGTTTAGAGACACCTTAATATACCACGGCGTGTCTCTGCTACCAAATGTCTCTGAATGATCAAAATCAGCAGGCTTGTTCTTAGGATATACAGGAACAAATAAATCATTCGTGCTAAAGTAATCGTCACCAAACTTCCAATCCGAACCAGTATACTGTTCTATGACAGTACAGCCATTGACTCTAAAAGGGAATCTAACTTTGGAATTCTGTCCATGCATAACAGCAGAATAATACTATGATGGTATTAAAATTACAACCCGTCAGTCGGTGGCAGGACATTTTTTCTGTCATATTTTCCAGAAAACTTTGGAAAGTGGATCTCGTGCCTGCTACGGTTCAATATTTCGAAAGTGTGATGGAAATCAAAACGGGAGAGTGCAGAGCGTAAAGGGCTCTGATGAAATTTTACAGAGGTCAGTTTATAAAAATACATGTTATACTACAAAAATACCAAAATACAAATACAAACAGTGCGTGCATTATATCACCAAACGTATACGATGGGAGGCAAAACGGCCATAGATAATGTGGATAACTAATTGTGTGGTGTGGATGAATAATAGGCGAGAAACCACAGCTATGCCTGCTAGGTGGTGCTGTGAGGAAGGTGGGGGCTCGAAAAAATAGTGGCATGCCAGGTTTCTTTATACATACTTAGTATGTGATAGCCTGGAGCGGGTGAACTTGTGATAGCTTAGCGACAGGATATATGAGTAATGTGAATATATACACCAAATTTTCATTTGTTGGCGCTGGTTTTTTGCTGCTTCATTCGTATAGATAATGGAGAGGAGTGTACAGATAGTGTGTAATATCGATAAGCATATGCTTTATATTGCATAGTTTATGTGTGCGTTTGATAGTGGTGTGAGGGACTTCTTGGGCTGGGCAGGTGGTCTGGGTAAGTGTGGCGCAGCGTGTGAATCTGCCTATATTTTGTTCATAATGGACTAGCAAATAGACTGCGACACAGCTCGTCATTTTGCTTGTAATGTGCAAGCGATATGATGGGCTGAGGGGCTGCAGTCATGGTCGATTGCGACGGCAACAAGGCGCTTGTGAGCGAATGATAGGTGGCGACGAGAAGACGCTATTATGTGAATATTTTTTGTTATAATTCATACAATGTGAATTTGCGAGAGTGCGGAAGGTAGGCTCATGAGAAAAAGTAGCGAGGCCAGGCAGAGTATATCACTTGCAATTTGCAACCAAAATGTACTATGCATTTCTGCTATATATCAATTTTTGCGAGAGGCTCTACCTCTGTATGCCCATGGTGTTGTGGTAGTAGTCGACGAAGGTGCCGGTTTTTGCGGCGAGCATGATTTCTTGTTTGAGCAAATCTTTTTCGTGGGCGATGGTGGTGCGATAGTCGTCGCTCACAGCTGCGTGTTGGTCGGCGCAAGCACCCCAAAAGAGCAGTTCGACGAGCAGCGGCAAGAGCTGCCAGCTGCTGTCTGTTGGGCTATAAATGTATTGATTGCCTTGGAGTGGATCGCGCTGCTTATCAAGCAAACCAACCGATTCTAACCGCGCCAAACGATCGGCCAAAATGTTGCTCGCAATGCGCTCATCGCGTGCGAATTCGCGGAAGTAGCAGCGCCCAAAGAGCAGCACGTCACGCATGATAAGGAGTGTCCATTTGTCGCCAAAAAGGTCGAGGCTGTAGCTAATGGGGCAGGCTGAGCGTTTGTGAGCTGTTCGTGTCATGCCTTTAGCGTAGCATCAAGGCTTGCGTTTTGCAAGTTTGTGGTGTGAGCTGGTAGCGAAGTAATGTTACCAGGCTTTGCTATAACAAAAAGCACTTACTATAGTAGTAAGTGCTTTCGCGCCAGTGCACCTTACAGACCGACATGGTGCACTGGCAAATAGACCGAAATGGTGGGCAATAGAGGATTCGAACCTCTCACCTCTTCAACGTCAATGAAGCGCTC
>CALBWN010000068.1 GCA_937974295.1 uncultured Candidatus Saccharibacteria bacterium
GCCAACCACAGCCAGCCTACAGCAAACCAGCCATGAAGCCAAGCTTCCGCCCAGGATTTATGCAACCAAACCAAGGCCAATAATCACGCGGCTTTGGCTCGCATTGCTAGAGGTTATATACTGCAAAATACTTCTAGCACTGTAAGAGTGCCACTTCTTGCTCTTAAATTTTCTCCTAAGGATGGCGAGTCTGCGCTTTCAAGCGTCCTCGAGAACCCCTTCATATCTTCACTCTTCTTATTCCAATGCGTGGCCCATCAATAGAATGAGCACTTTCTTACTATCATTCCCTTATAGAGCTAAGGCTAATTGCTCAAAAGTGCCATACTCTTACCGCTTATACTCTGGTGGGATGATTTCATCTGCTGTTACAACCTCTGGTGCACCATCAGCCTGGAAAGCTTGGCGAGCTTGCTCAAGCGTAACGGTAATCGTGCTGCCAGGTGTCACACTACCGCTGAGCATCTGGCGCGCTACAGTATTTTCCACCGCTTTTTGCACCACGCGGCGCATTGGGCGAGCACCAAGCCGTGGATCATAGCCACGTTCGACGAGAAAGAGCTTAGCATCATACTCTACCGCGACCGAGACCTTTTGCTGGGCGAGCGTGGCATTGACCCCCTCGAGGATGAGGTCGAGCACCTGCACCAGCTCTTCCTTAGTAAACGGCCGGAAGAGGACGATTTCGTCAAAGCGGTTGAGGAATTCAGGGCGGAACTGACCACTGTTGATGAGCTCGTCAGTAAACTGCTGTTCGAATTGCTCAAGCTTGTAGCCATGCTCAATATATTCGCGGATGCGGTCGGCCCCAGCGTTGCTCGTGGCAATAACAATCGCATCACGGAAGCTCACCTCTCGGTTCTTAATATCGCGCAGGATCCCCTCATCTAGCAGCTGCAGCAAGGTTGCCAGCACCTCTGGTGCGGCTTTCTCGATCTCGTCCAGCAGCACCACACTAAAGGGCTGTTTCATCACCTGGGCAGTTAAGCTGGCTGGGTCATCAGCACCATCGGCAATTAGGCGCGATACATCCTCCGGCCGGACATACTCGTTGAGGTCGATCCGGACAATCTTGCCCTCGCCACCAAAGTACACGTCAGCCAGAGCCTTGCTCAGCTCTGTCTTACCCACTCCTGTTGGCCCAAGAAAGAGAAAGGTGCCGATTGGCCGATTTTGGTTGCGCACACCGGCTCGTGCTCGGCGCAAGGCGTCACTTACTACGCTGACCGCTCGCGTTTGGTTGACCATTCGCTGGTGGATGAGCGCCTCCATATTGAGCAGTCGCTCGCGATCATCTGCGGTATTTGCCACACTTATCTTCACATCCATCGTCTGCTCGATGGCTTGCTGTACCGATTGCTTTGTCACAATACCATCCTCGTGGTAGCTCGCGGCCGACTCGAGTAGCTTGATGGCTTGGCCCGGCATAGCAAGATCATGAATATAGCGCGCACTGAGCCGATACGCCTCGCGTAGCGCTTGATAGCGGTAAGCCACATGGCGCTGCCCCTCAGTGATGACAGCTTGCTCTTGCAGGACGCGCAGTGTCTCAGCTTCGTCTGTGGGTGCTATGGAAATGCGATTGAGCGCATTAGCAAGCGATGGGTTGCGCCGGCCAATCTGCAAAAACCGCTGCTCGTCCATACTCAAAATAACCCTCAGGCGCCCTGCCTCGAGAATAGGTAACAGCACATTGGTCAGATCCACCGCGCCAATCCCTTCCTCGAAGAACAGTTGAGCATTATCCAGGCAAATGATGATATTCTTGGCAGTATATGCCTCACCAAGGACACGCATGACGAGGTTCTCGAGCTCGCCTCGGCCTGGCGCTGCAGCGATGAGCGATGATGAGTCGAGGATGAACACCTGCCGAAACTTGAGACTA
>CALBWN010000069.1 GCA_937974295.1 uncultured Candidatus Saccharibacteria bacterium
CCATCTATGTCTCTATTACAGCTATAGCTCATCTCTGTTAGCTTCTCGTTTTGCTCGTCTTGCGAAACAGCATATATACGCATATATACTTGGGTCTGTCGCATGTCTATTTCACACTGCCAGCGACATATGATACAATAACCAACTATGAAGATGACACTAGACCACCTATCAGACACCAAAGTACGCGCCACGATTACCGTCGGTGCAGACGAACTGGAGGCAGCTCGCCAGGTTGCTTTGCGCAAACTCGCCAAGACGACTAGGGTTGATGGCTTCCGCAAGGGTCATGCCCCGCTCGAGTTGGTTGCAAAGAATACCAATCCAGAACACCTCGCCGAGGAGACGCTGAATAACGCCCTGAGCAAAGCAGTTGCTGCAGCCTTCCTCGAGAGTGATGTGCAGGTGCTCGAGCGCCCAGAGGTGGAGATTAAGAAGTTTGTGCCTGGTAGTGAGTTGGAATTTACTGCTGAGGCAGAGGTTATGCCCACGATTACTCTCGGTGACTATAAGAAACTCAAGCTCAAGCCAGCGAAGATAACCGTTACGCCAGAAGAAGTAACGGAGATCCTTGACCGGATTCGCCACAGCATGGCCGAGCGTACGGACACTGATGAGGCAGCTCAGGACGGCGATGAAGTGACGATTGACTTTGTCGGTAAGCGCGATGGTACGCCTTTTGCTGGTGGCACCGGGAAAGATTAT
Source organism: uncultured Candidatus Saccharibacteria bacterium (assembly GCA_937974295.1). Lineage (GTDB taxonomy): Bacteria > Patescibacteriota > Saccharimonadia > Saccharimonadales > Saccharimonadaceae > Saccharimonas. The sequence goes on from CALBWN010000069.1 coordinate 706, forward strand.
CCGCTTGTGCTCGGCAGCAAGTCATTCATTCCAGGCTTCGAAGAGGCATTGATTGGCCTCAAGGCTAGTGAAACGAAGGCGGTTGAACTCACCTTCCCGAAGGACTACCATGCGAGCGAACTAGCTGGGCAAGCAGTCGTTTTTGATACGACCGTCAAGAAGGTCAAGAAAGTGACACTGCCTGAGCTGACGGATGAGTTTGCTGCAAAGGTTGGGCCATTTACTTCTATTGAAGATCTCAAGAAAGATATCGAGAAGGAAATTACTGCGCAAAAACAGCGTGAGGCAGATGACGAGCTGCGCGATGTAGCCGTCAAGCAACTGGCCGATGCTAGTACGGCAGCCATCCCGGAGGTATTGCGAGCCGACCAGCTTCGCTCGATTGAGCAAGACTTGGTGCAGAACCTCGCTCACCGCGGTCGCACCCTTGAGCAGTACCTTGCCGAGAAGGAATATAAGGACAAAGACGAGTGGATCGAGAAGGAGGCTAAGCCAGCGGCCGATGAACGCATTAAGGCTGGGCTTGTCCTGGCTGAGCTAAGCAAGGCCGAGAAGATCGAAGCCACAGCAGAGGAGCTACAAGAGCGCATCAGTGCCTTCAAGCAACAGTATGCCAATGATGCAACTATGGTGGCGCGCTTTGACGAGCCAGAGGTGCAGCACGAGATTGCCAACCGCCTCTTGACAGAGAAGACGATTGACTGGCTGGTGGCGCAGAATACTAAGAAGTAGCAGACAATATAACTTGCATAGCAGAAATTAGCACTCTATATTGACGAGTGCTAATTTTCTCGTTACAATAGTACTATGATGAAACCGAATGACTACCTAGTGCCCAACGTCATTGTCCGCACGCGTGATGGTGAGCGTGGCTATGATATATACTCGCGTTTGCTCGAGGATCGCATTATCTTCCTCGGTGAAGAAGTGACTGAGATGACAGCCAATGTCGTTGTCGCGCAGCTGCTCCATCTTGCCAATGAAAATCCAGACAAAGACATCCAACTCTATATCAACAGCCCTGGTGGCAGTGTGTATGACGGCCTCGCAATTTACGATACTATGCAATACATCGCGCCAGATGTGCAGACGATTGGTATTGGTCTGCAGGCAAGCATGGGTGCCTTCTTGCTTAGTAGCGGTGCGAAGGGCAAGCGCTTTGTCCTGCCCAATGCCCGAGTGATGATCCACCAGCCTAGCAGCGGTACGCGCGGCAAAGTGACAGACCAAGAAATTAGCTTACGCGAGAGTATCGCTCTCAAGGAGCGGCTAGCCACCATTATGGCGGACAACACTGGCCAGAAACTCGATAAAATCAAGGCTGACATGGAGCGTGACTACTGGCTGAGTGCTGCAGACGCCGTAGCGTATGGCCTAGCCGATGAAGTGATTGGCCAGCGCGCAAACGCAAAATAGCATGGATGGCTCCATGTGCTACAATACATAGACGTTGCGAGGATTTCAATATTTAGCTATAGTAAGGTTATGATACACCATAGCAACCAATCGACAACCCAGTCTACAAATGCTTCACCTCAAACAAAAAAGCCACGACGCTTCCGCCCGCGACGCATGACTATTGTTATGTTGGTAACGATTGTGTTAACTATTGCCTGCATGGCGGCGCTTGCCTTCCTCTATCAGGCCAAGCGAGACACCAAGGAGCTCATGCGTACCCAGACTGTTATGGGGGATATGTTGGCGCGTACGGCTGACTATTCATCAGGGCAGGCGATATCGTGGGATAACTATGCAATGGGTAGCGTGTCTGGTGTTATTGCCACACAAGCTGAGCGTGAGCAGCTGCTCGCAAAGGAGCCATTTGTCAACTGTCCGGGGCAGTGCCATAGTTGGTTATCGGTGGCTGATACCAAACGCCGAGATCAGACAATTGACAAAGGATTCTCGTCATCACAGCCAGCAGAGGGTGTGTTTCTGCAGTATGTTCGCGAGGTGCTGCAAGACCCAAGCACAAAGTGTGCTCGTTGGGACCACGGACCAATCCAAAAGCTGTGTATATCTCCCAAAACAGGACGATATGTATACAATGTCAGCGGGCACGCTCGAGGCTTGTACGAGTGAGAATAATTATACGTAGCTTATTGCGCAGGAAATTGTTCTAGAGAACTAGTGACTACGTACGCGGGTAGGCTAATCTATTGGCCGGAACATGCTCAGTGTAGTAGACCTATTGTAAGGTATAGATTTTGAAACTTCAAACAGAAAACACTTGACGCACTAGCAGCTCATTCGCTATAATGAGATGTTAATGAAGGTTGTGTAATATGGGTTAGGTGCGGACTACGCCGGTGGCGTGGCGTTTTAGTGTGCGAAAACTTATATTGAGTAAAGCTTCGGTGCCACAACAAATGCACGAGCGGGGTTTGGAGTCCCTACGCGTGCAGATAGATAACAATAATTCAAGAGGAGTTTACATGCCTACACCTACCACGGCAACAGCTACTCCGTCGCGTGTGTTTTTTACCAGCAATGACACCGCGCTGGCAGTACCCGATTTGCTGGCTCACCAAGAAGAATCCTGGAAGGACTTCGTCGAGACGGGCTTGAGCGAAATTTTTGCAGAGCTCAATCCAATCGAAGACTACACTGGCCAGAAGCTCGAGCTACGCTTTAAGGATTATGCCTTTGGCGAGCCCAAGCACACAGAGCAGTTTGCGAAAGAAAACAACCTGACTTTCGACGCGCCGCTGCAAGCCACCGTTGAGCTTATCAATAAGACGACCGGCGAAGTCAAGGAACAGAGCATCTACATGGGCGATTACCCTTGGATGACGGAGCGCGCAACGTTTATCATCAACGGGACGGAGCGTGTGGTGGTAAGCCAGCTGATTCGGAGTGCTGGTGTACTGTTTAGTGCTGACCGCGTGGCAGGGCGCAACCTCTATGGTGCTAAGATGATCCCAGGTCGTGGGGCATGGCTGGAGTTTGAGACCAGCCCATCGGGTGCAATCTACGTGAAGATTGATCGCCGCCGCAAGATTGCCGCTACCACTTTGCTGCGCGCTCTTGGTATGAGCAAAGTATCGGCTATCCGCGAGGCCTTTGCTGATATCGACACCGGTGAGTTGAAGTATATCGAAGCCACACTCGAGAAGGATCCAGCGCACGGCATCAACGAAGCGCTGATTGAGGTCTACCGCCGTTTGCGCCCAGGTGATCTCGCTACCGTAGAGAACGCTCGTCAGATGATTGAGCGCATGTTCTTCGACTTTAAGCGTTTCGACTACAGCCGCGTTGGCCGCTACAAGATCAACCAGCGTCTAGGTGTTGATGTGCCCAATACGGCCGAATATCGCACATTGCAGATGAGTGATTTGATTGGTGTCTTGCGCGAAATCATTCGCCTTAACAACACCCAAGAGCCAGCTGATGATATCGACTCGCTGAGCAATCGCCGTGTGAAACTGGTTGGCGAGCTAGTAGCGCGCCAGTTCCGCGTTGGTATGCTCCGGATGCAGCGCAATGCAATGGATCGTATGAGCATGAGTGACCTCGAGACGGTTACGCCGAGCCAGCTGATTAATGCTCGCCCGGTAGTGGCGGCAGTGCGCGAGTTCTTCGCCAGTAGCCAGTTGAGCCAGCTGCTTGATGAGGTAAACCCGCTATCCGAGCTGAGTCACAAGCGCCGCCTGAGCTCGATGGGGCCTGGTGGTTTGAGCCGCGAGCGAGCCGGCTTTGAGGTGCGCGATGCTCACCCCACTCACTATGGTCGGATTTGCTCGGTGGAGACACCAGAGGGAGCCAACATTGGCTTGGTGCTGAACCTCGCTACCTATGCACGCATCAACGAATATGGCTTTATTGAGACACCATACCTCAAGGTAGTTGATGGCCGCGTGACTGATGAGATCGTCTACCTTGATGCTTCGCAGGAAGTAACCGAGGTGATTGCCGACGCTGGCGCTCGCCTCAATGAGGATGGTACCTTTGTACGCGATCGCGTTAGTGCGCGCAAGTTCCTCCAGCCAGGGCAGGTAGATACCAGCGAAGTCACTTTCATGGATGCTGCACACAAGCAGATCCTTGGGTCGACCGCGAGTCTCGTGCCATTTATCGAGAAGAACCGTATTGACCGCAGCTTGACTGGCTCTAACATGCAGCGCCAGGCAGTGCCGCTTTTGCAGCCAGAGTCGCCAACGGTTGGCACTGGCATTGAGCACGAAGTAGCACGCAACTCCAGCCAGCTCATTACGGCCGAGGCTGATGGAGAAGTGATTCGGGCTGATGGCGAAGCAGTCGAGGTGCGCTATGCTGATGGCGTCAAGCGCTACGACTTGATTCACTTTGCCAAGAGCAATGACGATCGTTGTATCAACCAAAAAGTCCGGGTTAGCCGCGGCCAAACCGTTGCGAAGGGTGACACTCTCATCGAGGGCGCGTCCATTGCTGATGGTGAGCTTGCCCTTGGTAAGGACCTGCTGGTGGCCTTCATGCCGTGGGGTGGCTACAATATGGACGACGCGGTGATTTTGAGCCGCCGCTTGGTAGAGGATGATACTCTTACCAGCATCAACATCAAGGACTACACCGTCGAGGTGCGTGAGACGAAGCTTGGTCCAGAGATCGTGACGCGCGATATTCCAAATGTGAGTGAGGATAGCCTCCGTCACTTGGATGAGAGCGGTATTGTGCAGATTGGCTCTGAGGTCAAGGCGGGCGATGTCTTGGTCGGCAAGATTACACCAAAGGGTGAGCAAGAGCTCAGCAGCGAGGAGCGTTTGCTGCGTGCAATCTTTGGTGAAAAAGCTAAAGATGTGCGCGACACCAGCCAGCGCATGAATAATGCTGGTGGTGGCAAAGTTGTTGGTGTCAAGGTCTTTAGCCGCGAGAATGGCCATGAGCTCAAGACGGGCGTATTGATGCAGATTCAGATCTTTGTCGCACAATTGCGCAAGATCGGTGTGGGTGACAAGATAGCTGGCCGCCACGGCAACAAGGGTGTGTGTGCCCGCGTGATGGCAGTGGAGGATATGCCATACCTGGCCGACGGTACCCCTGTTGATGTGATCCTTAACCCACTCGGTGTGCCAAGCCGTATGAACCTTGGCCAGCTCTTTGAGACGCACCTCGGCATGGCTGCACGAGCACTCGGCTACAAGGTTGCCACGCCACCATTCAATGGTGTGCCCGCTGATACCATCAAAGATGAGCTTGAAAAGGCTGGTATTGCGCGCGACGGCAAGAGCCAACTCTATGATGGTCTGAGCGGCGAGCCGTTTGAGGAGCGCACAACGGTCGGCGTGATGCATATGATCAAACTCCACCACATGGTGAGCGACAAGATCCACGCCCGCAGCACCGGCCCATACACCATGGTGACGCAGCAGCCACTTGGTGGTAAGGCTCAAAATGGTGGCCAGCGCCTCGGAGAGATGGAGGTCTGGGCACTCGAAGCTTACGGCGCCGCGACGACGCTGCAAGAGATGCTAACGATTAAATCAGACGACGTGTATGGCCGTGCCAAAGCCTACGAGGCAATCATCAAAGATGAGCCAATTGCCGGGCCAAAGCTGCCTGAGAGCTTTAACGTGCTTGTCAAGGAGCTGCAAGGCTTGGGCTTGCGTGTTGACCTGCTAGATGAGTCTGATGAGTCGGTCGATGCCGAGCACGTCATTGCTGCTGCGGGTCCTGCCGACAAAACCGTCCCATCTGACGAGAGCGATGACGAAGCAACCTATCTTGATGAATCCGACGGCATTGGCACGATCGCTGATGACAGCGGTATGTCTGTCCAAGATATTGACACAGTAGAAAACTTAAGCGAGGAGGAAGCCTAAGATGTCCCACGTGGTAACAGATCACGATATCGCCAATTTTGACGCGGTACGCTTGGCTGTCGCCAGCCCCGAGGATATCCTCAAGTGGAGCTATGGCGAAGTCACCAAGCCGGAGACGATTAACTATCGGACTCAGAAACCTGAGCGCGATGGCCTGTTTTGTGAGCGGATTTTTGGCCCAGTCAAAGATATCAACCCACACGACAGCAAGCTCAAGGGTGTGCGCAGCCGCGAAGCTGCAGTAGATAAAAATGGCGAGCTCGTCACCAAGTCGATCGTGCGCCGCGAGCGGATGGGGCACATTAGCTTGGCCACCCCTGTTGCGCATATTTGGTTTATGCGCGGCACGCCAAGTGCAATGAGCCTTTTGCTCGGCATTACGGTGCGTAACCTCGAGAAGATCGCGTACTTTGCTACCTATGTCATCCTTGATGTTGATGCCGAGACGCGCGATGCCTACCTAGCTGACCTTGAGGCAGAGACCGAGGCAGCACGTGCCGCCATTAAGATTCGCTTCCAGCGCGAAGCTGAGGCTGATGGGGCAGATGTGAAGGCTCTTGCCGAGCAGCAAACACGCGAGTACGAAGAGCTTGAGGCAACCTACAGCCAAAAGAAAGCCCAGCTCGAGAGTCTGCAAAAGTGCGCCCTCCTGAGCGACACCGACTACCGTAACCTGCCCGAAGAGTACGAAGAGCTCATTAAGGTTGGTATGGGTGGTGATGCTCTCAAGACACTGCTTGATGATATTGACCTCGATACCCTCATTGCCAATCTGCAAGAAGAAGTTGAAGGGGCACGCGGCCAACGCGAGAAAAAGCTGCTCAAGCGCCTCAAAGTGCTGGAGGGTATGCAGGCAGCGGGCATTAAGCCATCAAGCCTGTGTATGACGGTTTTGCCAGTCATTCCACCAGACCTGCGGCCAATGGTAGCCCTGAGTGGTGGGCGTTTTGCGACAAGTGACCTCAACGACCTCTACCGCCGCGTCATCAACCGTAATAACCGCCTTAAGAAGCTCATTGAGCTCAATGCACCAGAGGTAATCCAGCACAATGAGAAGCGCATGCTGCAAGAGGCTGTTGATAGCTTGATCGACAACTCCGCTGCTCGTGGTGGCCGTGCCGTCAATGCAACTGGTGGGCGCGGTTGTGATGGACATGGAATGGTCTCCTTCGATGTCTTGGAATT
>CALBWN010000070.1 GCA_937974295.1 uncultured Candidatus Saccharibacteria bacterium
AGCTCTACGCTGAGCAAAATTCGTGGCAGTCACTCGATGGCACAGAACGCACCAACTACTTCACTACCACTGCACAGGGGCTTGGCCTCGACGTTGACCGCTTCAAGACCGACCTTGCCGAAGCCGACCGCTCAGGTGCCCGAATTAAGAAAAAGATCGCCTTCGATAAATCCCTGGCTGGTGCCCAAAATGCCGCCAGTGCCACACCAGCTATTCTCGTCAATGGCAAGAATGTGACCAACCAATACGTCAAGGACGGCAAGCTCACCACCTCAGGCAGTTCAGATGCGCGCCAAGTGTGGGCCGACGCCGATGCCTTTGGCAAGCTCGTCATCGAGCCAGCCCTCAAGGAAAAGGGTGTCTCCTTGCCGCAATAGCCCTTGCTCTAGCAGGCTAAAAACCACCTCGTATCAGAGGTGGTTTTGTTTGTGTTAGTTATTCTTGGTCGTATCTTGCGTGGTTTGCTGGGCGGTGCCTTGCTGGGTTTGGGTAGTGGTATTTGCTCCGTTTGATGGTGCACCTGGCTGGTTACCACTGCCCGTCGACTGCCCTGCTTGGCCTGGTGGCGACATGTTCCCTTGGCTAGTTTGACTACCCATCATACCATGGCCAATAGGGCCACTTTGGCTCGATGTGCTGCGGCTATTGACCTGCATACCACCAAGAAATCCGAGCGCTGCCGCCACGATCACACCGCCGATCACCGCCGCGATCAAACCAGAGTGAGCCGTGCCCTTGGCCTGCTCTTGTGTGGATAGGGCAGGCGCTGGCGACGCACTGCTCTTCTCCACTGCAAAGCCATCTTCTATGTTCATACATACTCCTTTCGTTATTATGGTTCGAGTATAGGGAGCAGGCGTTAAAAGAAGCTTAAAAGAACAATCTCGCAGTTCCATTCATCGCCGCACGCTTTTCTCGCGCTCAGCTCACACTATTTTTTGCATAAGCTTCGTCCGAGTGTGCTATCTAATAGAATGCAAGAAGTTGCAAAAAGCGCTGGCCTAACGTTGAGCGCGTTAATTAACAGCTACCTCACGCAAGTCGTTGCAACTCGCCATATTGAGCCGTGTATCCCTGAGCCAATGACGCCGCAACTCGAAGCACTGCTTACTGAAATTGAGCCATCGTTAGCAGCTAGTAATAACTTGAGTAAGCCGTTTGACTCTGCCGAAGAATTTTTAGCTGATCTCAAAAAGTAATACAACCCATATACCCTTACTACCAGCTAGTCCAAGCCCAGTTTGAGACGCGCCTTTGCTTATTTATCAAGCATCCGCTCTTTATTTCTACAGAACGTTATCTACTACGTACTCTGCCTGCCAGCAAGGCGCAAGGCAACTGTAAAGGTTGTGCCGATGCCGGGCGTGCTGTCGACGTTGATCTTGCCGCCATGCTCGGTGATGATCTGCTGGGCGATCGCCAGCCCAAGGCCATAACCCTGACCCAAACCACTGGTGCGGGCTTGGTCGGCTCGGTAGAAGCGCTGAAAGATCTGGCGCTGCGTGGCGGCGTCCATCCCAATGCCTTGGTCGATGATCTGCACCCTAGCCCAGCGATTAGTACTCGCGGCGGTGATGGTAATAGTGGTATGCTCCGGGCTATATTTAATGGCATTGTCGAGCAAAATAGTGAGGAGCTGAACAAGACGCTGCTGATGAGCCCGCACCATTAGAGGTGGCGTGGTGTCGTCAATGGCAATCGACTTCGCTTAGGCAGGTGCCACCACCAAGTTCATCGCTTCGCTCACCACAGTTTGTAAAGCAACTGGCTGCAGTTGCACCGCCGAGCGGTCGTGCCGGAGCAAACCAAGCATCGTATTAGCCAGCGTTTGTAACCGCGTCGCATCAGCAACATTTGCCTCTATCACAGTGCGGGCCTCGGCCAAGGTGAGCTTGGGGTTGCGCAGCGCTACTTCATTCGCAGTGCGCAGCGCAGTCAGCGGTGTGCGCAGCTCATGGCTGGCATCACTAACGAACTGCGTCTGGGCGTGCATGTTGGCGCGGATCGGCCGCAGAGTGTGCTCCGCGAGGAGATAGCTCACCACACTGCCAATTGCCAGTCGTCATCTTGACCGTAATGAGCCCTTTGTTCTTGAGGTGAGTGAGTTGTGCCATTAGCTTTGGGCGGCTCATGCGCAGGCTCTGTTCTAGGCCAATCACATCGTCTTCGCCATGCTCGTTGATCTGCTGCAAAACGAGAGCTTCATCTGTGGTGAGAGTTGGTTGCTGTGCCATTGTCGTATACTCCTTGTTTATGGTTGTATCTGTAGTATGCACGACGTGGCTTAGGGCAGTCTTAAAAATTCGATTTTTTACTTCATTACGCCATTCCTCAAGGGTTTGTATAGACAAAAAGGCAAATATATCAGGGTGTATTATGACTTACGCATTAGTATTTTCTACCTCTGTTCATTCCTCTTATGCTATACTAATCATATGAATCCGCTTGCGATGATTGCCTACCAGACCAAAGACTATCCACGCCTGCCCGATGGAAGGATCGACTACACTGGCCAGCCCATCTGCTTTGTTTTCAATTGCGTAGTATGCTACGGTGATGAGATTTTACTAGCGCGGCGGAGCCAGCAAGAGGTGGAGCAGCCGCGTATGCTCAATGGCGTCTCTGGCTTCATTGATCGAACCGATACGAGCATTACGGTACTAGCTGGGCAAGAACTGGCCGAGGAGCTAGGCATTGACCCGCGAGATACGACTATCGTGGCGGCGCAGCAGCCCCTGATGCAGATCGATGCAGCGCATAGCCGCCAGTGGTATGTGTATCCGGTGCTCGTTGAATGTGCACAGCGCATAACGCCTCGGCTTAATGCCGAAAATAGCGCAGCAGCGTGGTATCCACTCACCGAGATCGATGCTCTGCCGCTGTTACCGTTTTATCATGAGACGCTTCGCGCTGGCCTGGCAATGCGCCACAAGTAGGCTTTGCGTTAGTTGAAGAAATAATAAAGAGCCAGACCCAAAGACTGGCTCCTCGTGGATGGTATAGCCAGCGTACTCTGCCTTGACGAGCAGCTCGGTGTCAAAGAACCAACCAGTATCCTTAATGCGAGGCAGAATCTTGTGTGCCGCATCGCGCCGAATCGCCTTGAAACCGCACTGGGCATCGACAAATTTTGTCTTCATCGTCCGGCGAATAATCCAGTTGTAGCAACGCGAGATAGTGTCGCGCTTGAAGCCGCGGGTTGTGCGCGACTGCTTCATCAGGCGCGAGCCCGTCGCCACAGCTGCCTCACCCATAATCAGTGGAGTGATCATCGGCACGAAGCTGTCTAAATTGGTAGAGAGGTCGATATCCATATAGGCCAGAATATCGGCCGAGCTCTGTAGCCAAGCTTGCTTGAGAGCCCGGCCACGGCCTTTCTCGGCAAGCTGAATGAGCTGTACCTCGGGGTAGCGCAGCGCCAATTGGCGCGCCGCCTCCGCCGTGCCGTCCGTGCTGCCATTGTCGGCAATAATGATGCGCCAGCGATGCGGCACATGCTGTGATAAATACGCGTGCAACGTGCTCACCGAGCGCGCAATAACATGCACCTCATTAAGCACTGGTAGCACAATATCGACACTAAGCGTCCGCGGATTAAGCGCACGCAGCACTGGCGCAGCGGGTGTCTCTACCGCTCCGGCTGATTGGGTCATGGTTGCTGTTTTCATGTGTGGTATTGTGCAGGAGAGAGATGAAAGCTAGCTTAAAGAGACTCCTGCTGAGGCGACGCGCTCGTATCGGCCCATTTATTATTTCTCGCTTCTTATTCTTCCTCTAGGAAATTATGAAGGCTAGTATTTTGCCTAAGCACCAATATTGAGAAAGTAGCCCAAACCATCTAACCTACCACCGAGTGAATGGCCAGTAAAGCTCTTGGCGCCTACATGAGCACCGCCACCAACTTTCTTGATCGTCTCGGTGTAGAAGGTGTAGGCATCGTGGAATTGGTTCAACCCATCCTACACAAAACATTCCCACTCGATGCAATCGCAATATCCGACTCAATATCTTTCATCGCTTCCCAGATATTTTTATCAATATCTGTTCCGCGGTAGGCAAAGACAATATCCTTGGTGGCTGGATCTTGCACAGCAATAGCCGACATACCAGATGAAGTGGTTGTAGCGTTGATGAGGTGCCAGGATGCGAGGGAGGAGAGGGGTTTAAGTTCAAGCAAGACAGTTATTGCGGTCAAGTGAGAGACAATTTCTTTAAGGGTTTGTTTCGACACATCATCTAACAAACTATTTGGTATTACTTGATAAGCAAGCGATGACAAGGCAAGATACTGCTCAACTTTTAAATTCATTTTTTCTCCTTAACTATTTCTTTATCATATATACGAATATCCTGGTTTTCGTGAAGTATTTTTGCTATTTCATCTTCTAAGAGCACTATGATGTGCTTGGTGCCATTTTCGTACCATCGGTATATCAGTTTAGTCTCAGCAGGAACATCCTTAATAACTTGCAACAACTGCTTGACTCGCTCATAGTGCACTAACGAAGAAGCATCGCTTTGCGCAGTTACTTCTAGCTTATAGAGTATACTTTTGCTATGCTTATGTGCCACCTCTTGAAATAATGGCAAAGCCTTAGTGTCTGTAACAGCATTGCCAATTTCGCCCGTTGCTATATCCACCGTAGACGCGTACGATCCAGCCATTATTTTATCGACCATCGGTTTTATTCTTGCCATTTCTTGCATGCCCCATAGTGTATCTACATAATCATCCCATGGGCCTGAAAGTGACATCATCACCTTAAAGAGAAGTTTTTTGTTCGCTACAGGATGAGCTACCGCTTCAAACCACCCCCGCACCGCGAACCCACTTCCGTTTCGTATTGGTTTCTCGACAACAAATTCCTCTTTATACTTGTTACGTAAATACGTCTTCATTGTCGCTTGAGCTTGGCCAGCCTCGATGTCTAACTTAAGATAAAATCCACTAACGAGGAGAAGCATAATAGTTGTTGGAATAATGATGACATAGAGGACACCACGGAAGACGATAGTGGGAAAGCTTAGTTTACTGTTATCGTTTGGTTTTTGCTTGTGCATATTTTCTGCTCTCAGGATCCCTATTTTTGGCTACGCGACTATTATAGCACAAATGCAGAACTATTGAGTTATTCTTCTTATTCTGCAAGCTGTAGCTTTGATGAGCTGTCAAGGTATGAGAGAGGTTTACGCTCAAGGCGATTGGTTTTTAGGTACTTCCTTCATGATTTCTTTTAAAGATTTATTGACTATATCCTTCCCTTACTCTTTTTAAAGCAATCCTTAGAAGTTTCTTGCGCCGTTTTCTCGCTTATACCTCCATACTCCTGACAAATATATCGTGCATCTTCAGTTCTGCTATTTACAACATATCTCACAGCATAACTTCTCGGGTTTTTTGATTGGGCATACTCCATGAGTCTTCTTACGTTTTGGACATCTTCTTCTCTTACCTGGTCCCCTACTACAACAATAGATACTTCATATATAATATGGTCCCCATACTTTCGCAACATCTCAGCAAAAGCTGGCGTACCCTGTATCCCATCAGCTACATCAGGAGCAATTGTAATATCTGGCATATATTTTACTGCAGGTATAGACAATTTTTTAACCATCTTGGTAAGATCTTTTTCTTCTTGCTCATTGTAAAGTGCCGAGAGGTAGTTATCGCGATAGAGCCGGTGATCTTTCTCTAAAACACGAAAGGTATAAGAACTACCCTCTCTATGTGCATCTGCAACTTTGCCGCCTCTTCTTGCGAATCCTCCTCCTTCAATTCGATAGTTCTTGATAATGAAGTGCTGGTGATATTTTTTCTCTAGGTAGGCGCGCATTTCAGCCTGAGCTTGATGAGCCTCTATAAGATACTTAATATGAAATATACCGATTAATGCACCAGTTAATAGAAGTATGACGCATGTCGGAATAATGATAACGCGGAGGATACCACGAAAGAGGATGGTGCGAAAGCTTAGCCTATTATTCTCGTCTGGTTCTTTCTCGTGCATGTTTTCTGTCCCCACCCCTTATTTTCTAAAGCATTCATTGGCTTGTTTTTCATCTAATAGACGCGTACCTTCTACCTGTATATTGCACACTACGTCTGTATCCATCTTCGTATCATGTATGCTGTAATGTATAATACGGTAGCCAACTTTTTGCTGATTGATATATCTAATAAGGCTGATGAGATAGTACCGATCCCGGTTATCGACAGCCAATTGATTTGTATTACGATTAACACTTATTATGTAGTGAATATCTTTTCCATAAGACGCTATCGCTTCTTCGTATGTTTTAGGTGTACCGCTCAGCGACTGTGCTGTATTGTCTGCAAGACTGACAGTGATGTCGGTCTGCGCCCACGAGTTATTTATGATATGATCCTTTATTAACTTATCATTCTGAGAGCGGGACCATATTACACCTGGATAGTTATCTTGATTGCCATTCGATGAGGTGTTTACAGAAAATCGTATATGAGGATCCCGTATAGGGTAAGCATTGGCAGCTAGTACTCCCTCTACGCCGAGGCCACTGCTCTTCCGCTCTGGTTTCTCAACGATGAATTCCTCATTATATTTGTTTTGTAAATAAGTTTTCATTGTTGCTTGAGCTTGATTCGCCTCAATATCGGCCTTGAGATAGAATCCACCAACAAGGAGAAATATAACAGCTGTTGGAATGATGATGACATAGAGAATACCACGGAGAAGAATGGCACGGAAGCTTAGTTTAGTGTTATTATTTAGTTCCTTCTTGAACATATTCCCTTCTCCCAACAACCCCTATTTTTTGGCTACGCAACTATTGTAGCACAAATGCAGAACTATTGAGTTATTCTTCTTACTCTGAAAGTCGTAGCGTTGATGAGGTGCCAAGGTGTGAGAGAGGAATGGGTTGCATTCGAGAGAAATAGATCCATCGCTATGGCAATAATTGTCAATTTTTCCCTGTTTTATGAGCGCCTCAATGGTGGCTTCTCGCTGCTAGAGGCAAAACTATTTAGGGATGTACTATTAAGATAATGAGCTTAACACCAAGCATTGTTCTATTTTCATAGCTTTCCCCCTTCATTTCGATATATTTCCCCACATCCTGCGGCGAGTGTATACCGCGTATACTTGTTTCTTCGACTAATGCAACATATACCGTGGGGTTCTCATAATTAATAGATAGCGACGCACCAAGCTCTCGCAGCTTGACGATTATCTGGTATATCTGTGCGGCTACATCATTATGGACAATCCCACTCTTTATACGCACAGCGACATGTATATCTTTACCGAATTGCTGAAAGGAATCACGATACAATGGTATTTCTTTTCCTATCCTTTGGTTCACTGCAGGTATACTGTAGACTTCTATTGATGCGAGCGATGTGTCGGCACCAAATACGTTTTTTATCATAGGATCAATATCCTTTTTGAGGTGTTTTGCCCATATCATATCGGGGTATCCATCCCAATAGTTATTACTGTATGGACTGTCCCCCGGAAAACCCTTCACCATAAACCGAATCGTGTGGTCACTTTTAGCGTACGCCTCAGCCTTAGCGACACCATCTACTCCAAGGCCAGTTCCCTCGATTCGATAATTCTCTACTACAAATTCTTGGCCATACTTACGTTTGAGGTATGACTGCATATGTGATTGAGCAATATGATCATCAATAGTAGATTTTGTGTAGAATATACCAAATATTACCAACATAATAACTGTTGGAATGATAATCATATAGAGAACACCACGAAAGAGGATGGTGTGGAAGCTTAGTTTGGTGTTATCGCTTGGTTTTTTCTTATGCATATTTTCTACCCTCACCCCCTACTTTGTGCTCTGTGACTATTCTAGCACGAATATAGAACTTCTGATTTTCCCTTTTATACGCTATATCTGTCTAGATACCACATCGATAAACAGTCTCCATCCTACTCCTCATTCCTTATCAATCACCTCAATCAACAGTTTGCTTTTTTCAATACCTGGTTTACTGTCCCGGACTTATATCTCTTCATGTTACCATCTCCTCTCTAGCGCTATCCAACCTGCTGCTACGGATGCTGCCACAGATAGCTCATTGTTCATGAGCATAGTTCGTAGCTCATCAGTTGTTAGCTGTATTACTTCAATATCCTCATTATCGTCAAGATGTTGCCTGTGCTTTATAGTGACATTATCAGCAAAGACGATCGCTATCTTGACACGGCTATTCGTAGGATCCTCAAAAAATGTAGGTCCCTCTACAAAGAGACTGGAGGTGCCTCCAGTCTCTTCATATAATTCCCTTTTTGCAGCAATTAAAGCAGATTCACCCGCATCGATCTTACCCGCAGGAAATTCTATAACACTTTGCTGCGCTCCGTGTTTATACTGACGCACCAGTAAAAATTTGCCTTCATGAGTGCGTGGAACGATCAAAACGGCGTTCATACCCTCTCGCACGTAATAATCATCGAGGACTTTGCCTGACGGGAGCCTTACGGTTTCAATATTGAGCTTGTACCACGGTGAGTCAACTAACTTCTTTTGACTTATAACGTTCCATTCTTGATTCATAGTATGATTGTAGTGTATCTTCAGATCTAGCACTACCATCAACTGTAGCATAAGTAGTATAAGCGATGTCATACATCTATGTATAAACAAGATATTTACACACTCGCAGTCACTACATATCATGCTCTTGTTAACTCCCTACTCAATCCATAGTATGGTTATACCTCCAAAAAGCGCAATGGAACTTTGTACTGCCTTTCAAGCTGTGATACGCCGTGCATCATAGGACTCCAGCGGCACATAACAAGTGAGCTCAAGACGTGTTAGTTTTTATCTCTTCTCGTATGTAGTAAAATACTATACATGAATACTCAAGCGCACCACGTTATTACCGACGAACACTTGATCGATGAAGCGCTATCTCGCTCAGTTGCCGAAATTCTTCCGAGCAAAGATAGTCTCAAAAAGGAGCTACAAAGTGGCCGCCGCCTCACATTCTATCTTGGTATTGACCCAACTGCGAACTATGTTCATCTTGGGCATTCAACAAATTATCTGATACTCGAACGGTTCCACGCTCTTGGCCACCGGATTATTGTGCTAATTGGCGACTTTACCGCGATGATCGGTGATCCGAGCGATAAAACTTCGATGCGTGTGCAGCTAACACGCGAACAAGTGCTGGAGAACCTGCAGACATTTAAGGCACAAATTGGCAAGATTCTAGACTTTAACGATATCGACAACCCGATAGAATTCCAGTTTAATTCGGAGTGGCTCTCCAAGCTAACATTTGAAGATTCTGTGGAGCTTGCCTCCAACTTTACCGTGCAGCAGATGCTAGAGCGCGATGCGTTCAAAAAGCGAGTCGCTGCCGAGAAGCCACTCTTCGTCCATGAGTTCTTCTATCCGCTGATGCAGGGCTACGATTCTGTGGCAATGGATGTTGATGTAGAGATTGGTGGCACCGACCAAACATTCAATATGCTGGCTGGCCGTACATTACTCAAGCGCTACAAGCAAAAAGAAAAGTTTGTCATGACAACCACACTGCTCGAAAACCCAGAAACCGGCGAAAAATTAATGAGCAAAAGCCTTGGCACCGGTGTGGGTCTCAATCTAAATGCCAAAGATATGTTCTTTAAAATCATGCAGCTGGCGGATGCGGGTATTTACCAGTGTTTTGTGGATTGTACGCGCCTGCCTATGAGTGAGATTGCTGTAATTAAAAATCGACTCAACGACGGAGAAAACCCACGCGATATCAAAAAGGGTCTTGCTCGAGAGATAGTGTCAATGTACCACGGAGCGAGCGCCGCCGTTGATGCCGAGCAGCAATGGGTCTCTGAGGTGAGTCAGAAGAATCTTGCCAAGGATATTGACATCATTCAGGTAGATGCCCATGAGTCAATTATCGATATCATTGTTCGACTTAGCATCACAAAAAGTCGCGGCGAGGCCAGACGGCTCATCAAGCAAAATGCCGTGAAGATCAATGACTCCAAAATTTCCAGCGAAGATACACCACTTGCTAACGGTGACATTTTGCGTGTTGGTAAGAAACACACCCTCAAGGTAGTTTTACGCTCATATCAATAATGCATTATTGCATAAAACTGGTGTTATACACCTGCTGTAGAAAAACATTCATCTGCTATCTTCTGGAGAATTACATGTGTTTGACGCATGTTAATGCGCTACTCTAAAATTAGACGCGTATAAGTACTTTCGTCGCAACCAACTCAGCATCCATCAACCAGTCAGCTACTCATAGCCCAGCATATCATACGCCGTAGCCGCCATATACGCCTGGAGCCGCCGCACTGCTTGAGCTGCCTCAGGAGCGGGCTGGGCGCTGCACACAGCATAATACCCTACTAGGCCAGCAAGCAGCGGCCGATTCAGCTCGGCCTGCCAGGCCTGCACATCGTAGCCGCGGCGCGCCATATCAAGCAAGAACTCGGTTGCACTCCACCGCTTTGGTACATAAGCCGCCCACTGCCAATCGATCAGCTTCACTTTATCTTGAGCAGTATGGTAGGCAATCGTCTCACTCCGCACATCGCCATGACTCAACCGATCACACGGCTGATCGGCCACCTGCTGAGCCAGCGCCGCAAGATCAGCTAAGCGCTCGGTATTATCAAGCACAGCGCAAAACTGCTCGTAGCGCTGGCGAATCACTGGCTTACTGGCTTGCTCAGCCCAGGAGCGGTACGTCTGCTGGAGCTCCTCACGCCGCGTCGCATCATCACGCAGTAGCATAAGCCCCTGGCACTGTACCACTCGGTCAAACGCCGTAGTATGAAGCGCACACGTCTCAGCTGCCAGCGCAGGCAGCTCGGTCTGCTCAAGCTGAGCAATCGCGCGCAGCACCGCCGCTATATAGCGCTGGCTAGCCGGCGTATCCGCTACATCAGGCGGCTGCCACTGCCAGCCATCCTTGGCAATATACGCCTGGCTAAGCATAATCACCCGCTCATCATCATACTGAACAAACTCCGTCACCAGAGGCGAACCGGCCTGCTGCAGCGCCCGAATAACTGCATCATCTTTGCTCAGGGCCGCTGCCAGTGCAGCGTGGTTCGAAGCTTCTGGATCAGCTTCCTTGACAAACACTGACTGCGTCTCAGCCAGTGCAACAGCTCGTCGACACCCGGTTGACGCGCCCTCAATCGGCACCACCCGCACCTGATCACGTGCCACCTTACATCGCTGCGCTACCATCGCAAGCGCCGATGGGCTCAAAACCTGGGGAGACGACGACTGACTCATACCTCTAGTATAGCAAAGGTGAGATAAATCGCCATACCGACCAAGACGTGGCCCATCTCTCACGCTCCGCCTCCCCGCAAGCAAAAAATGCAAAAACCCGCCATGCAAGCGGGTCTTTGACGTTGACACTAGCTACCCCTAGCCTATGGCCGATCGGTCACCATGTCAGGGCGATGGTCCACCTCCATCGTCTGCGGCGATGGCCCATAGACCCGGACGCTCGCATAGTCCTTGGGTGAGTAAGTACACGTCGAGAAAAAGTCGTGCCGGTCGCGGCAAGCATCGTGCTGCACCATCACAATAGCCCGGCTGCCTTCCTTAGTAATTTTTGTTGTTGGTTCTTTGACACCCTTCATCTGCAGGTAATCTATCTCAACACGCGGCTTTTCAGCGTAGCCCCCATAGCTTACCCTGGCGGTGCCATCAACCCGCACCGTAGTGGCATCGGCTACGTCAACTACCTTGGTGCGCTGCACGTCGCGCATTTGGCGCTCGAGGCTCATCCCCGCATTCATGCCACCAACCGCTAGGCCAGAGATAGCAACTGCCCCAACGAGGAGCATCGCCAGCATCGCAATGCCAACTGGCCGCTTCAGCCGCCAGGCAAAGATACTCCATGCACCGAGTGAGAGCAAAGCAGTCAGCGCCACGCCGCCGAGCACTGCACAGCCATACGCCAACCACAGCCAGCTCTGCGCAGCAAAGTCGCCCATGTTTGAGACCATGGTAGCGCTCATTATGCCACCGACCATCAGCGCGACGAGTGCGCCCAGCGCCATCATCAAGACCCCACAGCCAATCATAATGCGCAGGACTTTCGCAGCAGTCTGGGCCGCTTGGCTACCGCCGGCAGGCTCGGCCGCGGCTTTTTTTAAGCTATCAAACGTCACTGGCTTACCTGCCATGCGCAGCTTATCCGACGCAGTCACTGCTGGTGGAATAGAAAGCCACATCACGATATAGATCAGCAGCGCCGTCCCAAACGTCATAAAAGGTGAGACGATCGCCAGCAGACGGATCCACAGCGGGCTAATTCCAAAGTATGCCGCTACCCCAGCACACACCCCACCGATCAACGCATGATCTGTATCGCGCATCAGCTGCTTGGGTGCCCCGTCCGCGAGAGCTGCCTCAGCTGCATCTCGCAGCGCAGCATCGTCATCTCCTGCCTCGGCTTCACTGGCAAACTCCCGAGGTTCGCCCATCTGACCGCGCAGTGCTGTGACATCCTCAGTAGTCACCACACCATCGCGCGTCACACCGCGCTCGGCCAGCAGCTCGACCATCCGCGCTTCGATCTCGCGCATTGCTTCTGGCTCGGCATGCATCCGCTGCTGAATCGACGCCAGATACTCTCCCAGCGCGTGCTTCGCCTCAACCTCAACACGAAACGGTGTCTTGGCAAGGTGGATATTGGTAATTTCCTTCATGACATGTCCTCCTTACAACTTCTCTATTGTACTACTTAGTGCCGCAATATTGTGTTTGAGCTGCTTGGTTACCTCTGCGCCAAATGGTGTGGCCGTATAGTATTTGCGTGGTGGCCCTTGCTCACTTTCTTTCCATTCGTGTTGCAAGAGCCCGTCCTTTTGCAAGCGACTCAATAATGGGTAGATCGTTCCCTCCACCACCATCAGGTCAGCCTGACGGAGCTGCTGGATGATCTCGCTGGTATAGCGTGGCTCCTTGGCACACACCACCAGCACGCAGTACGATAAGAAGCCTTTGCGCAGCTGCGTCGTCAGCGCCTCGGCATAGTCAGTTGCATTCATCAGTGCCCCCCTGGGATGTTATGGCGTGTGACACGCCCGTCTTTGATTACTACTTGGTAGTCACATTGCTTGGCCAGATCCGCATCGTGCGTCACAATAATCAGCGTTGTGCCGTGCTCGCGTTGCTGGCGAAACAATAACTCCTCAATCTGAGTACCCGTCTCGCTATCCAGGTTGCCGGTTGGCTCGTCGGCAAACAGAATCTTTGGCTCACCGACAATCGCTCGGGCAATCGCCAGGCGCTGCTTTTGCCCACCGGATAGATCCTTGGCCTTGTTGTTCTTTTTGCTGGCCAGACCGACCGCCTCCAGCGCTTGGTTCACCTTAGCGCTGCGCTGCGCCCGCGGCACACCAGCGATCTCGAGTGGCAGCATCACATTGCTCACCACGCTGTCGTTGCCCTCCACAAAGAAACTCTGGAAAATGAAGCTAATCGTCCGTGCCCGAAAGGCATCAATCTGCCGCGGCTTCATCTGCAGGATATCTCGCCCGCCGATCACCACTTGCCCCGTTTGCGGCCGGTCCAGGCCAGAGATAGCGTGCATCAGGGTGGATTTACCCGAGCCAGATTTACCGAGGATGGCGACGCTGGCGCCCCCAGGGATGGTCAGGTTAATGTCATTGAGCGCCGTAAATTGGTTGTGCTTTTTGCCATAGGTTTTGGTAATATGCCGTAGTTCAATCATGTCCTTCTCCTTATTCTATTCTGTCCTTAGTGCCTCGATTGGGTCAAGCTTGGTTGCTTTGCGGCTCGGTAAGTAGCTGGCAATAATGCCGAGGATGGCCAGTAGTGCCACGAGGGCAACCATCTGCCAGGCTTCGGGTAGAAGCAGCTGCATACCCTCCTCAAACTTGAGCTTCTCAACGATCCAGGGGTTGAGCAAGCTCAGTAGGCTAGCCCCGCCCGCACCAATCGCACCACCGATGACACCGATCAGGGCAGCCTCGTAGCGGAAGAGCTTACCAACATCGCG
The DNA here is from genome assembly GCA_937974295.1 of uncultured Candidatus Saccharibacteria bacterium. Taxonomy (GTDB): domain Bacteria; phylum Patescibacteriota; class Saccharimonadia; order Saccharimonadales; family Saccharimonadaceae; genus Saccharimonas. The sequence goes on from CALBWN010000070.1 coordinate 14,024, forward strand.
GCTACGCATCCCCAGCGCCTTCATCAGGCCAATCTGCTGCGTCCGCTCCAGCACCGAGATGTACATAGTGTTAATAATCCCAAACATACTGGCCAGCAAGGCAAGGGCACCAAAGGCGAGCAGAGCATATTGCGCCCCATTGATAAGACTGAGCATACCTTCCTTTGCTTCAGTAAAGGTCTGAGCTTGGTAGGTACCACCACCGAGCTTCACGACGGCGTCTTTCACAGCAGCAGCATGATCATCGCTGTCTGCCCGTATCACGACGCTTGGGTACTGGTTAGCTGCGCCGGGAGCTTTGGTCTTTTGGTTGATAAGCAGTGCATCATCAGTTGCAATCGTCACACCAGGCTGGTAGCCAATTGAGGCCATACCGGCTGTTTCGACCGCCACAATAGTCAGCTGGGCATCATGCGTCCCGCCCGGCCCCTGAGCATGGAGCGTCACCGTCTTGCCGACCGCATCCTGGGCCGAGTCAAAGCCAAAGTCAGCCAGATATTCCTTGGCAAGGATGGCTTGGCCAGGCACAAGGTCTGTACCATCATCAGTCTTCGTCAACTCACCGGCCACAATTTTCGATGTTTTACCCTCGTTCTTGACGTTAATGGAGGCAATCAACCGCTTGTGGTTGGCTGGACTCTCTACATAGCGCACCACTTGGGTCACATTCGCATACGGCCGCACCGTCTTGACGTGATCCAGTTTGCTGAGCTTGGCGACATCATCATCGCTCAGCACGAGGGTGCCGCTCTCATTCACCGCCTTATTTTTGCCATATTCAGGTAATTTCTTTTCGTCACGGGCGTGCGTCACATACACCGTCGAGGCACTACCGGCACTATCAATCACCGAGGTCAAGAAAGCCCGGCCGCCATTGCCCAGCATCAGCGCCAAACCAATTGTAAATGCTCCCACTGACATCGCCAGTGCTGTTAGTGCTGTGCGAGCCTTGGCTTGGCGTAGGTTCCGCCCTGCTCGCTTGATTATATCGATTCTCCTCATTCGATACTCCTTACTATATTATTGTTATTGCCTGGTACTATGCTATACAAGGTATATTGAAATGTCAAGTAATTTGAGAAATAAAGTACTGGGTATACCATACTCACCACAGAACAATGCCATCAAAAATAGACACCAGCGCCCTTTGCACCAGTGTCTATCTACTTCTTTCTTCGCGAATATCCTACGACACAATAATCGTCCCTTGCTCGCCTGCCACAGCGGCAGCGGCATGCTCTAGGTTAGCAATGATGGCGCGCCGACCAGGCTTTGCCACGAAATTGAGTGCGGCCTGCACCTTCGGCAGCATACTACCGGACGCAAACTGCCCCTGCTCGGCATAAGCCTGCATCTCCTGGCTGGTCGTCCGGCCAATCGCACGGGCCTGCGGCGTACCATAGTCGACCATCGCGTTATCGACGGCCGTGAGGATCACCAAGGCTTCAGCATCAATCGCATCAGCCACCACCGCAGCGGTAAAGTCCTTATCGATCACCGCTTCAACCCCAGCCATACCCTGCGCCTCATTCTCAACCACCGGAATTCCACCGCCGCCAGCCGTCACGACGGTCAAGCCAGCATCAAGCAAGGCACGCACCGCACCTTCTTCGACTACGCGCTGCGGCCGAGGTGATGGCACAACGCGGCGCCAGCCTCGCCCCGCATCTTCTTTAAAGACGAAATCGCGCCCCGCCGCCGACTGCTGCGCCTCAGCCTCGGAGGCATAAAAGACCCCGATTGGCTTGGTAGGATTTGCAAACGCCGGGTCATTCGCATCCACCACCGTCTGCGTCACCATCGTCACGGCGTGGTTTGGCATGCCACGGCGAGCAAACTCGTTCGTCAGCGCCTGCTGCAGCCAGTAGCCGATCTCCCCCTGGCTCATCGCGCCGCACGTATCAAGCGGCATCGTCGGCACCTCAGGGGTATTAATCGCTTCCTCATGAAGCACAATATTCCCCACCTGCGGCCCATTGCCATGGACGATCACCAGCCGATGCCCGGCCGCAATCAGCGGCACTAGCTGAGCCGCCGTCTCGCTCGCCACTCGCTGCTGCGCAGCCGCACTTGCTTCACCTTGTTTTTGGAGGGCGTTACCACCCAATGCAATCACAATTGTACTCATCCTAAAACCTCAACGACATGCAGGTCAAACTGCCGGTTATTTTTTCGAATTCACTGGTATCGATTAGTTCCACGTGGTAGCCACAGTCACGGATCTGCTGCTCAATCTTGGGAAAGCCCTGCGGCACGATCACCGTGCCATTAATCCACAAGCTATTCACCGCATAGTACTCATCGTCATCCACCACCAGCTTGTTAAATGCTGCAAAGGCTGGGTGGTGCTCATAGGCCTTCGCAACGATCAGGTTGTTGTTATCCAAGTAAACCACATCATCCTTGAGGTGCAGAATCCCTGTCACCTCAACCGTCTCGGCCGTCATGCCATAGCGCTCAAGGATAGCGGTGATCTGCTCGGCCGCCGCTTGGTTTGTGCGGTGGCTTAGACCAATGTAGTAGTGGTCGCCCACCATCATAATATCACCGGGGTCGACGGTGCCGGGTGCTTCGACCTGCTCGATAATATCATAATGCTGGCTGAGCGCCTGGCGCAAATCAGGCAAGCTCGCCTCGCCGCGCCGGCTTGCTGCCCCAGGCCGCGACAAAATTGCCACCCCATGCGGCGTACACAGAGCATTATCCTCAATGAAGACGCTATCCGGATACTCCTCATTGGGCTCCAAGACCGTCACTTCAAGGCCGCACTGGCGGAGCAGCGCAACGTACTGATTGTACTGCTGCATTGCCCGCTCATAGTCTGGCTTCCCCTTCTCCGGTGTTTGGCTAATACCGTTGATCAAGCTACGGCTTGGCCGACGGGTAATTGCGTAGCGAAACATCACACTCCTTTCTCTTATGCAATGTGGTGCGCCTTTCTCGGCGCACCGCATGATTACTTGTTAGTTAAACAGCTTTGGCATCGTAATGCCAAGTGTCTTATCCAGCCCACCAGTCAGCAGCTGGAATAGCGCATAGGCGAGCGCCACCAGCAGTGCTGCGACAAGCAGCCACTCAAGCGTTGTAAACGGCTTCTTGCCTTGCTGCTTGCGCATGAGGCCATAGACCACAATACCCGGCACATACAAGAACACCGTCACCAGTAAGTTCTCTACCCCAGCGGCATAGACCAGCCAAACGCTATACACGCTGGCCATCACACCAATCAAGATATTGGCCGCCCGGCCCTTCGTCTCTGGCTTCTCGAGAGCCGAGTACTTCAGCTGATAGAAGGCCGTCAAGGCATAAGGCACAAGAATTGCCGATGTCGCAATCGCAATACCAATGTTATACACCGAGCCACTTGTCAGCGGTATCGTCAGGATAAAGAACTGCACCAAAGCGTTGGTCACCAGCAGCGAGTTCTTTGGCACGCCAACCTTGTTCTCTTTGGCAAAAAACGTCGGAAAAGTGCCAACCTTTGCCGCTTGGTAGGGCAGCTCAGCTGCAAACATCGTCCAGGCCAGCCAGCCACCAAGCACCGCAATGATCAAGCCACTATTGACCAGCCAGGCACCCCACGGCCCAACCACCTTCTCGAGCAAGAGTGCCATCGCTGGGTCTTTGAGGCCAGCCAGCTCCGGCTGCGTTGCCACGCCAAAGGCCAGGACGGTCATCAAGACATAGAGCGCAAGCACGGCGGCAAAACCAATGAAGGTCGCCTTAACGACGTCACTGCGCTGCTTAGCCCGGCCCGAGAACACAACCGCCCCCTCGATGCCAATGAACACCCAGACGGTAACGATCATCATGCTCTGCACTTGGCTCAGTACCGACCCAAGACTGAAATTACTACCAGCCAAGCCCCAGAGATCCTTCGAGAATATATCGAGCTTAAAGGCAGCAATAATTGCCACAAGGAAGATAATCAGCGGAACAATCTTGGCAATCGTGATGAGCAAGTTCACTACGCTCGCCGTGCGCACACCTCTGAGAATCAGGCAATGCACACCCCACAGCAGGATAGACATACCAATCACCGAAGCCCAGTTTTGGCCATCAGCAAACAGCTGCGGGAAGAAATACCCAAGCGCTGAGAAGGCCGTCACAGCATAGGCGATGTTGCCAATCCAGGCCGAGATCCAGTACCCCCAAGCCGAGTTGAATCCAACATATTTGCCAAACCCTGCCTCGGCATAGCTATAGATACCAGCATCAAGGTCAGGGCGCTTCTCGGCAAGGTTGCGAAAACTCAGGACGAGGAACACCATCCCCACCCCAGTGACAAGCCAGGCGATAATCGTCGCCAGTGGCCCAGCCGACTCTGCGGTATTACGGACAAGATTGAAGATACCAGCCCCAATCATGCTGCCGATGACAAGCCCGGTGAGCGATCGCCACCCCAGCTTGCTCTCGTGTTGTGTTTGTTGTGTTGTCATATGTGAGGCCCCCTATGCCTCAGTTACTTTGTTATAACGTCAGTGCCATCACTGCCTTGATCGTGTGCATGCGGTTCTCCGCTTCGTCGAAGACCACACTGTGCTCGCTGCGGAACACCTCGTCCGTCACTTCCATACTCTCGAGGCCGTAGTCTTGGTAGATCTTCAGCCCCATCTCGGTATTGAGATCGTGGAAGGCCGGTAAGCAGTGCAAGAACTTAACGTGTGGATTGTGCGTTTCATCGAGCATGGCACGATTCACTTGGTAAGGCTTGAGCAAGGCAATCCGCTCAGCGAACTGTGCCTCCTCACCCATCGACACCCACACGTCGGTGTAGATGGCATCTGCCCCCTCGAGAGCCGTCGCGCGGTCATCCGTCACAGTAATCTGCGCGCCAGTCTCGGCGGCAATTGCCCGGGCAAGATCAGCCAGCTCGTTACTGGGGTGCAGCTCAGCTGGTGCTAAGATACGGAAGTCGATGCCCATCTTGGCCGAGCCAATCATCAGGCTATTGGCCATATTGTTGCGCCCATCACCGACAAAAACCAGCTTCGTGCCAGCCAGCGGCCCAATGTGCTCCTCAAGCGTCATAAAGTCGGCCAAAATCTGCGTCGGGTGGAACTGGTCGGTCAAACCATTCCACACTGGTACGCCAGCGTGCTTGGCCAAGTCTTCCACCGTCGAGTGCTTAAAGCCGCGGAACTCAATCCCATCAAACATCCGGCCCAGCACCTTCGCGGTATCCTCAACCGACTCCTTTTTGCCCAGCTGGATGTCATCTTTGCCGAGAAACTCCGGCGCAACACCAAGGTCATTGGCCACTACTGTAAAGGCGCAGCGTGTACGGGTCGAATTCTTCTCAAACAAGAGGGCGACTTGCTTACCCTCGTGTAAGCGGTGCGGCACACCCTCGCGCTTGAGCTTCTTGAGCTCGTGCGCCACGTCGAGCATCTGCCGGATTTCCTCTGACGAGAAGTCCTTGAGGGCTAGGAATGAGCGGTTTTTTAGATTGGTTGGTAGGTTCATTTACACATCCTCTCGTATTAGTGGCATACTCATGCAGCGTGGCCCGCCACGACCCCGGCCAAGCTCCGAGCCAGTAATTTCCAGCACTTCGACGCCTGCCTCACGCAGTTTTTGGTTGGTAACATAGTTGCGGTCGTAGGTGACCACCACCCCAGGAGCAATCGCCAAGGTATTGCTACCGTCATTCCATTGCTCGCGCGCTGCAGCGATATCATCACCGCCACCGCATTCGATCAAGGTAATCGACGGCACGCCAAGGGCTTGGCTGAGCACCTGCTCGAGATTATGTTCTTTGGTAATAGTTGGGTAGGCCTGCCCGTCTGCCTTATGCAAGACGAAGATATTCATCCGCCCCTCAAAGCCTCGAATCTCTGGGTGGATGGTGAATTTATCGTGGTCAATCATCGTAAAGACGGTATCCAGATGCATAAAGGCGTGACTCTTGGGAATCTCAAGCGCAATCACCGTGTCAAAATTCGACTCAGCAAAGAGCTTCGTCGCCATCAGCTCAATCGCTTCTGGTGAGGTGCGCTCGCTAATACCAATCGCCATCGTATGGCTATTAAGCACCAGCTCATCACCGCCCTCAATTGAGAATGGTTGGCTGCGATCATACCAGACCGGTACATTCTTGCCAGCAAAGCGCGGATGGAAATCGATAATATAGCGCATAAAGAGCGACTCACGGCGCCGAGCTGGCCAGTGCATCTTGTTGATCGTCAAACCTTGGCCAATCGCTGCTGCTGGGTCACGCGTAAAGTAGAGGTTTGGCATTGGGTCAAGATAGAAGGGATATTGCTCATGCGCCACCATCGTGTGGAGTTGCTGCTGCTCAGGCGGCAGGCTAATCTCATCTTTGCGCACCCCCGCCATCAGCTTGCGCACCATCTGGCGTGGCTCCATGCTCAGCAAATACTCGGCCAGTGTCCGCGATGCGCGTTGGTTGTCTTGCTTCGATGCTACCAGCATCTCAACAACAAATTGCCGCCGCACTGCTTCGTCAGCGAGTGCCTCGGCGGCAAGTTCATCTAAGTACAACACTTCGACCCCACGCGAGCGGAGCAGCTCCGCGAAGCGATCATGCTCCTCCTGCGCAACCTTGAGATACGGAATATCGTCAAACAATAGGCGCTGCAAATGTTCTGGCGTGAGATGCTCGAGCTCCTCACCCGGCCGATGCAAGAGCACTGTCTTCAACCGGCCAATCTCTGATGTAATATGAATTGGATCGTCCACCTTTTCCCCCTGTGTGGCTTATAGTTGATGCTTTCATTGTAGCATGTTCTGAGGTAAGTGCAATGGATAACAGGTGTCACATTGGCTCAAACAAGCTATGTTGACACCACCTACTGTATTAATTTATAATGGGGGATATCACCATGGCCAGACAAGCCTAAGGTTTCGACCGACCGCTGTTTCTGGCCTTTTTATATGCTAGTTTGTCTCGAGCGTTACCAATAATGTGAATGTATCCACGGTATTTTCTGAGCAAGCTGGAGTATCGTTTATTTGGGCAAATGACTGCGCGAAGCTTGTCATTTTGATCCAAATAGTCTACCAAGCAGGCAAAATCTCCATCACCAGAAACGATAACTGCCTTGTCGTATTCATGAAAACATTTGGCGGATGCGTAGAGAACCAGCTCAGCGTCAACATTGCCCTTGTACGTTTTCTTGCCATCTTCACGGTATTCGACGGTAGGCTTAAAGACGAGCACATATCCCATCTCAAGTAGCCTTGTGTATAGCTGCTCATTACCCGATACTAAACCGATAAATAAGTAGGCTTTTTCAACATGGTATTTATTCTTTAAATAGAGGCGGAATTTTTTAAAATCAAGCTCCCAACCCTGCGATCTAATGCCAAGATTGAGGTTTTGGCTGTCTATAAAGGCATATACTTTTGAATCTTTTGTGTATATTCCATGGGTATAGTATAGCAAAAACAAACATATAGTCTTACATCGCCAATCACTCTATCGGCTACTACACCACTCGAGTCATAACCGCCAAGCTCGCCTCCACCCGGCAACAGAATCTAGGGTGCATCTGTAACCACGCATCGGCTGCCCGGGCCGCGCCAGGCAGCGCTTCGTTAGCATAATCGTCCACCACCAGCACCGCATCAGTAGTGAGCTTGGGTGTTACGAGCCGGAGTGAGTCCATAATCGACTGGTAATAGTCGCCATCGAGAAAGGCAAACATAATGTCCTCCGGCACATCCTGCGGGGTAAGCTCGGCAAACCACGCCTTGTGCACCACTGGCGGGCGCAGCCCAGCTTTCTTGAACTGCTGGAGGAACCCCTTGCGCGTTGCAGCAAGCTCCCCTGCCACAAATTGCTCACCAGCTGCGCTTGCATCCTGCGCCGTCTTCTCTGGCAAACCAGCGAATGAATCATAGACGTGAAAGGCTCCCGCATGCTGATACGCATCAAGCAAGCGCCGAATAAACAAACTCGTCGTCCCCACATAGCAGCCAAATTCAACAACTAACCCCTGGCAGCCAGCTCTCAGAAGCCGCTCGAGCTCACACAGCAAAACCCGCAGCTCACGCTCATCCACTTGGTCGGAGATGATTGGATAGGTGCGGAGAAGTTGGTCGGTAATCATTATTGGCCCACTATAGCAAATAATTGCCTATGATGCTATTGCCTGGCTTATTTTTGGTGCTTTCTCCTGTGCATATCCCATTTGTATGCCATTTGATCGAAATTATTCTGGCGAGCATGACCAGTATACGGTATACTATAGACATGAAAGTCACCAGCCCCGCCTTCAACAACAACGCCAAAATACCAAAGATCTATTCGCGCTTCGGCGGCAACCAGCGACCGCCTCTCACCGTCAGCGATATCCCCGATGGTACGCAGAGCCTCGCCGTGGTGTGCTACAGCCCCGACGCACCCTTCATTGGCGGCTTCTACCACTGGATTGTTTGGAATCTCCCACCCACCACCACAGAAATCGGCAGCGACTACCTCCCTCACGGCGCCATCGAAGGCACGACTACCTGGGGCAAACCAGGTTGGGGCGGCCCACACCCCGCCTTTGGGACGCATCGCTATCAGTTCTTCGTCTATGCACTCAATACCGTGCTCGACCTCCCCGCCAAAACACGCCCCAAAAAATTCTCCAAAGCAATCGCCCCACATATCATCGAGCGCACCATGCTGACAGGGAAGTTTGGCGCGTTGGATATATTTGATTTGCGCTAATATCGGTAGGGTACTCGCACCCCATTAGTTTCAAGCTCATCTACTCTTATCCACTGCTTCTTTGGGTGACACTATACGTCTACATAAAGTATGTCATTCAGTTTATTCATCAAACACTGTCAAAGTATTGTGGTGGCACATCACCATCGCAAGAAGCCACGCTCTGCATACCACTGATCGCTATTGCCTTTGGCGTGCCTGTTGCATCGAAGTCATAGGTGATATCCTCACCATAGTAATTAAAATGGCTACCACGTACAATACGTAGTGTTGTATCATCCACAACTTCTAATGATTCCGCTGTTGCAAATGGCTGCCATGTATTTGGGTTGATGAGCTGCAGCCCGTAACGCGTCGCGACGACCTGGTATATATTGTACTGATTAGCAAAGCGCCCCTCAAAGCGACGAAGCTCGACACTCGTCTGCTGTTCATCACCAAACGCATCAATAATAGCCAAAATTGAGCGCGCCATCTCATCTGGCGCAGCATCTCGTGCATTCGCCATTACAGACACAACCACGTGGTCGCGCGTGCGAAGCCACGTCCGGCTGACAAAGCCAGGAAAGCGACCACTGTGACCAATCAGCGCAGTACCATCAGCGCATTGCTCAACATTGATGCCCAGGCCATACGCCATTGCTGTATTTGGCGCGTTGGTATAACCCCAGGCGCGGCGCTGCATTTCGCGCTTGGTCGCATCACGCAGCAACTTACCCGAACCAACCCGCAATGCAGCCACAAAGCGGGCGAGATCATGAGCAGTCGTACAAAAGCCAGCTGCTGGCTGCAATACCCCCGTCGTGAGGTGTGGGTAGGCTTGACGCTGCTGGGTAAGCGTCACACGGCTATAGCCAGTTGCCATGGACAAATCAGAAGAATATTCTGGCACAGTATGCGACAAGTCAAGCGGCTGGATGATATGCTTTATCACATACTCAGCATACGACTGGCCACTCACCTGTGCAATCACTTGCCCAAGCAGCGCAAACCCAAAGTTCGAGTACTTAAACTCCGTATTTGGCTCGCACACCAGATGGGTCTGCATCATTTGCTGCTGCAATGTAGCATAATCAGGAAAGGCCGTTTCTCCTTGCCAAAACCCTGCTGCCGTCCCATCGCGAATCACACCGGCTGAATGACTGAGCAGTTGCCGCAATGTGATGGTTTGCCAGCGGGTATCGGGGTGTCCAGCCAGCCATGGCAGGTATGTCGTAATGGTATCATCGATCCGCAACAACCCCTGCTCTTGCAGCTGCAGTAGTGCCGTTGCAGTAAACATCTTGGAGTGTGATGCTGCGCGCAGTAGATGGTTTGGCGTGAGGGGCGTGGCAGTCGCTTGATCGGCAACACCATAGGCGCGATGAAACACAACCTCATCTTGCTGGGCAATCGCTACCGTAAAGCCTGGCCACGAGAGCCACTTGCTCCGCAGTGCCAGCCATGAGTCAATAAATTGCATTGTTCGCTCGGGTAGCTCCATACTCATATTATTGAGTATAACATAGGAAGCGATCTCATATTATAGCTCTTCCGCAAACTGGCTCCGATACAGCTCCGCATAAAAGCCGCTCTGGGCGAGCAGCTCGTCGTGCGTGCCTTGCTCGATGATGTTGCCATCCTTCACCACAAGGATGAGATCAGCGTTGCGGATCGTGCTGAGGCGATGTGCAATGACAAAGCTTGTCTTATGCTGCATCAGCCTATCCATCGCCTGCTGGATGAGCACCTCTGTGCGGGTATCGACCGAGCTGGTCGCTTCGTCCAAGATGAGCATCGGTGTTTTGGCAAGCATAGCGCGGGCAATCGTCAGCAACTGTTTCTCCCCTTGCGAAATATTAGTCGCAGCCTCGTCGAGCACCATATCGTAGCCGCCCGACAACGACCGGACAAAGTGGTCAATATGCGCCTCACGCGCCACTGCCAACACCTCAGCTTCGCTCGCCTCAGGGTTACCATAGCGCAGGTTGTCGCGGATCGTCCCATGGAAGAGCCACGTATCTTGCAGCACCATGCCAAAGAGTTGCCGGACACTGCTGCGCGTCATCTGGGCAATGTCTACCCCATCGATCAGGATCTGACCACTGTCAATATCATAAAATCGCATCAACAGATTAACCAGCGTTGTCTTACCCGCACCGGTTGGCCCAACAATCGCTACCCGCTGGCCGGGGCGAATATGAGCCGAGAGGTGCTTAATAACCGGCGTCTTCGCATCATACCCAAAGACAACATCGCGAAACTCCACTTCGCCGCGCACCACTGGCAGTGTGGTGGCGGGCACCGGGTCGGGTGCTTCGGCCGGTTCCTTGAGAAATTCAAAGACTCGCTCGGCCGCGGCTGCCGTCGACTGCAGCACATTGGCAATATTCGCCGTTTGGGCAATCGGCTGGTTGAACTGCTGCATATATTGGATGAAGGCCTGAATATCGCCAATCTTAATCCGCCCCTCAATCGCCAGCCACCCACCAAGCACCGCCACACCAACATAGCCAATATTGCCCACTACATTCATCACCGGGTACATCAAGCCAGAGAGAAACTGCGACTGCCAGGCGCTCGAGAAGAGCCGCTGGTTAATCTGCCGAAAAGTCTTCAGCGACCGCTCCTGCCCACGAAAGGCGCGCATCACCTGGTGGCCAGCATACATCTCTTCAATGTGGCCATTGAGCTCGCCTAGCTCATCTTGCTGGCGGATGAACTGCGTCTGCGAGCGCTTGGTAATCACAACGATCAGCCCCATCGACAGCGGCACAACCAAGAGCGCCACCACAGTCAGCAGCCAACTAATCGACAGCATCATCGCGAGGATCCCCACTAGCATCACCACCGCACTCATCATTTGCGACAGGCTTTGGGTAAGCGTTTGGCTCACCGTATCGACATCGTTAGTAATGCGGCTAAGGACTTCGCCATGGGTTTGTGTGTCGAAGTAGCGCAGCGGCAAACGATTGATCTTCTCTGAGATGTCACGACGCAGCTGGTATGTGAGCTTCTGGGTAATATTCGTCATCAGCCAGGCCTGTCCATAACGAAACAGCGCACTGATCGTATAGAGCCCCACGAGCCAGAGGACAATCTGCAAGATCGCATCGTAATGGAAGGTGGGACGCGTACCAAGATCGAGCGTCTTGGCGGCTTCGCGAGCCGAGGCAGGTAGCGCCTGCGCCAGCTGCTTGCCCTGGGGTGATGCCATAAATTGCTCACCCGTCATACCCGCAGGGATCGCTGCGCCGGCAGGAAGCTTCTCGTGGATAGCATCGTAGGTACGCAGGCGCGTGTAGTCATCGACAATCTGGTTGGTCGCGTTGCCGAGCAGTTTGGGGCTAACGATCGCAAACAGTGTGCTGATAATCGTCAAACCAATCACCAGCACCAGTTGCCAACGAAAGGCGCGCAGATACTGCAGCAGCGTACGCACCGTCCCGCGGAAGTCCTTGGCTCGCTCTGTGCCACCACCAGCGACTGGCCCACCCATTGGGCCGCGGCGCACTCCTGATGAGCGCGACTTTGGAGACGACTGCTGGCTCATCGCACCCCTCCTTGCCTAGCAGTGCTTGGCGGCATAGGCTGCTCAAGCACAGCTAGTTCTTGCTCGCTTAGCTGAGACGCAGCAATCTCTTGGTATACTGCACAGGTCTGCATGAGCTCCTGGTGCCGCCCCTGGCCAACGATCTTCCCTTCATCTAGCACAATAATGTTATCCGCCTGGGCAATTGTATGGATCCGCTGCCCGACGATTAGCACTGTCTTGCCCGCCAGCTCCTGCGTGAGGCGGCGGCGCAGCGCGGCATCCGTCCGCGCATCAAGTGCCGAGAACGAATCATCAAAGATATACACCTGGGGCTGCGCGGCCAACGCCCGGGCGATCGCTAGCCGCTGGCGCTGCCCACCCGAGACATTGGTACCGCCTTGCGCGATCTCACTTGCCATGCCATCATCGAGCTGGCCAATAAAGTCGCTCGCCTGAGCCACCTCTGCTGCATGAGCAATCGCCGCCTTATCTGCTTTAGGCGCGCCATAGGCAATATTACTAGCAATACTCCCCCGAAACAGCACACCCTTTTGCGGCACATAACCAATTTGGCTGGCTAGGTCAGTCAACCTGAGGTGACGAATATCCACCCCATCAAGCAAAATCTGCCCAGCCGACACATCATAAAACCGCGGAATCAGATTGACTAATGTCGACTTGCCCGAGCCCGTGCTGCCAATAAACGCCGTCGTCTGGCCAGGCTCCGCCACAAAGCTAATATTACTGAGCACTGGCTCATCTGCCCCTGGATAGGCAAAAGTAACGTTGCGAAATTCAATCCGCCCCGTGCCACCCGGCGCGAGTGGCCGAGGCCTAGCTAGGTCAGTGATCGACGGCTTGGTATCGAGCACCTCTGCTACTCGGCGCACCGACACAGCCGCGCGCGGTGCCATAATAAACACCATCGAGATCATCAAGAACGACATAATCACCTGCAAGGCATATTGCAAAAAGGCCATCATATTGCCAATTGCGAGGCGCCCATCACCGATCGCCAGCGCGCCATACCACACTACCGCCACACTTGCGAGATTCATCACCAGCATCATCACTGGCTCCATCACCATCATCAGGCGATTGACCACCAGGTTGAGCCTGGTGAGCTCATCATTGACAGCATCAAATTTTGCTTCTTCGACTGCCTCGGTATGAAAAGCGCGCACCACGCGCAGGCCCGTCAAGTTCTCGCGGGCAACTAAGTTCAGCTTGTCCACCACGCTCTGCAAGCGCTGAAAGCGGGGCATCGCGGCGACAAACAGCCCGATAATTACTACCAAAAGCACGGCAACCGCCAGGGCAATAATCCAGCTCAGGCTTGGTGCATTGGCCAGCGCCTTTTGCAGGCCAGCCACGGCCATAATCGGTGCCATCAAGGCAATGCGCAGCAGCATAATCGCCGTTGATTGGATCTGCTGGATATCATTCGTCGAACGCGTAATCAGCGATGCTGTCGAGAAACGGTTAAAGTCCGCCATGGCATAATCCTCCACCCGGGCAAACACTTGGTCGCGCAGCTGCTGGCAAAGGCCAGTGGCAATCCGCGTCGCAAAGAAGACCGACACAATCGTCCCCACTGCACCAGCCAGCGTTACCACGATCATCTGCCAGCCATTATGCCACAGAACGGCCATGTCGGAGCCAACGATGCCATTATTAATAATCGCCGCCATAAAGTCTGGCAAACTCAGCGTTGCCATCACCGAGCCATACGTTGCACCAACCAGCAGCCCCAGCTGCCACCAATAGCCCCAGAGCAGACGCCACATATACTTCATGCTCGTTCCGCCTTATGCGGCTGGGCAATTTTATTAATAAGCTGGTCGAGCTGCGCCAGCTCGGCATCGCTCAGTACCGCAAAGAGATCAGCAACAGTCTCCGTCATATACTGCTGGAAGTGGTCGGTTATCTGCTGGCTCTGCGCCGTCAACTGCAGGCGCACCACCCGTCGATCGTGCTGGTCTGGCGTGCGCTGGACGAGCTGTTTTGCCACCAGCGTATCAAGAATCTGCGTCGCTGCGCCCTTAGAAACACATAGCTTTGCCGCCACATCACCCATCGTCTCGATAGCTCCACTATGCAATAGGCCCAGCACATGCCAGTGAACAGGCGCCAAACCAAACTGCTGGTCGGTCTGGCGCTGAGCGTACGCCAGGCGCTGCTTGAGCTGAAATAAGCAGCTCGTGATGCTCTCAATACACGCTTGGCGCTGCGACTGTATGCCTGACTTTGCTTCTACCTTCATACAATAAATAGTTTACTGTCTAAACTATTCATTGTCAATACCTTTTTACACGCCAACGACGCCAAGCATACACTGCCGCGCCAACCACGCCTAACATAACCAGCGCCGCGCCACCGTAGTATAGCAGCGGCACATTATCACCAGTAGCTGCCAATGCACCCTCGTGCGGTGGCTGGCTTGGTTGTGGCTGTTCGGCCTGTGAGATATGCATCACCTTTGGTGGCAGCGTGATATTCTGTGACTGATTTGACTGCGGCTGAGTCGACGATGGCGCAGCGCTGCCATGCAGCGTGTGGTCGAGTTGCCGCAGCAACGCATCATTACTCTGCGGGTCAGAAAGATAGCGCCAGACAATAATCCCTTGCAAGTTGTGCTGCTGGACATACTCTGCCTTATACTTCATCGACTCCGCATCGTCATAGCTAATAAACTCACGCCGCGCGGCATTGTAGAGATACGGCGCTTTGCTCGCGTCGTCCCAGTAGCGAGTATAGCCATTCTTATTAATATACTCTCGCTCGAGCCGGTCATACGTGGTGTGGTACTCGCCAGCCTTTT